>JBDTWJ010000259.1:0-2694 GCA_040006755.1 Ilumatobacteraceae bacterium | reverse complement strand
CTGGCCGAAAGCAACTCAGGTTTGCGGAGGACGAATCTTCCGCTGCTGGCCGAAATCAAGCCAGTAGTCGCTGGTCAGGATCCTTTCTTGTTCAATGTGAGCGATAGCATTGACATGGGTGTAACTACAGTGCTGTAATCTCACAACCGCTTGTGGTGGGTGCGGGTCGGGGGCGACCCTCGCTACCACATCTTGTGGTCGTGCAACTCAATCGATACCGTCTCTCACGACTCCCAAAGGAGCTCCACATGTCACTGGCACCAGAACGACTGGCCATCGGGATCAACCGCCATTTCACAACGGCGGGTACACACCCATACCAGCAGGTGCAGTGGGAGCGCCGCGACGCGCGGATCAGCAACTGGAAAGACGGAACGGTTGCTTTTGAGCAGCTCGGCGTCGAGTTCCCGGTCGGTTGGTCGCTCAACGCCACCAACATCGTCGCCCAGAAGTACTTCCGGGGCACGCTCGGCACACCGGAGCGCGAATCATCGCTGCGCCAGGTCATCGACCGCGTCGCAGACACCATCAGCCGCTGGGGTGTCGACGGCGGATACTTCGTCAATCCTCACGAGGTCGAGGCCTTCAACGAAGAGCTGAAGCACATCCTCGTGACCCAGCGCGCTGCATTCAACAGCCCGGTGTGGTTCAACATCGGCGTCAAGGGCGTACCGCAGCAGGCCAGCGCGTGCTTCATCCTCGCTGTCGAAGACACGATGGACGGCATCCTCAACTGGTACCGCGAAGAGGGCGTGATCTTCAAGGGCGGGTCCGGCTCCGGCATCAACCTCTCGAATATCCGCTCGAGCTACGAGCTGCTCAACGGTGGCGGTACGGCCAGCGGGCCAGTCAGCTTCATGCGCGGCGCCGATTCATCAGCGGGCACCATCAAGAGCGGTGGCAAGACCCGCCGTGCCGCCAAGATGGTCATCCTCAACGTCGATCACCCCGACATCGAAGAATTCGTGTGGTGCAAGGCCAAAGAGGAGCGCAAGGCACGGGTACTACGCGACGCCGGTTTCGACATGGATCTCGACGGATCCGACAGCTTCAGCATTCAGTACCAGAACGCCAACAACTCGGTACGGGTCAGCGACGACTTCATGCAGGCCGTCACCGACGACGCCGATTGGAACCTGTACGCGGTCAAGGATGGCTCGGTTGTTCGCACCGTGCGTGCCCGAGACCTGTGGCGCGAGATGGCCACCGCGTCGTGGGAATGTGCCGACCCTGGCCTGCAGTTCGACACAACGATCAACAAGTGGCACACCGCTCATGCCACCGGCCGAATCAACGGTTCCAATCCGTGCAGCGAATACATGCACCTCGACAACTCGGCCTGCAACCTGGCGTCGATCAACCTGTTGCACTACCTCGACGAGGAAGGCAACTTCGACGTCGAGAGCTACATGCACACCATCGAGATCATCTTCACCGCACAAGAGATCCTCGTCGGCCGAGCCGACTACCCGACCGAGAAGATCGCCGACACCAGCCGTCAGTTCCGCCAGTTGGGCATCGGTTACGCCAACCTCGGCGCTCTGCTGATGGCGCTCGGACTGCCCTACGACTCGGTCGAGGGCCGTGCGTGGGCAGCCACCCTGACGTCACTGATGACCGGTCACGCCTACGCCACCAGTGCGCGCACAGCGAGTCGAATGGGCGCGTTCGCCGGGTTCGCCGACAACGAGCGATACATGCTCAACGTATTGCGGATGCACCGCGACGCCAGCTACGAGATCGAGGGCGCCGACGCTGTGCCTGCCGAGGTCACGGCCGCCAGCCAGCACGCATGGGAAGTTGCCGTGCGCGACGGCGAGGAATACGGCGTGCGCAACAGCCAGGCATCGGTACTGGCACCGACGGGCACCATCGGCCTGATGATGGATTGCGACACCACGGGCATCGAGCCCGATCTCGGCCTGGTGAAGTTCAAGAAGCTCGTCGGTGGCGGCAACATGCAGATCGTCAATCAGACCGTGCCGCGTGCACTTCGCAAGCTCGGCTACTCGGCGACCCAGATCGACGACATCGTCGCCTACGTCGACCGCGAGAAGACCATCATCGGCGCCCCGCACCTCGCCGGAGAGCATGTGCCGGTGTTCGCCTGCTCCATGGGCGACAACACGATCCATTACGAGGGTCACGTTCGCATGATGGGCGCAACGCAGCCGTTCTTGTCAGGCGCGATCTCCAAGACGGTCAACATGCCCGAAGAGGCGTCGGTCGAAGACATCGAGGCTCTGCACCAACTGTCGTGGGAACTTGGCCTCAAGGCTGTCGCGGTGTACCGCGACAACTGCAAGGTCGGCCAGCCGTTGTCGACTGCGAAGAAGGATGGCGAGGGCGTCGACACGCCGACATCGATGGCCTCGCAGACCGTCGAGCGGATTGTCGAGCGGGTCATCCACATCAACAACCCGACCCGCCAGAAGCTGCCTCGCACACGCAATGCGCGCACCTTCGAGTTCCGTGTCGCCGACTGCAAAGGCTTTGCCAACATCGGCGAGTATGCCGACGGCCGTCCGGGCGAGATCTTCCTCACCGTGTCGAAGCAGGGCTCCACGCTCAGCGGCATCATGGACGCCTTCGCCAAGAGCATCAGCTACGGCCTGCAATATGGGGTGCCAATGCGGGCGTTCGTCGAGGCGTTCACCAACATGCGCTTCGAGCCGGCCGGCATGACCGACGATC
>JBDTWJ010000258.1:0-2757 GCA_040006755.1 Ilumatobacteraceae bacterium | reverse complement strand
CAGCAACTGCTCGTGCCACCGCAACCTCGCGACCATCAACCCACGACCGCAACCGACGCACATCATCAACCGCGACCCGAAGCGAAGCCCAATCAGCGCAGCCGGCATCGACGGCCGCCAACCGCCCCACCAACTCTTGAACCTCGGTCGTCCTCATCCCCCAACTATGACAAATGGGTGTAACACGGTTCCTCGGGACATCGTTTCCTCACGCAACGCTCTGTACCCTCGCCCACATCGGCAGGGTCAGGTGGTCCGCGCAGTCGAGCTGAGGTGAGAACAATGCACGACCCGTGCGTGGCGCGCCGCGGTATCGAGACTCGGGAATACGCCGACGACGAGAAGTTCCTGGCGTCGCTTCCTCGCGACCCGTCGCGCCAGGTCATCGGCTCCCGGTTCTCGGGCTGCGTGTCCGGCCAGTACCTAGCGGCGTGGATTCTCACTCGACTCGCAGATGCCGATACTGGGCGCGCGGTGCCCTACGTGGTGTCGGTCCCTGCCTGACCTGAATCCACGACATTCAGCAACGTAGCGGGACAAGGAAATCCACTTCGACACAACCCTCGATGAGTTCAAGCGAGTGGAGAACACTGGGCGGGATCGGCTGGCGATCACCTGCACGCAAATCGCACTCAACCGCGGGCGTGGTCTGCATCGCGAAGTGGGCGGAACCGGTCAATACTCGCAGCACGGCCCACGTGCCATCAGCGACACGATGGTTGCGACGCAGCCCCGCCGGCAACGTCGTTTCGTCGAACGGCCCGGCGGTTCGCACCACGGCGAGACCGTCCGGAAGCTCGGCTCGATCGCAGAGCGGGCAATCGAGTGTCGCTCCCACGTGGTCGGCGCGTCCCGCCGCCGTCTCCACCCACGCCCGCAGCACGAACGGAGGACGATGCCGAACGTGTTGAGCGTGATGGCACGCCAACTCCGCTACCCAATCCCGAGCTTCGTCTTGATGGAACCCGGTGATCTCGCGTCGCACGCGTCAATACAACCAGGCGCATGCCCGGTTGCTGCGCTCGAGCCGCTCTTGCCTGCGGCTTGTGATGTCCTCTGGCCCCTGTTCGGGAGGTCGATGTCGGCGTAGTGGGAGCACGAGTCGCCACGGTCGAGTTGGCATTCGGGCAGGAGATCTGGTGGAGTGTTTCAGACCACCACGAGCGGGCACCAAACACTCCACTGGGATGATTTCGTGCCGACGCACATCCCGGCGGGAGTTACGTCCTGACCCACCCGGCGATCGACAACGGCGGCATCAACGATGCCGGCGCTACCACGTTCGCTCCGGCGCGGGGCCTCAGGGGTGATGTGAATTCGACAAACAGTGCGTTCGGATCGGCAACGAATGCGCTCGTTGCCGCAACTGCCGAACCCCGATTGACGAGCGGCGGGGCAGTGGCGATCCGCACCAACGTGAACCGGGTGATCATGTTGCGAGGTGGGACGGACTTCGTGGCGCTCGCCCCGGCCCGTTTGGCCGACACCCGGGTCGGGCAGCACACGATCGATGGGCTGTTCGCAGGTGATGGACCGCGTGGAACCGGGTCCACGTTCGAGCTCGCGGTCGCCGGTCGGGGCGGTGTACCGCAGGCGCGACGGCCGTCGCGTTGAACGTCACGGTTTATCCGTGTGGTGCCGGGCAGCCCACGGCGTCGAACCTCAACTACCGCTCTCGGCAGAGCTTCGGCCGGTAGCCCGACACCAATCGAGTGTCGGATGCAAAGTAGCCCTGCTCGCTGGTCGATGACATTTCGCCGTTGAGTTCCGACACCGCGAACTCGGTGTCGCTGTGAATCGTGACCGCCTCTGGGCCGACTCGGACCTCCATGTGCGCTCCTTCGATGTGGTCAGGTGTCGAGCAGGCGAGCACGCCCGATAGACGCCGCGCCGACGATGCCCGAGTCGTCTCCGAGCGCAGCAACGACGAACTTCAGTTTCGGGCTGGGATGCAAGATCCACGGGCGGGCCTGGCGGGCGATGCGATCAGCGAGATCCTGCCCAAGCTTTTCTGCAATGCCGCCGCCGATGACCACGAGCTGAACATCGACCATGTTGACCACCGACCCGATACCTCCAGCCACCACCTCGATCGCCATGTCGAACAGCTCCACGGCGAGTTCGTCACCCTCTTCGAGTGCTCGGGCCCACACCTTCGAGGTCAGCTTCGACTTCTTCTCGTGGCGCTGTATGTCGAACAGCGACGTGTGTCGCCCGGCGTCGACCATCGACGAGACGATGGCGGCCAATGAACGCCGACCGGCGTAGGCCTCGATGCACCCTCGTCGACCACAGGTGCACAGCGCGCCGCCGTAGTGGGTCACGACATGGCCGATCTCGCCTGCCGAACCACGCGATCCGGTGAATGGCCGACCATCGAGAATCAGACCTCCGCCGATACCGGTGCCCATCCACACGCCGAGGACGTCGTCAACACCGACCGCGGAACCGGCAAGCCACTCACCGAGCAGGCCGACGTTGGCGTCGTTGCCGAGCGCAACAGGCACACCAAAGTGGTCCTCGATCATGCTGACGATGTCGAACGAATCGTCCCAGCCGGCAAGATTCGGCACCTCGAGCACACGACCCTTGTGGATCACTCCGGGGATGCCGATCCCGATCGCCGATGGCACATCACCAAGACCCTCGATCAGCTTCACGATCGTGCGCCCGATCTTGTGCGGACTCGATCGAGGAGTGTCGCGCTTGTCACGCTCGCGTACCCGATGCCGGTCATCGACAAGCCCGACCTCGATG
>JBDTWJ010000257.1:0-2884 GCA_040006755.1 Ilumatobacteraceae bacterium | reverse complement strand
GCCATCGAGAGCCCGCGCGGCGAGATCGGTTGCTACATCGCCAGTGATGGGTCGGCCACGCCGTATCGTCTGCACGTCCGCGCACCGAGCTTCGTCAACATCCAGTGCATGCCACACATGCTCCGCGGCGGATTCATCGCCGACGCCGTCGCTGTGATCTCCAGCGTCGATCCCGTTCTCGGTGAAGTGGATCGCTGATGGCTCGTCTCAATGAGGCCAATGTGGTGTATGCGAAGGAGATCATCGGCCGCTACCCCAAGGCACGATCGGCGACGATTCCTCTGCTGCACCTTGCCCAGCAGCAAGACGGCTATGTCACCAACGAGGCCATCAAACACGTCGGCGAGCTCGTCGGTGCAACATCTGCCGAGATTCTCGGCACCGCGACGTTCTACGAGATGTTCAAGTTCGAGCCGGTGGGCAAGTACCTGGTCAACATCTGCACGACCCTGTCGTGCGCGTTGCTGGGCGCCGAGGAGTTGATGCATCACGCCGAGCAACATCTCGGTATCAAGGCGGGAAGCACGACAGCCGACGGGTTGGTCACTTTGGAGCGCGCCGAGTGCCAGGCCGCTTGCACCGAGGCACCGTGCTTGCAGGTCAACTACCGGTTCCGCTACCGCGTCACGCAGTCGGATCTCGAGACGTTGCTCGATGATCTGCAAGGTGGCCGGCTCGATGGCGAGGTGCCGCCGCACGGCACCGTCGCGCGCGTTCGTCAGCACATCCCCGCTGATCGCGCTGTCGGTGTGTTTCCGCCCGACGAAGTCACCACCGCTCCGGTGTGGATGCCCGCATCGACCGAGGCACCGAAGTGATCGGCGCCACGTACCCGCACGCTCCCGGTTTCGTCGGCGGCGACCGTCCGCAGATCGTGACGTCAAGGTTTCAATACGAGGATTCGCACACTCTCCAGCGCTTCCTGGCGACCGACGGCTACAAGGGTCTACAGGCAGCGCTCGCCAAGTCGCCGGTCGACGTGCATGCCGATGTCAAGAGCGCAACCGTGCTCGGTCGCGGTGGCGCGGGGTTCCCGGCAGGCGTGAAGTGGGGCCTCACCCCGCAGGCGGTGTGGCCGCGCTACCTCGTTGTCAACGGCGACGAGAGCGAACCCGGCACGTACAAGGACCGCTTGCTGATGGAGTTGGATCCCCACCAGCTCATCGAGGGATGCCTGATCGCCTGCTACGCGGCTGGGCTGTCGCAGTGCTTCCTCTACATCCGCGGCGAGATGGCGCTTGCGCAGGAACGCGTCGCCACGGCGCTCAACGAGGCTTATGCGGCCGGCTATGTCGGTCAGAACATCCTTGGCAGCAACTTTGGCGTCGACATCGTGTTGCATTGGGGTGCCGGGGCGTATGTGGTGGGCGAAGAGACAGCGCTGATCGAAAGCCTCGAGGGCAATCGCGGCATGCCTCGTCTCAAGCCTCCGTACTTCCCTGCGGCGATCGGTCTGTACGGCAAGCCGACCATCGTCAACAACGTCGAGACGCTGGCCAACCTGCCGTGGCTGATGCGTGAGGGCGTCGCGGCATACACCGCGATCGGCACTCCGACTTCGCCCGGCACGCGCATGGTCGCGGTCTCCGGACATGTGAAACGGCCCGGTGTCTTCGAAATCATCAACGGCACGACCACGTTCCGCGATCTCCTGTACGGCGACGAGTTCTGTGGCGGTATCCGCGACGAGAACCGGCTCAAGGCGTTCGTACCTGGCGGCGGTTCGGCTCCGTGGTTCCTGCCCGATCAGCTCGACCTGCCGTTCGAATCCAAGTTGGTCGGTGCGGCCGGTTCGATGCTGGGGTCCGGTGCCGTCATGGTGATGGACGAGACCACCGACATCGTTGCTGCGGCCTATTCACTCGTGCGTTTTTATGCCCACGAGTCGTGCGGCAAGTGCACGCCGTGCCGCGAAGGCGGCACATGGCTGGAACGGATCATGAAGCGCCTTGTCGATGGTCACGGCACCACGCGCGATCTCGATCAACTCTTCGAGATCGGGCAAATGATCTGCCCAGGCGAGTTCCCTCACGCTGCCAGCGAACGGCTCGGTCTCGAAGCGAAGCCCTTCCCGTTCAAGATGACCACGATCTGTTTCGTGGGTCCGTCCGCGTACACAGCCGTCGATTCGGCCCTCGTGCTCTTCCGAGACGAGTTCGAGGCCAAGATCACTCAGCGCACATTGATTCCAGTGTCGGTCGGAGCGAGCGAATGACCAGCATCGAGTCGGGCACCAACCCCGGGACCGATGCAGTGGCGGCGCCGGACGCGCCGCCGCCCGATCCCAACGAAGTACGACTGACCATCAACGGCCGTCCGGTGGTTGCGCGCAAGGGCGATCTCGTGATTGCCGCTGCCCAAAATGTCGGCGATTACATCCCGCGCTTCTGCTACCACGAGCGGATGAGTTCCGTCGGCATGTGCCGCATGTGCCTGGTCGACATCGACACCGGCCGCGGGCCTGCGTTGCAGGTCTCGTGCATGGTCACGGTGGCCCCCGACATGGTGG
Organism: Ilumatobacteraceae bacterium; assembly: GCA_040006755.1. GTDB lineage: Bacteria > Actinomycetota > Acidimicrobiia > Acidimicrobiales > Ilumatobacteraceae > JAENVT01. The sequence goes on along the minus strand of JBDTWJ010000257.1, from coordinate 375 downwards.
TCAACACCCAGAGCCAGGCTGCGTTGCACGCGCAAGAGAGCATCATCGAGATGCTCCTCATCAACCATCCGCTCGACTGTCCGGTGTGCGACAAGGGTGGCGAGTGTCCACTGCAGGATCAGGCGTTCAGCCATGGTCCTGGCGAGAGCCGCTACATCGAGGAGAAGCGTCACTTCGAGAAGCCGATCCCCATCAGCGATCTCGTGTTGCTCGACCGTGAACGTTGCATCTTGTGCGACCGCTGTACGCGATTCGCCGACGAGGTGGCCGGCGACGCGTTGATCCATTTCTCGAGCCGCGGCAACGAGACACAGATCACGACGTTCCCCGACGAGCCGTTCGTCAGCTACTTCAGTGGCAACACCGTGCAGATCT
>JBDTWJ010000256.1:0-2884 GCA_040006755.1 Ilumatobacteraceae bacterium | reverse complement strand
CACGAGGTCGATACTCGAACACTGCGGCGACATCATCCACGCGCTCGTCACCGGCATCCGTCGAATCTGATCTTCAAGTCGTCGTCGACGAGGGCCACAATCGGCACGTCGGAGGAGCCCGCATGGCCGTCGAGCGATTGCGGGCGATGAACGCGCTCGACGAGTCAGTCAATGTCGAACAGGCGGTCGACACACTCGCGGCGATCACCGACGTCCAGTTCGCCTTCTTGCTTCGAGACCGCTACGGCTGGTCGCTCGATCGCATCGAATCTTGGATCGCAGACACCAGTCGGGCGCTCCTGCTCCGCCCCGCTCTTCAGTAAGCGCGTCGAGAGTTTGGATGTCCGCGTCGGAGTGCCGCGAACTTCGCGCATGAAGATCAGATATCAGGTCGTGACATTCGACGCCGCTGACGTGCGCGCCGTGAGCACCTTCTGGGCGGGCGTGCTCGGAGGCGAGGTTCATCCTGACGGCGATTTTCACATGGTGGTAGTCGAGGGCGAGCCACGGGTGGGCGTGCAGTTTGCTCCCGACCACATCGCGCCCGACTGGCCCGAGGGGTCACCGTCGCAGCAGATCCATCTGGATCTCTGGGTCGAGGACTTTCGGGCCGCCCACGACCAGGTCATGCGCCTCGGCGCGCGCGTGTTGAAGCAAGCCGCGGGCAACACCACCGGCGACGGCTTCCAGGTGTACGCGGATCCTGCCGGGCACCCGTTCTGCCTCTGCTTCCTGGTCAACGAAGGCGCATCGTTCCCCGAACGCTCGACGTAGCCGCCGCTGGGCGCGGCGACGCAAGCCCAAAGGTCTCACAGAGTGCTTGCTGCTCACCCGTGGTGTCGGGAAACACTCCACTCGACCGGACCGCGATGGCCGAGCGCCTAGAGCAGCTCGGCGGCGAGGCTGGCGACGGTGCTTCGCTCGCACGACGACAGGGTGATGTGACCGAAACAACTCTGTCCGGCGAATGCCTGGATCAGCACTGCCAAGGCGTTGTTCGACTCGCCCATGTAGGGGGCATCGATCTGGCTGGTATCGCCGGTGAAGATCACCTTGGTGCCCTCGCCGATGCGGGTCAGCACCGTCTTGAGCGTGGTCGGCTCCAGGTTCTGGGCCTCGTCGACCACGACGATCTGGCGGTGCAAAGATCGACCGCGCAGGAAGGTGACCGATTCGAGCGACAGTTGGTTGCGGCCGATCAGTTCGTCGATGAGGCGCGTGGCGTCGTGGCTGCTGCGCTGATCGGTGAGAGCGACGATGGCATCGTGAATCGCCGACATCCACGGATCCAGCTTCTCCTCGAGCGTGCCGGGCAGGAAGCCGACCTCGGCTCGCCCAACGGGTATCAGAGGGCGGTAGACGGCCAGCCGCTCGTAGCGGCGACTCTCGACGACCTGCTCGAGGCCGGCGGCGATCGCCAGCAGCGTCTTACCCGTGCCGGCTCGACCATCGAGGGCGACGACGCTGACGTCGGGATCCATTAGTAGCTCGAGCGCGAATCGCTGTTCTTTCGATCGGGCTCGCAACCCCCACGCTTCCGGAGCATTGTGGTGCAACAGCGTCAGGTCGTCATCGACACGGCGAGCCAGCGCGGATTGTGACCCGGCGCGCAGCACTGCGAACCCGTTCTCGTGCAGCTGGCTGCACGCAGGAACGGAATCGGCGGCGATCGCTCCGGCCGCGTAGAGGCAATCGATTGCCTCGTGCGCCGCCTCGAACGTGCCCCACCCGGCTGGACGCGTCGACATGCTGCGGCCGACAGGGCGATGCTCTTCGGCCTGCAGGCCGAGATGGGCAGCTTTGATCCGTAACGCTGCGTCGTTGGAGACGACACATGTCGGCCCGTACATCTGCTGGCCCAAAGCCGCGCCGATGATCCGGTTGTCGGGACCGGACGGGTCGAGGCCGTGTTCGATCAACAGGTGCTTCTGCACACCGTTGATCTCGATCCGCACGGTGGAGGTCGACGAGCCGTCGCCCACCGGCGTGGGATCGGCCAGTGAGCCGCCGGCATTCACACGGAGCTCTTCGACGGTGCGCAGTGCGGTGCGGGCCGCACGACCGACGTCGTCAACACGACTCTTCAAACCATCGAGCTCTTCGATGACCGTCAGCGGGATGACAACGTCGACGCCGACGAAGCTAGCGATGCACATCGGGTCGGCGACGAGCACCGAGGTGTCCAGCACCATCCGAGTCCGTACACCCCCCTTGACATCGCTATGACGAGCATGGGTAGGGACGAGATCGGTCAACGCAACTCCAATCGTCTGTTCGGGCTGGCGAGCGAACTGAGCAACGCCAACAGTTGTAGCCGAGGTCGCGCGACCGTTGGTGGATATTGGTCGCGACCTGTAACTACATCGCGGGCGGCACACCATCGTCCAGTTGCACGCCACAACTGTTGAGGGCAAATGACACCGTGTGGTAGTTGCCAACGGTGAAGATCACGTCGAGCATCTGCTGATCGGCCAGCCGGGACGCCAGCGTTGTCCACGTCGCGTCGCTGATATAGGCATCGTCGTGCAGCTCGTCGGCGGCATTCAGCAGGGCAGCGTCGTGATCGACCCAATCTCCCTGGTCAATGGGCCACTTGGTGCGCTCGACCTCGTCCGCTGTGATGTCACTGCGCAAGGCGATCACGGCATGCTGGCTGAACTCGTACTGCGAACTGCATCGCCACCCTGTGCGCAGAATGAGCAGCTCGCGATCGCGCGGCGGCAGCGAGCTCTTGGCGAGCACATGGGCAGCGAATACGAGCCAGCGGCGGAGGAGAGCGGGATGGTGGGCGAGCGTTGCGAAGATGTTGAGCGGCGACCCGTCGGGCGCGCGCAGCCCAGCCTTGTCGAACAACTCGTTCACCTCGTCGCTCGGGTCGGTCAAG
>JBDTWJ010000255.1:0-2903 GCA_040006755.1 Ilumatobacteraceae bacterium | reverse complement strand
CTGATCGATGACAAGCTCGACGCTCTGCGCGCGGAGTTGACCCGCCTCGGTCGAGTGGTCGTGGCCTTCAGCGGCGGTGCCGATAGCGCGTTCCTTGCGGCCGTCGCTCAACAGGTCTTGGGAGACGATGCCCACGCCGTCACCGCCGTTTCTCCGTCACTCGCAGGTGATGAAGAGGCTGATTGCCGCGCGCTCGCCGACGAATGGGGATTGCACTGGACTCCTGTCGTCACCCACGAGATGGAGCAGGCCGCTTACCGGATCAACGACGGCGACCGCTGTTATCACTGCAAAGCAGAGTTGATGGATGTTGTCGGGCCGATGGCGGAGTCGGACGGCGCAACTGTCGTGTTGGGTGTCAACCTCGACGATCTCGGCGATCATCGCCCTGGTCAACTGGCAGCGGACGAACGCGGCGCAGTGTTTCCCCTCGTGACGGCAGGGTTCACGAAGGACGATGTACGTACCGCGTCGCGCGCTCTCGGCCTGCGAACGTGGGACAAACCTGCCGCTGCCTGCCTGGCAAGCCGCGTGCCGTATGGAACGGAGGTCACGGTGGCATTGCTCAGTCAGGTCGACCGTGCAGAGGCCGCGCTCAAACGACTCGGGTTCGCGGAGCTTCGAGTCCGACACTACGGCGATACGGCTCGCATCGAGATGCCGGTTGAACGGCTTGCCAACGTGATCGCGTGCCGCGCCGATGTTGTTGCTGCTGTCAAGGACGCGGGATACGCATATGTCACGCTCGATCTCGAAGGCCTGCGGTCTGGCAATCTCAACAGCGCGCTGTCTCGCGATGATCGGGGATCGAAGCCATGAAGTTGTCGATGATGATCAACTACTCGGGCGGCTTCAAGGAAGCCGTGCAGGGCGTGACCGAGTACGAGAAGGCGGGGCTCGATCAGGTGTGGGTCGCGGAGGCATACAGCTTCGATGCGATCAGCCAGATCGGATACCTGGCCGCGAAGACCGAGCGCGTGGAGATCGGCACCGGAATCATCAACGTGTACTCGCGCACGGCCGCGCTCACCGCCATGACGGCCGCAGGGTGCGACTACGTCAGCGATGGCCGGTTCGTGCTCGGTCTCGGAGCCAGTGGTGCGCAAGTCGTCGAAGGCTTCCACGGCGTTCCATACGAGAAGCCGATGCAGCGCATCAAGGAGTACATCGAGGCCTGCCGCATGATCTGGAAGCGCGAGGAGAAGTTCGACTTCCAGGGTCAAACCTTCCAGGCGCCGCTGCCCCAAGGTCAGGGAACAGGGCTGGGCAAGCCATTGAAGCTCATCAACCATCCCCTGCGCAACGAAATCCCGATCTGGTGGGCGAGCCTCAAGGGTCTCAGCGTCACGGCCACCGCGGAGATCGCGGATGGCTGGCTGCCCATCATGTTCATCCCCGAGAAGTACCACAAGGTGTGGGGCGACCAGTTGAAGGCCGGGCTCGCCAAACGCGACCCATCGCGACCTCGGCTCGACATCTCCGCCGGCGGCATGCTGGCGATCGGCGACGACCTGGTCGGCGAAAAGCAGAGCGCCATCCTCGACTTCGCCAGGCCGATGACCGCGCTGTACGTCGGTGGGATGGGCGCGCGCGGCAAGAACTTCTACAACGACATCTGCCGTGAGTACGGGTACGAGCAGGAAGCCGTCGACATCCAGGACCTCTACCTCGACGGCAAGAAGGACGAGGCTGCCGCACATGTGCCGGGGGAGTGGCTGGAATTGTCCAACCTGGTTGGACCCGCCAGTTACATCAAGGATCGGGTGGCTGCCTACAAGGAAGCGGGAGTCACCGTGCTCTCGGTCAACCCGGTCGGTCCCGACGCTGTTCATCAGATCGAGACGCTGCGGGCGATCGTAGACGACGCATGAACCCCGATACCGTCACGCCATGACTCACATCAACGTCGGCGGGTTCGTCGCACCCGGTTGGGAGCCAGTCAAGGCTGCGTTCGAGAGGAACTTCGAGCTCGGTGAAGAGCTCGGTGCATCGGCTGCCGTGTACCACCGAGGCGTCAAAGTGGTCGACATCTGGGGCGGGTCGTTCGATGTCACCGGCGAACGGCCGTACGACGATTCCACCCTGCAGCTGGTGTTCAGCACCACAAAGGGCATCGTTGCGATCGCAGTCGCTATGTGCGTGCAGCGCGGGCTGATCGACTACAACGAGAAGGTCGCGACCTATTGGCCCGAGTTCGCCGCCCACGGCAAAGGCGGGGCAACCGTCGCCCAGTTGCTGAGCCATCAGTGTGGGCTGATTGCACCCGACGCACCCGTGACCATCGCCGATGCGCTCGACTGGAAGACGATCACGGCGATGATGGCCGACACCGAACCGGATTGGCCGATCGGCTCAGGTCATGGTTACCACGCGCTGACGTTCGGCTGGTTGGCAGGCGAGCTCATCCGACGCACCGATGGTCGTTCACCCGGGCAGTTCGTCGCCGACGAGATCGCTGGTCCGTTGGGTGTCGAGTTGTGGATCGGCCTGCCGGAGACGATGGCGTCCCGAGTCTCACCGATCATCGGCAGGCCATTGAACGAAGACAACCCTGATCCGACCATCCAAGCCATGTTGGAGATGTTCCTCGGTCCTGAGACGCGCGGTGGCCGCGCCCTGTTCCTCAACGGTGCGTTCAAGGTCGACGACATCTTCAATCGCCGCGACGTTCATGCAGCCGAGATCCCAGCCGCGAATGGGATCGGCACAGCTGCAGCCTTGGCGAAGGTCTATGCCGCGACCATGGCGCCGGTCGACGGAGTGCGACTGCTCGATGACGAAGTTCGCGAGCGCGCCCGCACGACGATCACACCGGCAGGCGAGCCAGACCTGTGTCTGGTGATGCCGACGACGTTCGGCATGGGATTCATGACTCACGGGATGTTCACCCCGTATGCCGGTCC
>JBDTWJ010000254.1:0-3003 GCA_040006755.1 Ilumatobacteraceae bacterium | reverse complement strand
AGGGTTTAGGTCCCTGTTCCGCAAGGAGTGTGGGTTCAAGTCCCTCCGCCCGCACGAACAAACAATCGCTGGCATCAGACGCTGGAACTCCATGAAGATCGACATTCAATTCAGCCCAGGTGCCAACGACTGGCCCGTCCTGCGCGACGCCATCGTGCGCGCCGAGGCCGAGGGATATCACACCACCTGGGTCTTCGATCATTTGGACGGTTCCACGATCCAAGGCGACCGGCCGATGCTCGAGTGTTTCACGTTGCTCGGCGCACTGTCGGCGACTACGACGACCATCGGGATCGGCACGCTCGTGGCCAACGTCGCCAACCGTCATCCGGCGGTGCTTGCTGCAGCTGCATCGAGCGTGCAACGCATCAGCGACGGCCGATTTGTCCTCGGTCTCGGAGCGGGCACGTCGCCCAACAGCAAGTGGAGCGCAGAACATCACATCCGAGACATTCCTCTCAACGCCGACATATCCGAGCGCCACGCTGCAGTTGTCGAACAGATCCGACGGATACGCGCGCTCCCCGAACGCATACCAGTGATCGTCGGTGTCAACAGTGTTCGACTGGCCAGGATCGCCGGGCAGGTCGCGGACGGCATCAACGTCCGGCTCACCCACGACCGCGCCGCCGAGTTCGTCGACGCCGCACGAGACGCAGCAGGCGACAAGCCGTTCGAGATCAGTGGATGGACGTTCGACGACGTCGACGACGTCCGCGATCAAGCGGAGGAGCTACAGCTCGATCGTCTCATCCTGACCCGTCTCGGGCCTGTCGCGTGAACATCCCGGAACTCGACACCTGCGACCATCACCTTTCCTCGGCGCTGCGCAACGCCTCGAGCAGGCCGCGAAGAGCTCGGCCACGGTGCGAGAGCCGGTTCTTCTCGTCCTCGCTCATCTGCGAGAACGAACGCCCGTCGCCATCGTCGGGAATGAAAACCGGGTCGTACCCGAATCCGCGATCGCCGAGCTCCTTCAACGCGATCACTCCCCTGCACACGCCTTCGAATGCGAGCTCGCGCCCGTCGGGCCACACGACCATCACCACCGACACGAAACTGACGGACCGGTCCTCGACGCCGTTCAACTCCTGCAGCAGCTTGGCACGATTGTCTGCGTACGTGGCCTCCTCGCCTGCGTACCGCGCCGCATAGACGCCCGGTGCTCCGCCGAGCGTGTCGACGAAGAGCCCGGTGTCATCACTGAGGGCGGGAAGACCGGTCGCGGCACAGATTGCGTAGGCCTTCAACCGCGCATTACCGGTCAGCGTGTCGGCATCCTCCACAACGTCGGGCACATCGGACGGTCGTGGTAGCAGATCGACGACGTCGCCCAGGATGGCCGCGATCTCGACGACCTTGTCGGGATTCGCTGACGCACACACCAACCGCATCACAGCGTGGTCACCGACCGAGCGGGCGCGGCTGGGGCGGGACCGAGACCATCTCCGCTTGCAACGCCATGATCTCCGTCAAGCCACCGGAGGCCAGTTCCAACAACAGGTCGAGCTCAACTCGCGAGAATGCGGCACCTTCTGCGGTTCCCTGCACTTCGACGAAGCGCTGCTCTTCGCCTTGCTTGGCGAGCATCACCACGTTCATGTCGACTTCGGCGGCAAAGTCCTCGACGTACGGCAGGTCGAGCACCGGCAGACCATCGACGATGCCGACGCTGATGGCCGCGCAATATGAATGAAGAGGATGCTCACGGATCAGCTTGTTCTGCACCACGCGGGTCAACGCATCGTGCAACGCGAGGTATCCGCCGCAGATGCTCGCGGTACGTGTGCCACCGTCTGCCTGCAACACGTCGCAGTCGACCACCACTTGACGCTCGCCGAGCAGCTGCATGTCGCAGGCCGCCCGCAAAGAACGACCGATCAGTCGCTGGATCTCGACGGTCCGTCCGCTCTGCTTGCCCTTCGCTGCTTCACGATCGATTCGCTCAGGCGATGCGCCCGGCAACATCGAATACTCCGCGGTCACCCAACCCTTGCCGGTGTTCTTCATCCAGCGCGGGACGTTCTCGTCGACCGACGCAGTGCACAGCACACGCGTCTTGCCGAACGTTACCAGCACACTGCCGGCCGCCATCTCCGTGTAGTCGCGCTCGAACGTGATCGGGCGGAGTTCGTCGTCGGCGCGGCCGTCGATTCGGGTCATGTGCGTTCTCCTGGTGCTGTGGGCAGATGTGCTGTTGGTGTGATCGTCATTCGGGCGGATGCCAATGATCAGCTGCGCCGAGTTCGGGCCCGAGCAGTCGCCCGCCGAGATCAGCGAACCACGAGATGTCGCCACTCGAGTAGAACCGATGGTCGACCGGTTGGCCGGCGACAGCGGTTCGCAACAGGTCGAGACGTTGCAGGAGGTCACGCGTGACGAACGCCGTCTCGTCGGCACTCGACACCAACGTCACCTCCGGGCCCATGACCTGGCCGATCACACGGGCCAGATACGGGTAGTGAGTGCAGCCGAGCAGGAGGGTGTCGACGCCCGCTTCCTTGACGGGAGCCAGCAGCCGCTCGGCCAGGATCGTGATCTCGTCGCCGGTGGTCTGGCCACGCTCGACGAACTCGACGAAGCCCGGGCAGGCCACCGCCGTGAGATCGACGTCCACACCTGTCGAACCGACCGCTCGTTCGTACGCTCCCGACCCGATCGCGCCCACCGTCCCGATCACGCCGACGCGCCCGGATCGGCTGGCCGTCACCAAGGCGCGCGCCCCCGGCTCGACCACATCGACGACGAGCACCGGCAACTCCTGCTGCAGTACGTCGAGTGCCGCCGCCGACGCGGTGTTGCAGGCAACGACGACTGCTTTCGCATCGTGTTGCTTGACGAGGCTCCACGCCAGCTGGCGCGCGAATTCGCGGACCTCGGGCTGCGGCCGTGGTCCATACGGGTAACGCCCCGTGTCACCGATGTAGACGAGATTCTCGGCCGGCAGCAGATCGATCACGGCGCGGGCCACCGTGAGACCACCGAACCCACTGTCGAACATCC
>JBDTWJ010000253.1:0-3020 GCA_040006755.1 Ilumatobacteraceae bacterium | reverse complement strand
GGTGGCTTCGTGTCGCCGAAGGTCGACTACCACGCGCTCGCGCCCGAGATCGTGCTCGGCTTCGGCATCTGCCTGGTGCTGTTGGTCGACCTCTTCATCGCCGAGAGCAAGCGTTGGATCTTGGCAACCCTGTCGGGCTTCGTGCTGCTCGGCTCGTTGCTGCCAGTGATCACGCTCGGCGTGATAGGTGGCGACGTGCGACCGATGTTCGACGACCGCTACGTCATCGACAACTTCAGCCTGGTGTTGAAGGCGCTGTTCCTGCTGACCGGATACGTGGTCGTGCTGTTGTCGACGCACGAGATCGAAGAGGGTGGCTATCACCAGGGCGAGTACTACGTGATGCTGCTCAGCAGCATCCTGGGCATGGTGATGATGACATCGTCGCGCGACCTCGTCAGCGTGTTCGTGGCCCTCGAGTTCCTGTCGATCCCCGCGTACATGATGGCTGCTTGGCGCAAGCGTGATCGCAAGAGCAACGAAGCGGGCGTCAAGTACTTCCTCCTCGGCGTCTTCGCGAGCGCGGTGATGCTGTACGGCATGAGCCTGTTGTACGGAGCGACGGGCAGCACCAAACTCTCGGCTATCGGGGAGGTCGTCACCGGCAAAGGCAAGCTCGGTGGTATCGAGGTGATGGGTGTCGTGTTCATCATCGTCGGTTTTGCCTTCAAGGTCAGTGCGGTGCCGTTCCACACCTGGGCACCCGACACCTACGAAGGCGCTCCAACACCGGTCACCGCGTTCCTCAGTGTCGGATCGAAGGCCGCAGGCTTCGTCGCGCTGGTGCTGATGGTGTACCTCGCCTTCCCTCATGCCACCGACGTGTATCGGCCGTTCATCTGGGTGCTGGCGGCTCTGACGATGACGGTCGGCAACGTATTGGCGTTGCGCCAGACCAACATCGTTCGGCTGCTCGCGTACTCCAGCATCAGTCAGGGCGGATTCATCCTCATGCCGCTCGTCGTTGCGGGATCTGCTCGGTCGGCGGAGACATCATTGCGGGCGATCGTCGTCTACCTCATCATCTATGCCGCAACCAACCTCGGCGCATTTGCAGTGGTGATCGCAGTCAGCCGCAAGACGCGCAGTGGCGAGATATCCAGCTTCGGCGGGCTGTTCGGCTACGCGCCGGGACTCGCGGTGCTGATGACCGTCTTCCTCGCGTCGCTCGCCGGGATACCTCCGCTCGGCGGTTGGTACGCGAAATTTGGGTCGTTCAACGCGGTGCTGACCGCGCGCAGCGGCTGGGGGTACAGCATCGCGGTGATCGGTGCTGTCAACGCGGTCATCGCCACCGCGTATTACGTCACGATCATGCGCGAGATGTGGATGAAACCAGCGCCCGACGGCGACGTCACGCCGGTGCGAGTCCCAGGGTCGATCAAGGCGGCGCTCGCAATCACCGGCGTTGCAACTCTGGTGTTCGGCGTGCTGCCGGGTCTCACCGGCTACGGCGGCATCACCGAGCTTGCCGGTGCCTTCGGCCTCTGACGAAGTCGAGGCGGCAGTCGTCGCTGCCGGCGGAGCCATCCGTTTCGACGAGTTCATGCGCATTGCGCTGTACGGCGACCACGGCTTCTATTCGACCGGTGGCCAGGCCGGTCGGCGTGGCGACTTCATCACGTCGCCGGAGGTCGGCCCGCTGTTCGGGGCCGTGCTGGCGCGATGGATCGATGCGGAGTGGTCGCGTCTTGGTGAGCCGGACAACTTCGTCGTCGTCGAATGTGGAGCAGGGCCGGGCACCCTTGCGCGCTCGGTGCTCGCCGCGGCTCCTCAGTGGCGTGACCGCTACGTCGCTGTCGAGATCTCCGATCAGCAACGACTGCAACATCCGGACGGTGTGTCGTCGGTGCCGGTGATGTCGCCGTCCAACGACCGAGGTGTGGTGATCGCCAACGAACTGCTCGACAACCTCCCCTTTCGCCTGGCGGTCTTCGATGGCAGGTGGCGGGAGGTGGTGGTGTCGCTCGGCCGCGGGGGCGAGCTGGTGGAGAGCACGGTGGCGCCCGACCCTGCTTGGACGTGGTTGCCGAGCGGGCCCCCGCACGGCACCCGCCTGCCCGTGCAGGACCAGGCCTCGTCGTGGGTGTCGGTGGCGCGGCAACTGATTTGTCAAGGAACTGTCATGGCGGTCGACTACTACACGCGACATACCGAGGAGTTGGTCAACCGCCCGTGGCGAGAGTGGCTGCGCACGTATCGCGCCAACGCGCGTGGTGAGCACTACCTTCGCAACCCAGGCAGTCAAGACATCACAGCGCAGGTGTGCATCGACCAATTGCCGGCACCTTCGAGCATCGAGTTTCAGCACGAGTTTCTGCGGCGAATGGGCATCGACGAACTCGTCGACGAGGGTCGCCGAGCATGGTCCGCGGCAGCTGCGCGGCCTGACGTCGGCGCGCTCACCATGCGTAGTCGAATTGGCGAGGCCGAAGCTCTTAGCGACACCACCGGACTCGGCGCGTTCCGTGTGTTGTCGTGGGGAGTGCCGCCGGAGCAGTAACGCTCTGCGTGACGATCGTGGTCAAACCCACACGGAGTATCTGAAGCAGCGCCCGCGGTGAGTGGTTCGAATGGCTCATGTTCACTGACGGTGGTGTTCCCTACGCTGGCTCCAGCACGAGGGCGGGGTCGCCGGGCGATCGGGACCGCACGGAGGGACGGATGAGAGTCACGCGAGACGGCGGTTCGATGATCGGGCGGCGCATTGAGAAGACACGAATCGTGGCCTTGATCGCCACGTTCTTGTTGCTGATGGGAGGCTTCGTTGTGTCCGCACCGGGACTCATGAGCGCAAGCGCGTCTGGGTCGGATCCGTCCGGCGTTCAAGGTGGCGACGACCGGGGCGACGACCACGACGGCAACGACGACGAGGCCTCCAACGACGATGAGTGCGAGAACGAAGACGAGGCCGAGAACGAAGCCGGCCAGCAGCCAGTCGTGCTCGATGAGACCCAGGGCTTCGCCGGCGGAGCCGAGGACGGCACGAACGACGATCAGGGCGACGACGAGGGCGACGA
>JBDTWJ010000252.1:0-3104 GCA_040006755.1 Ilumatobacteraceae bacterium | reverse complement strand
TTCTTCCGCCCCGGCAAAGGCACGCAGTTTTCGACCGTCATCGACAAGGTCGTGAAGCGCGAGTCCTAGCGCAAAGCAGCCGCTGGATCAACACTCCCTGCTCAGGGGGGGGGTGTGCGATCGATCAGGCCGCTCTGCGTCGTTTCCTTCGCAGGCTTGGCGAAGACTATTTCGTTGCCCGCGCCGGGTTTCGACCGAGACGCTTACCGAGTCACTCGAGGCGCACGCCGCGGATGGCGATCAGCGCGCCGCATTCAGGAAGGCCAGTACGGCCTTGACGCGGCGGTGATCGTCGGACGAACCGGCGAGACCGAGCTTCATGAAGATGCGGCTGGTGCAGGACTCGACGGTCTTGTCGCTGATGTGCAAAAGCTCGGAGATCGACTGGTTCGAACGGCCTTCCGCCATCGACGCCAACACCTCACGCTCTCGCCCGGTGAGCGCCGCCAGCCCGGTGTCGTGGCGGGTGAGCAACTGTTGGATCACCGATGGGTCCACTGCCGAGCCGCCCGCTGCGACGCGACGGATGGCATCGCCCAGCTCGTTTGCATCGAGGATGCGATCCTTCAGCAGGTAACCGACGCCGCCCGCTCCGTCGCGCAACAGCTCGCTGAGATACCGGGTCTCGACATACTGCGACAGCAGGATGATGCCGATCGCGGAACCGAACTCAGCGCGGATCGCGTGGGCGGCCTCCAGCCCTTCCAACGAATGTGTCGGCGGCATGCGGATGTCGAGCACCACCACATCGGGCTTCGTACTGCGAAGGATCGGAAACAGTTCTTCTACATCGCCCGCCTGACCGACGACGTCGAATCCCGCTGTGGTCAGCAGTTCGGCGATGCCGGAGCGGAGCAGAACATGATCGTCGGCTAGGACGATCCGCACGGTAACTCGACCTCGAATCGTGTTCCGCATCCGACTGGGCTGTCGATGCGGAACATGCCTCCGACAGTAGCGATTCGGTCGGCGATGCCGGTCAAGCCCGAGCCTCCACCGAGAGTCGCGCCGCCCACTCCGTTGTCGACGACCTCGACAACGATGGTCTGTCGATCCCCTCTCACGCGAACGGCCACGTCCGTGGCGTTGGCGTACTTCATAATGTTCGTGAGTGCCTCCGACACGGCATAGTACGCCGTGGCGGCCACGACCTCCGATGGCTCACAGGGCAAGTCGACCTCCAGCTCGATCGCGATCGGCGATCGATTGACCAAGGACTCCAGTGCAGCACGCAGTCCGAATTGCGTCAACATCGTTGGGTGGATGCCTCTCGCGAGATCGCGCAGCTCGTTGATCGCCAATGTGAGCTCGGTGGCCGCCTCCGCGAGGACCGCGTGAACGCGCGGGTCGGGGCTGTCGGCAAGCCGTGATCCAGCGAGTTTGAGTCCGAGAGCGGTGCCGACGAGTCGTTGTTGCGCACCGTCGTGCAGGTTCCGTTCGATCCGTCGTCGTTCGTTATCCCCCGCTTCGACGATGCGGGCGCGCGACGCCGCCACGTCGGCGAGGCGGGCTTCGAGCTCGGCCTGCAGCTGATCGTTGTCGATCGTCAGGCGAACCGCGGCGACAACGGCATTCACGAGTCCGGGATCTTCGAGTAACACCGCGTCGTGGACGAGCGCCGCCATCGGCTCGCCATCCTGTTCGATCAGTGTCACCGCCCGACCCGATCGATCGGCTGGTAAGTCGACTGGTTGGCCTGAGGGATCGAGGTATGCGCTCGCCGCCGACGACCATGGCATCAACTTCAGGCTCGGGTCACCCATGGCGCGGCCGAGCGCGACACCAAGGCGATCAGGTGGCGCGGCATGGCCGAGCTCGGAAAAGACGTCGACGACAGCCGATCGTGTGCGGCGAAGACGGACCATGCCGACCGACAACGCGAGTGCCAACGCACCGTAGGCCCACCACACGACGTAATAGATCCGCACGTCGCGACCGGGACCGATGCCGCTGTTCCAACCGAGCTGGGTTTGGTAGAAGACGCACGCAGCGAGCGTTGATCCGGCGAACAGCGCCGGTGACAGCATCTGTCGAGTCGTGCGGCTCGACGTGAGCCACCGGTGCGCGATGACGATGAGCATTCCCACGATCCCTGCTGTCAGTGCACGGGCGTGCCAGTCCTCGACCTGTCTCCACCATCGATCGTCGTGGATCGGGAGGAAACGGTTGCTCGTGCCGTATCCGGCGGCATCAGCTGGAACGAACAGGAACAGACGAGAGGTCGAGCGCGCGGAGGTGATGGCGCCGAGGAACACAACGAGTGCGCGATCGGTTCGGCCACGCAGGCGGCCGTTGGGGTACCCCAGAACTGCCCATGCCAGAAAGACGTCGTACCATCGGCTGAACGCGAACCCGATCAGTGCAACGTTGCGATTGCTGTGGTGCTCGAAGTCGCCGACCCAAAATGTCAGAGAGGCGGCGAGCAGCAACCACCAGATCCGGTTCTGCGGACGGCGGCGCCAGATCAGCACTGCGGCAAGTCCCGTCGCCGCTCCGGGGATGAAGTCCGAGACGAGGAATGTCCACGGCCGGCCGTTGCCGTGCTGTTGCATCATGGCGAGAACAGCGACCAGCACATCGACGCCGAACAGCGTGATAACGGTTTGCGTCGCGCGTTTCATGTCGGCCCCACTGCTGCGCGCAACGTCTCGAGCGAGAGGTCTGCCTTGCCTATGAACCCGTCCGCGCCACACAGGTGGGCCGAGTCCGCGTAGTCGTTCGTGGAGATCAGAACGATCGCCGGCGAGGTCTCCCACGTGCGCATCGTCCTCGTGGCCTCGATCCCGGTTCCATCAGGGAGCTGGACGTCGAGGAGCATGATGTCCGGTTGCAGATCCGCGCCCAGCCTCAATGCGCCTCGAACATCATCGGCCTCGCCGATCACGTCGAAGCCTGCCTCCTCGAGGAGGCGGCGGACCATCGTTCGGACGAACGGATGGTCATCGACGACTACCGCGGTACGAGCCACGTCGCCATTGTCGTGCGGTGTCAAGCGTCTGAGTAGAGGGCTAGCCCCCCAATTTGTTCCGGGACGGCCCCGATGACGTGATGGAGTGGCTTCGGTACTGTCGATCAAGAGCCATCAGAGAAGGGGGCACAGACAT
>JBDTWJ010000251.1:0-3109 GCA_040006755.1 Ilumatobacteraceae bacterium | reverse complement strand
CGATCTTTGCGCTCGGCATCATGCCGTACATCACCGCCAGCATCATCATGCAGGTCCTTGGGGTGGTCATTCCCAAGCTCGAGAAGCTGCAGCAAGAAGGCGCAGTCGGTCAGCGCAAGATCACCCAGTACACGCGCTACCTCGCCATCGGTATCTCGACCATGCAGGCCACAGCGCTGACTTTCATCTTCGGCAACGGCAACGGCAACGCATTCTTCGGCGCTGCTCAGCGACTCCCCCAGAACGTGAAGCTGCTGCCGGACGGAATGTGGCCGCGCGGGTACCTGGTCATCCTCACGCTCGTCGCCGGCACCGCTGTCTTGATGTGGATCGGCGAATTGATCAGCCAACGCGGCATCGGTAACGGCATGAGCATGGTCATCTTTGCTTCGGTCGTCAGCCGTTTGCCGTTCGGTTTCTACGCCATCCTGCAAGAGCAGAAGTGGTTCGCGTTCGCTCTACTCGTGGTCGTGAGCTTGTTGATCGTCGTCGCGGTGGTGCGTGTCGAACTGGCCCAACGTCGCATCCCGGTACAGTTCGCCAAACGAGTCGTCGGTCGCCGGATGTACGGCGGGCAGAACACCTACATCCCGCTGAAGGTCAACCAGAGCGGTGTCATTCCCATCATCTTCGCCAGTTCGGTGCTGTTGCTGCCCGTCCTCATCACCAACTTCCTCGGCGGAAGCAATGGCACCGGGTGGAGGGCGACGATTCAGAAATGGGTCGACAGCAACTTGGTCAACAGTCAGAACCTGGTCTACATCCTGTTGTTCTCGATAATGATCGTGGCGTTCGCGTACTTCTACAACTCCATCGCCTTTGACCCGATTCGTCAAGCCGATCAGATTCGTCGGCAAGGTGGGTTCATACCCGGTGTGCGACCCGGTCCACAGACCGAGCGGTACCTTGCGAAGGCCGTCAACCGGATCACCCTTCCTGGTGCGCTGTTCGTTGCAGTGATCGCGATTACGCCGTACATCATCCTGTGGTTGTTCGACGTGCAGAACTTCCCGTTCGCCGGGACCACCGTGTTGATCGCCGTGGGGGTCGCACTCGAGCTCATGCGCCAGATCGACAGCCAATTGATGCTGCGCAACTACGAGGGCTTCCTGAAGTGACCCTGTCCCGTCTTTCGGTAGGCGGGTCGACAGCGGCATGATCCCTGGCGCTCGGCTCATTCTGCTCGGCCGGCAAGGTGCCGGTAAGGGAACGCAGTGCGTTCGCTTGTCGCGCCATTTCGTCGTACCGCACATCTCCACGGGTGACATGCTGCGGGCGGCTGTACGCGAGGGAACCGATCTCGGACGCATGGCCAAGAAAGTGATGGACGATGGCGGGCTCGTCGGCGACGACATCATGATCGGCATCGTCAACGAGCGACTCAGCCACCACGATGCAAAAGGCCGTGGGTACATTCTCGATGGCTTCCCCAGGACCGTCAACCAGGCCGAGGTCCTCGATGAAGAGACCGCCGAGCAGCCGATCGATCTGGTCCTCGACCTTGACGTACCCCGCGAGCTCGTACTCGCTCGTCTGAGTGCCCGCCGGGTGTGCCGCGACTGCGGCACCAACTATGTGGCCAGTGGTTACGAGAAGTCACCGTGGATCTGCGAGGTCTGCGGTGGCGATGTCATGCATCGTGACGACGACACTCCGGAGGCCATCGAACATCGTCTCGACCTTTATGAGGAGCAGACCGCTCCCTTGATCGACTACTACCAAAGCCAAGCGCGACTGGCGGTCGTCGACGGAGTCGGCACCCCTGAGGCAGTGTTCCGACTGTTGGCCGCTGCCGTCGACGCGTCGCGCTGAGAACGATGAGACGACTGACTCGACGTTCAGCCGAGGAGCTGGGGCACATGCGTGCTGCAGGCAGAGTTGTTGCCGAGATGCATCAGGTGATCCGCGCGGCTGCCATTCCTGGCGTCACAACGTTGCACCTCGATCGTGTTGCACGTGGGGTACTGGCGGCGCGCGGTGCCACGTCCAACTTTCTCGGCTATCACGGATATCCGGCCGTGATCTGCGCGTCGGTCAACGACGAGGTCGTTCACGGCATCCCGAACGAACGTCCGCTGTCCGACGGCGACATCCTCTCGATCGACTGCGGAGCAATTGTGAATGGTTGGCACGGCGACGCGGCGTTCACGATGGGTGTCGGCACGATCGATGCGGTGGCGCAACGGCTGATTGATGTTGCCGACAAGGCCCTGGTCGCCGCTGTCGCGGCGATGCAGCCGGGTGGTCATCTGGGCGATGTCGGTGCTGCGGTCGAAGCCGTGGTCAAAGCTGCTGGTTATGGCAGTCCGCGTGACTATTGCGGTCACGGAATCGGTCGGGCGATGCACGAAGATCCCGACGTCGAGAACCGCGGCCGGCGAGGCAAGGGTCCTCGGCTGGAGACCGGCGTGGTGCTGGCCCTCGAGCCGATGCTTATCGCCGGTGGGAACGACGACGTTCTGGTGCTCGACGACGATTGGACCGTTGTCTCTGCGGACGGTTCGCTTGCTGCTCACACCGAGCACACCGTTGTCGTCACCGACCACGGCCCCGAGATCCTCACCTGCATCTAGCTGGCTGGATGGATGGCGCGCTGGCCGCCCGCTCAGCGGCGATAGACGTTGTTACTCCAGTCCGTGCCGGCCAACTCATATCGGTTGTTGAAGGCTTCGAACGGGATCCACACCTCGCCGTTCCACAGATCGATCACGTGCGCATGGCTCTGCTCGACGCTCTCGTCCTGGCTGACGTTGATGCCCACGACCACGATGCTGTGGTAGGCGTCGTCCCAAACGCTTTCGGGGACTGCGCTTTCATGTCGTCCACGACCGACATGGCATCGCTGCGATTCAACAACCTTGCGGTGATGCGGCCAGCAGGTGGTGTAGGTCGCGTGCTCATCGCGTGTCCTTTCGCCTGCCCCACCGCCCAGGACCCTCTCAAATCGTCCGTGACGAAATCCGCCGCTCCTCGGTGCCTACCCGGGCCGGGCCCCCTTGTGAATCGTCTGTGACGAAACCCGATGTCCGGCAGTGGTGGTGCTGGGCCCCTTGTGAATCGTCTGTGACGAAAGTCCGAGGTGGGGATTGGTGGTGCTGGGCCCCTTGTG
>JBDTWJ010000250.1:0-3197 GCA_040006755.1 Ilumatobacteraceae bacterium | reverse complement strand
GCATCGCCGAGCAACTCGACTACCTGGGCGTGCACTTCATCGAGGGCGGATGGCCGGGGGCGAATCCCAAAGACATCGCGTTCTTCGCCCGGGCAGCCACCGAACTACAGCTGACGACGTCGACGATGGTGGCGTTCGGGTCGACGCGGCGCCCCAAGGGCAAGGTCGACGACGATGCCACGTTGCGCAACCTGCTCGATGCCAACACCAGCGCGGTGTGCATCGTCGCCAAGAGCTGGGACTACCACGTGCTCAACGCGCTGCAGACAACGCTCGACGAGGGCGAGGCCATGATCGCCGATTCGGTCGCTTTTCTCACAGGCAACGGTCGGCAGGTGATGGTCGACATGGAGCACTTCTTCGATGGATTCAAGCGCAATCCTGAGTTCGCGCTTCGTGCGCTGGAGGCCGCCGTCGTGAAGGGCGCCAGCCACGTGGTGCTGTGCGACACCAACGGTGGTTCGTTGCCGCATGAGGTCGAGTCGATCGTCACCGACGTGCACCGTCACGTCGGTAGCGACGTCATCATCGGCATCCACTGCCACGACGACACCGGTTGCGCGGTCGCCAATTCCATGGGGGCTGTTCGTGCGGGGGCGCGTCATGTGCAGGGCACGCTCAACGGTCTTGGCGAGCGGACGGGCAACTGCAACTTGACCACCGTGATCCCCAACCTGCAGCTGAAGTTGGGCATGTCGTGCCTGCCGGAAGGTCGCATCGAACGACTTACGGCGGTCAGCCATCACGTCGCTGAGGTTCTCAATCGCCCGCTCAATCCGCAGGCCCCCTACGTCGGCGCGTCGGCGTTCGCACACAAGGCGGGGCTGCATGTCAGCGCGATCGTCCGCGCCAAGGACGCGTACGAGCACGTCGATCCTGAACTGGTTGGCAACGGAACGCGTTTCGTCGTCAGCGAGATGGCCGGCCGAGCCACCATCCAAATGAAGGCTGCCGAGCTCGGCCTGCCGATGGACGGGCCGGCCGTCAACCAGGTCATCGATGATCTCAAGCGGTTGGAGCACGAGGGTTATCACTTCGAAGCCGCCGACGCTTCCCTCGAACTGCTCATGCGCCGGTCAGGCGGGTGGCAGCAGGAGTTCTTCAGAGTCGAGAGCATGCGCGTGATCACCGACGAGTTGGCAACCGGCGATTTCACCACGGAGGCGACCGTCAAGGTGTGGGTCGGCGATCAGCGATACGTGCACACCGCCGAGGGCAACGGTCCGGTCCACGCGATCGACTCCGCGATGCGGGCTGCGGTCGGCGGATCGTATCCGTTGCTGGCCAAGGTGCACCTGACCGACTACAAAGTGCGAATCCTCGATGGGGCAACCGCGACCGGAGCGACCACGCGAGTGTTGATCGACGCCACCAACGGAGATCGCGTCTGGACGACCATCGGTGTGAGCCCCAACATCATCGAGGCCTCGTGGCGAGCCCTCGAAGAGAGCCTGGTCTACGGCCTCTTGCACGCCGGTCCGTGAGGCGCGCTGGCGGGCTGGGGCCAGAGGTGCGACAGTGCGAGCGTCCGCCAGGTAGAACTGTGTCCATGGCAGCGCCGAAGTTCGCCCCCGTCTCACCCGTCGACGACTCGAGGGTCTACGGCTCGCCCGACATCGTGCCCGGCTCGTGGACGTCGAATCGTCCAGGCGACCTCATCGGATTCCAGCCCGAAGGTGCTCGACTGGGATTTCAAGGCCCCGACCAGGGGTTTGCGCTCAAGATCGCCAGCGGGTTTCGCGATCGTCTGCAGCTGCAGCCCGGCGAGCACGCCGCCGACGCTGTTCAGGGTTGTCTCGGGGTCGCCCTGCGCCGGGCGTCGATGTTCGGCAGGGCGCCGGTCGTGCACGACCTGACCGTCGCCTTCACGATCTGGGGCTTCCTCGACGCAGATCCGCCCGCAGAAATGAAGGCCGTGCGGGCCCGCTTGTTCGAGGGTGTCAGCAACACGCTGCATCACTACGACGAGGCCCGCAAGATCGTTGACATGGTGCCGGAGGCAACGTTGCGCATGACACCCGCTCAAGTTGCGGCCGCGTATCCGGAGCGATGGAAGGAGCTGTTGGGAGCATGACTCAACCGATCAATCTCACCGAGGAGCAGCACGAATTCCGCGCCGTTGTCCGACGTTTCGCCGAGGACAAGATCGCGCCGCGCGCCGCTGCGACCGACGAGAAGGCAGAGTACGACTGGGGGGCGTTCAAGGCGCTCGTCGCAGCAGACCTCACATCGTTGCCATACTCGGAGCAGTACGGCGGGCAGGGCGCGTCACTCGTGACGCAGGCCATTGCGACGGAGGAGTTGGCGAGGGCGTGCGCGTCGACCAGCCTGATGTTTCTCATCTCGAAGCTCGGCATGTTGCCGGTGATCAACTTCGGATCCGAGGATCTGAAGTCCGAGGTGCTGCCCCGGATAGGTGACGGCAGTAGTCAGGCGAGCTATTGCCTCAGCGAAGCCGATGCAGGGAGTGATGTCGCATCGATGACCACGCGAGCAGTTCGCGATGGCGACGACTGGATCATCAACGGCACGAAGTGCTGGATCACCAACGCCGGCATCAGCGACTTCTACACGGTGTTCGCCCGCACCTCCGACGATCGGCACAAGGGCATCACGTGTTTCCTCACGAAGGCGGAGTGGGGCGTGCACGTCGACAAGCTCGAGCACAAGCTCGGCATCAAGGGGTCGCCGACCGGCGTGGTGCGATTCGCCGATTGCCGAGTTCCCGACGCTTGGCGTCTCGGCGAAATCGGCCAGGGCTTCGCAGTTGCGATGCACACGCTCGATCGCTCTCGTCCGACCATCGGTGCACAGGCCGTGGGCATCGCCCAAGGCGCGCTCGACTTTGCGGTGACCTACATGAAGGAACGTCGCACATTCGGTCGCCCCCTCGCTGACAATCAAGGTTTGCAATGGATGGCAGCCGATTGTGTGATGCGCATCGAGGCCGCGCGGGCGTTGGTGTATCGCGCCTGCGCGATGGTCGACGATGGTGACCCGACCGGCGAGTTGGGCATGGCCGGCGCGATGGCCAAGTGCTTCGCCAGTGACGTGGCCATGCAGGTGACCACCGATTGCGTGCAGTTCCTGGGCGGCTACGGCTACACCACCGAGTTCCCGGTCGAGCGAATGATGCGCGACGCAAAGATCACCCAGATCTACGAAGGCACCAACCAGATCCAACGCATCGTGATCGC
>JBDTWJ010000249.1:0-3203 GCA_040006755.1 Ilumatobacteraceae bacterium | reverse complement strand
CGCTGTCGGGCAGCCATTCCTCGCCGACCAGGGTGAACTTCTTGATCTGTTCGACCTGAGCGAACTGCTGATTGACCTCGTCGACCCCGCGCTGCACTTCGGCGATGACCTCCGGGTCGGAGGCGAGTTCGGTCGGCGTCGCGCTTGCCGTGCCGTGGCTCTTCGCCCAGACCGCGGCGGCCTCCGGCTCCAGCACGAGGATTGCCGAGCAGAACTTGCGGTTGTCGCCGATGGCCGCTGCTTGACCGATGAGGGGGATCGTCTTCAACGCTGCCTCGAGGTTTGCAGGACTGATGTTCTTACCGCCGGAGGTGATGATCAACTCCTTCTTGCGATCGACGATGCGCAGGTATCCGTCGTCGTCGATCTCGCCGATGTCGCCGGAGTGCAACCAGCCGTCGATGATGGTCTCGGCGGTCTTGTCGGGATGCTCGAAGTAACCCATGAAAACGTTGCCGCCGCGGCACAGCACCTCACCGTCGTAGGCGATCTTCACCTCGCAACCGGGGATGGCCTCGCCTACGGAGCCGGGCCGGTTGGCGTTGGGGCTCCACGTCATCGGACCGCTGGACTCGCTCATGCCATAGATCTCGCTCAGCGGAATGCCGACCGCGTTGTACCACTCGAGGATGGGGCGGGGGATCGCTGCGGCTCCCGTGACTGCGGCGACGACGGCGTCGAGACCGACGAGGGCGCGAATATTGGCGAAAGCGATCGAGTCGAGGAACGCCCACGTGCCTCGTTGTTCCTTGGTTGCGGTGCCGCCGCGCTCGGCGGCCTTGATGTCGGTGGCGGCTGCAACTCCCTCGTCGAACTTGGCCTTGTTCTCGGGGTTCGCGGACAGTGCCGCGTTGACGCCGTTGTAGATCTTCTCCCACACGCGCGGCACGCCGAACACGATCTCGGGATGCACCTCCTTGAGGTACGAAGAGAGCTGATTGGCATCCGGGCAGCAGTACACGCTGTAGCCGAGGATCAGTGACTGGTAAAGGCTCATCATCCGCTCGGCAATGTGCGCCATCGGCAGGTAGCTGACGACGCGCCGACCGAGGAACGTGTCGAGACCGAAGCAATGCCGCAGCGACTCGACGGTGTACACCACGTTGTAGTGGCTGATCATCACGCCCTTGGGCGGACCCGTCGTGCCGCTGGTGTAGATCAGGGTGGCGATGTCGTCAGGTTGGATCTTTGCGGCGAGTGCGTCGAGGTCGGCCGGTTCTGCATCCATGAGGACGGACGCGGGCTGGACGCCCTCGGGGCAGCCTTCGGGGGGCGGGTCGATCACGTAGATCTGCTTGAGGCGCGGAAGGTTCTTACGAACCTTCAGAAGTCGCTCGAGGAACGAACTGTCTTCGACGATTGCGATCTCGGCACCGGCGTGGTCGGCGAGGTATTCGATCTCCTCGGGCGATGAGGAATTGTAGATGCTCACGGGCGTCGCTCGCAGGAACTGCGCGGCGAGATCGAACCAATGGAAGTCGGGACGGTTGCGCATCATCAGCAACACGCGCTCCTTCGGGACGAGTCCGGCTCGCTGGAGGCCGCCGACAGCCTTGGCCGTCGTTTCGGCGTAGTCCTTCAGCGACCACACGTTCCACGAGCCTGGCGCGGCGGTCTTCAGCGAATGCAGCGCGGGAAGATCGGGATGCTCTTTGGCCAACTGCAGGAACAGGTGTGGTGCGTTCGTGCCGGCGACCGCCCGGTCGACCTCTTCGATAGAGATTCGTGGCATGGGCCCAGTCTCTCACGTCACCCGGGTGATGTTCTCCCAGAGGCGTGTCCGGTTTGAGTCTCGGGACCAGCACGCTGCAGACTTCCAGCACGCAACCCATCAAAGGGGAACTGTCATGCCTACAGCCGTCATCGTCGATGTCATCCGCACTCCACTCGGTCGCCGTAACGGGAAGCTCAAGGACTGGCACCCGGTCGATCTCGCAGCGGAGACGTTGAAGGCGTTGATCGATCGCACCGGTATCGATCCAGGGATCGTCGACGATGTCGTGATGGGGTGTGTGATGCAGGTGGGCGAGCAGGCGGCCAACGTCGCGCGCAACGCGGTGCTCGCTGCGGGTTGGCCCGAGACTGTGCCGGGCACGACGATAGATCGGCAATGCGGCTCCAGTCAGCAGGCCGCGCATTTCGCTGCCCAGGGTGTCATCGCCGGCGCGTACGACGTAGTGGTGGCTGCTGGCGTCGAAGTGATGACCCGTGTGCCGATGGGGGCATCGATGGTCGACGGCAAGTTCGGGTTCCCGTTCGGTCCGAAAGTCGGTGCGCGGTATGCCCCGAGCGGGGGCCTCGTGCCGCAAGGCATCTCCGCTGAGCTGATCGCCGACAAGTGGGACTTGTCACGCGACGACCTCGATGCGTTCGGGGCTCGATCGCAGCTATACGCGGCGCGTGCGACCGCGGAGGGCCGGTTCCAGTCGGAGATCCTGCCGATATTGGGTACCGACGATCAGATGATGACGGTCGACGAGGGCCTGCGTGAAACCAGCATCGAGTCGCTGGCAAAGCTGAAGCCGGTCTTCCGAACCGAGGACGAGGGTGGGCGTGTAACTGCTGGCAACTCGTCGCAGATCACCGACGGCGCTGCTGCGTTGCTGATCATGAGCGAGGAGAAGGCGGCCGAGCTCGGCCTCACCCCGCGGGCCAGGTTCGTGGACTTCTCGCTCGCCGGCGCCGACCCGCGGATGATGCTGACCGCTCCGATCCCGGCAACCGAGAAGGTGTTGGCCCGGGCGGGCATGTCGATCGACGACATCGATCTCGTCGAGATCAACGAGGCCTTCGCCTCCGTCGTTCTGGCGTGGGAGAAGGAACTGCACCCCGACATGGACAAGGTCAACGTCAATGGCGGGGCGATTGCGTTGGGCCATCCCCTTGGAGCGTCAGGTGCGCGCCTGATGACCACGCTGCTCAACGAACTCGAGCGCACCGGCGGCCGCTTCGGACTGCAGACGATGTGCGAAGGCGGAGGAATGGCCAACGCCACCATCCTCGAACGCCTCGGCTAGCTAGCTCGAACGCCTTCCCGAGTCGTCGCATCACGCCCACTGGTCGGGCACCCCATCCCCCGTTCAGGACCGTCGTGAATCGTCTGTGACGAAACCCGATGTCCGGCAGTGGTGGTGCTGGGCCCCTTCTCGAATCGTCTGTGACGAAAGTCCGAGGTGGGGATTGGTGGTGCTGGGCCCCTTGTG
>JBDTWJ010000248.1:0-3231 GCA_040006755.1 Ilumatobacteraceae bacterium | reverse complement strand
GCTTCCTGTACAACGAGGGTGTGACCCGGAGCCATCCCACCACCGAAAAGTTCCGGTGGGATCGGCTGACCTATTCGTCCGCACTCGGGTACGCGCTGCTGGCGGGTGGGCAGAGCATCGGTTTCGTGCTCGGTGAGTTGCGTCACCAGTTCGGCCTCTCCGGCGTCGTCGCGGCGCTACACGGCTCGGTGTTCGGAGTGACTGCACTCCTCATCGGATACCTGGGCGTCCCAATAGTCGACCGACTGGGACGGCGCACATCACTTCTGGCGGCTGCGATGGGCATCACGATCGGGATCACCACATTTTGTGTCGGTCCGGTGTGGCCGGTGACGCTCGCCGGCGCCGCGCTCGCCGGCCTTTCGGGAGCACTGCTCGCGATTGTGATGCCGGGTCTCATCAGCGATCATCACGGCGAGCATCGAGCTGCGGCGTTCGCGGCGGTCAATGGCGCGGTTGGCCTCACAGCCGTGACCTTCAGTCTTGTCGTCGGCGGAGCGCTCGCGTTGAACTGGTCATGGCGTCTCCCCTATCTGCTTCTCACCGCGCTCATAGTGCTGATGCTCACCGCCGTCGCATGGCCGGTGGCTGTGCCGGAATCGACTCGAAACAGCAATTTCACACTCGCCCACCTTCGCGATCGAGACGTGTTCGTGCCATGGCTGCACTTGCTCAACGCGATC
Organism: Ilumatobacteraceae bacterium; assembly: GCA_040006755.1. Classification (GTDB taxonomy): domain Bacteria; phylum Actinomycetota; class Acidimicrobiia; order Acidimicrobiales; family Ilumatobacteraceae; genus JAENVT01. The sequence goes on along the minus strand of JBDTWJ010000248.1, from coordinate 2,548 downwards.
TTTCCCGAGATAGCAATCGCTGTGTGGGCGACGACATATCTGAAGGAAGTCGGCCACGCTTCGGGAGGGCTCGCGTCGGCATTCGCCGGCACGTTCGGCGTTGCGATGTTCTTTTCGCGTCAGGTCGTGCCCCGAATCGTGCGCGTGTTCGGCGATGTTGCCGTGTCGTCCTGCTTTATCATCTTGGCCATCGGATCGTTGCTGATGGTGTTGGGCGGCGGATTGCTGCCGCGCGTTGCCGGTCTCACGATCGTTGGGATGGGTGCCGGACCGCTGTATCCGCTCGACGTGGATCGGCTGTACCTGGCGGCCGAGCACAAGATCGACTCGGTCTCGCTCGGCGCGATCTGCATCCTGGCCGCCGGAGTCGCGATCACGCTCGGGCCACTCGCGCTCGGCGTGCTCGCTGACTCGATCGGGCTGCGACGGGCTCTTCTGATCGTGCCGGCCAGCTGCGTGGTGGGTGCGATCACCCAGTGGCGCCGACCACAGCCGATTGCTGATCGAGGCTGGGCGTAGTCAAGTACGCGACTCGCCGAGCACCTCGGCGGCGACACGAGTCGGCGCTACGTGAACAACTGCACGATTCGCCAGCCGAGGTACAACGCAAGTAGCAGCATCAGCAGCTTGAAGTGCCAGGGTGCCTTGACGCTCTCCTCGCTGTCCTCCCCCGCCGCCAGCTTGCGCAGGTTGAGGTTCTTGGCGGTGATCGGTCGTGACGGTGTCGGTGTCTCGACGAGCCTCCCACAGGTGGGGCAGGTACCGTCTTCGTTCATCGCCGCTGGCGCCCAGTACTTCGCGCAGTCCTCGCACCACGGCACTAGTCGGTCCGCTTCCTGACCCGCAGCTTCAATGGTGTGCTGCCGAACTCGAATGCCTCGCGGATGCTGCGCTCGAGATATCGCATGTACGTCTGCGGCAGCTCCCTGTTGACGAACAGCGTGAAGGTCGGCGGGTCGGTCGCGCCCTGCAACGCGTACAGCACCCGCACGCCATGCCCGGCAGGCTGGCGCTGTTGCGCATCGGAGATCACACGGTTGACGTCCCGTGTCGGCACGCGTCGGTGGTACTGGGTGATCGCCTCCTGCAGCACTGGTTGCAGCTTGTAGACACCTTTGCCTGTGAGCGCCGAGATCTTCAGCACGGGCGCGTCGCCCACGAAGTACAGCTTTCGTTTCAGCTCGGCCTGGACCTGCAATCGCTTGTCGGGATCATCGATCAGCTCCCATTTGTTCAGCATCACCACGATCGGGCAGCCGGCTGCATCGACCCGCTCGGCGAGCCGCTGATCCTGACTGGTGATGCCGTCGGTGGCGTCAATCACCAGAAGGGCGATGTCGCTGCCGTCGATGGCGCGCAGGGCACGCACGACGGAGTAGTACTCGGCCGAGTCGTCGACCCTGCTGCGGCGGCGCATGCCGGCTGTGTCGACGAACACGATGGGTCCGTCGGGTGTATCGACAAGCGTGTCGATGGAGTCTCGCGTCGTGCCGGCCATGTCGTGCACGACGGAGCGATCCTCGCCGACGAGACGATTGAACAACGTGCTCTTGCCGACGTTCGGCCGGCCAACGATGGCAACGCGTGGCGGCGGTGTGTCGCCGGCTTTCCACAATTCGGTGGCGTCCTCGAGATCGATACCGACTTCGGATTCGTCCTCTTCGGGTGCAGGGAGCAATGAGATGACTTCATCGAGCAGATCGCCTGCCCGACGCCCATGCAGCGCGCTGACCGGATACGGGTCGCCGGCACCAAGCGCCAGGAATTCCCATCGGTCGTTCTCGCGGCGTTCGTTGTCGGCCTTGTTGGTCACCAATAGGACAGGAGCCTTGATCCGTCGCAGCCAACTGGCCAGCGCCTCGTCGTCCTCGGTCACACCGGTTGTCGCGTCGACCAGGAACAGCACGACATCGGCGGTCTTCACCGCAGCCTCGACCTGGCGACTGACCTTGACATCGAGAACGTTTCCGCCCGGCAACCAGCCACCGGTGTCGACGAGGTTGAAGCGCACGCCCAGCCAATCGGCCTCGGTCTCTTTTCGATCGCGCGTGACGCCCGGGCGATCCTCAACGATGGCGACCTGCTCGCCCACGATGCGGTTGAACAAGGTGCTCTTGCCGACGTTTGGACGTCCGACGATGACTACCGATGGCAACGTCATGATGTGGGCTCCAGGGCCTTGCGTAGCGAGATGCCGTCGGTGGCGACGACCTCCACCGGTCGGGGCAACTCGTCGACCGTCAGCCCATCGAGAAACCGGCCCTCCGAGATGCACACGTCGGGAAGCAGGTATCTATGCCCGGCCGGTTCGTTGGCGAGGACGCGTCGCAAGTCGTGCCCCACCATCAGCCCCGTCACCGCGGTATTTCCGCCGAAGAACTCGTTGGAGACGGGAATCACCCTGACATCGCGACGTTGCAGATCGTCGACAAGCGGGCGCAGCACCCTGGCCCCGAACTCACCGGTGAGGATTCCGATGGGAGCGTTGCGACGAGCGCTGAGGCGCAACGGCGTTGCATCGGTGTCGGTGGTGTTGACAGCGGAGTTG
>JBDTWJ010000247.1:0-3249 GCA_040006755.1 Ilumatobacteraceae bacterium | reverse complement strand
ACCGTTGTAGCCCGTGGCTGACGGGGTTCCACGGCGAACGTTGTTCGTTTCAACTCGCCCCGGGTGGCCAACGGAGGCCGGCTACGCCCTGCGTACGTATGCCCTCATCAGTGGGCTCATCGCGAATTCGACATGCCATGTCCTGTTCGTCGCACCACTGGACGAGGAGCGCGAATTGGCACCTGAACATGACGGCAAGCTCATGAGCGAGGTCTCTGCCGTTGCCCGAAACGGAGCCGCACGAACGATCTACAACTGGTTGTTCTCAGGGCGCCCGCGAGGATGGGCCCGCGTCGAATGGCAGTCGGCACGAACCGCGGTGGCTCGCGAAATCCAATCCGGCTCGTACGACAACGTGCTGGTGTCTGGCATCGATGGTTGGCAGACGGTGCCTGTGATCGAGCGCAAGTCTGTCATCGTCGACCTCGACGACTTGGAGAGCGCCAAGATCAAACACCGAATCGCCCATCGAGCAGCCGCCTACAACGGTGCGCGGGGCCAAATCATGGCAATCGTCGACAGAATCGACTTGCGTCGATGGTCACGCATCGAGGCGGAGATCGTACGTGACGCCCTCGCTGTGGTCGTCTGCAGTGACCACGATCGTGACCTCCTGAAGTCGACCAAAGTGCATACGGTTCCCAATATCTACCCCACCGTCATCTCGGCGACCTTTGCGCCGGCTGCTACCCGACGTGGAGGTCCACCAATCCTGCTGTTCGTCGGGTCGCTCACGACCCGTCCGAACGAAGAGGCCTGCCGACTGGTGGTCGACTCCATCATGCCGCTGGTCTGGCGTCAGGATCCCAACGTTCAGCTTCGCCTCGTAGGCCGCCACAGCGAAGCGGTGGCCCGCCTTCACGATCCGCCCCAGGTCGTGGTCACCGGATTCGTGGAGGATCTCGAATCCGAACTCGTCAGGGCCGATGTGGTGGTCGCACCGTTCATCAGCGGCGGCGGCACTCGCATCAAGATTCTCGAGGCGTTCCGGGCTGGTCGGCCCGTCGTTTCGACCTCGATTGGCATCGAGGGGATCGACGCGACCGACGGAGTGCACGCGTTGATCCGCAACGAACCGGACGCATTTGCCAAGGCCTGCCTGACGCTGCTGCACAACCCGCAGATAGCGGAAGAGATTGCAACAGCTGCGTGTGAGCTGGCGGAGGATCGCTATTCTCCGAAGGCCGTGGTGGATGCGCTGGCCACGCTGTTCGGTGCCTCATGACTGAGACAAGTACCAAGCAATGCACGACGGGTCAGGTCGGCTCGTGCCACTGCTAACGCTGCGCGGCAAGAAGCTCGCCGACGGCGTCGCAGCGCTGTCATACGAATCGACGGTGGTGCTGAGTTCGGTGCTCACGTTCTACGTGCTGTACACCCAGCTCGGACAGTCAGAGTACGGGGTGTTGGTGGGTGTCGCAGGCTTGTCGGGCACGACGACACTGTGCTTGACCTCATGGGGTCAACCGTGGTTGCTCGAGGCGGTAATGAAGCGGGGACGCACGTTGGGTGATTGTGCGCACCGCGTCGTTCGTCTCTGCGTGCAGGCCGCGGTGCTGTGCACCCTCATCACCGTCGGTCTCGGACTCGTGCTGGTGCCACGCGCTCGTCTCGGGGTCCTCATCTTCGGCGGTCTCTCTGACGGGCTTGCGAACGGCGTGGCCTTCGCGTTGGTGGGTGTGATCCAGCTCCGATCGACCTTCGTGCGTGCCACGCTGACCCGCACAGCCATTGCGTTGGTGCGACCGCTCGCGGCGGGGGTGCTCATCGTCGTCGACAAATTGACGCTGCAGACCTTTGTCCTCACCATGAGTTGTCTGTACATCGTCGTGACTGGCGCCATCTGGTTCGCCGTTCGCAGGGCTCTGGCCCCGGAGGTCAACCGTATTCCATTATCCGTGGTCGCTCGCGAGGGAGCTCCATATGGGGTGGTCTCCTTCACATGGGCGCTGCAGGAGGACTTCGACAAGACGTTGCTCAACACCTTCGGTTTCGTCAAGGACGCGGCCACCTACGCCGCCGGTTACAAGTTCGTGCAGATGGCGACGCTTCCGATCAAGGCACTCGTGCAGGCAAGCCATCATCGATTCCTGCAGGTCGACGATTCTCCCAGGACTCACCTGCGACGGGCCTACTTCCTGTCGACGATCAGCGCCATCTACGCGTTGGTCGCCACAGTCGGACTCCTGATCGGGCTTCACCTCCTCGAACGATTCAGCGGAGACACCTTTGAGGGAGCTATCACACCCGCTCGGTATCTTGCAGGGCTGATCATCCTTCGGAGCGTCGTCTGGTACCCGTTCAACGGGCTTCTCGCATTCGCGCTCGCCAGTCGCCGCATGCTGATCCTGGTCGGGACGTCCGTTCTGAACCTCGGCCTCAACCTGGCCTTCATTCCTCATTTCTCATGGAAAGCAGCTGTGTGGAGCACCTATGTGACCGAGGTGGCTTTCGCATGCGCGTGCTGGATATCGCTGATCAAGGCCGTTCACGTCGCCGAGAGGTCGCACGGAAAACACCAACGTTCCCACGCACCCGAAACAGAACCTGAAATCTGACAATGAAGAAGAGGACAACTATGCATCTAGCAGTGGTCGCAGGCGCCCGCCCGAACTTCGTCAAAGTCGCGCCGTTCATGCGAGCTGCAGCGTCGCTCGGCGTGGGGACTTCCCTCATCCACACCGGACAGCACTACGACGAGGCGATGTCGGAGTCGTTCTTCACCGACCTCGAGATCAGGCGCCCCGACGCGAACCTCGAAGTGGGGTCGGGCTCGCATGCGTTGCAAACCGCTCTTGTCATGCAGAGGTTCGAGCGATGGTTGAGCGACACTTCGACCGTGGACGCGGTCGTGGTGTTCGGTGACGTCAACTCCACGGTGGCTTGTGCGCTGGTCGCGTCGAAATTAGGCATCCCCATCGCTCATGTCGAGGCGGGACTGCGGTCCTTCGATCGGTCGATGCCGGAAGAAGTGAACCGGCTTGTCGTCGATGCCCTGGCCACGTGGCTTCTCACGCCGTCCGCCGATGCGGACGCGAATCTCCTCCACGAAGGGGTCCATCCCGCTCGAATCACTCGTGTCGGCAACATCATGATCGACAGCCTTTACTTCGCCACTGAACGTGCCGCGCGATCCGACATCCTCGACCGACTGCAAGTCGTGGCGGATCAATTCGTCCTGGTCACCCTCCACCGCCCCTCACTCGTCGACGACCGGGCCGTGCTGAGACCGATCCTTGAGATGTTGGC
>JBDTWJ010000246.1:0-3491 GCA_040006755.1 Ilumatobacteraceae bacterium | reverse complement strand
CCGCGGCCGATCTTGTAGCCCTGCACGACATCGATCTCATCAGTCGCGAGTGGGACCAACAACGCGGCCTCGCTGGCGTCGTACTGGGCGTCACCGTCTGTGTAAAAGATCCATTGATACCGTGCAGCGTTGAAGCCGCTGAGCAGGGCGTTGCCGTAGCCGCCGTTGGTCTCGTGGTGAACGATTCGTAGCCAAGGCCGGTCGCTGGCCAAAGCGTCGAGCGTGGCTCCCGAACCGTCTGCAGAGCCGTCGTTGACGACGATTACCTCGAGGTCTGCAACCAACGGTGAGAGCGCCGTGTGAACGTCGTCGATCAGACCGCCGATCGTCGTCTCGTCGTTGTAACAAGGGAACACCGCCGAGATGCTCGCAACCGATGTCATACGCGTAATCCCGCCAAAGCCGAGCAGACGTGGTCGACCTCGAAAGTGGTCATCTCCGGGAAGCACGGCAGGCTGATGCACTCCTTGGCCCACGCTTCGCTTTCGGGGCACTCCGAGTGTGGAAGCTGCTCGTATGCAGGCTGCTGCGTGATGGCCATTGGGTAGTGCACAGCAGTGTTGATGCCGCCGGCCTCCAGGGCTGCTCGGGTCATGGCACGATCGGGGCTGCGGAACACGGCGAGATGGTAGGCATGCCTCGGGTGATCTTGCTGCCAATGCAGGTTGGGTGCGGCGGATCGATATTGCGCAACGATCGCCCGACGTCGGTCCACATCGGCGCTCAATTCGCACAGCGCCAGTCGAAGCCATGCCGCCTCGAGTTCTGACATCCTGAAGTTCTGCGACACGTACTCGTGCACGTATAGCGCGGTCATGCCGTGCACGCGCAAGGTTCGGACCCGATCCGCAAGGTCAGCGTCGTCCGTGACCACGGCACCTCCATCGCCGATCCCTCCTAGATTCTTGGTTGGATAGAAGCTGTAGGCCGTTGCCGCGGATCGGCCGGGTTCTTGAAGAGCCCCGTGGGCTTGCGCGGCGTCTTCGATCACGATGAGATCAGTTGCAGGGATCTCGGCGGGATAGCCGTACAGGTGGACGACGATGACGGCCTTGGTGCGTTCTGTTCGCGCCGATTCGACGCTTCGTGTGGTGATGCACGCCGTGTTTCGGTCGACATCGATCGCACGAGGAACGGCCCCGACGGCAGCAACGGCCGAGGCGGTAGGCACCGCAGTGAACGCGGGCACCAGCACTTCGTCGCCGAGCCCGATTCCTGCCGCGGCCAGGGCCAACTGCAGTGCGCCGGCTCCGGACGACACACCCACGCAGTGCTGCGCGCCCAGCCAATTCTTGAATTCGGATTCGAACGCAGCCAATTCAGCTCCGAGCAGGAAGCTGCCGCTTGCCGCGATTCGTTTCGCTGTTATGGCGAAGGCCGAGGCAAAGCGTTGTCCGCGCCGACTCAGGTCGACGACAGGTACCACGGGTGACCACGATAGAACGTGGCCGTGGTCAGGAGGCCACCATCGAGCGTGGTCGTCGCCTTCCAGCCCAGTGCCTCAGCGATCGTTGAGCCGTCGGTGTGAAACGAGCCGATATCGATCCGCTGGTGATCATCCGGCCAGGGCACCAACTGCAAGCCCCCCTTGCTGCCGGTCACTTCGATCAGCGCTGCCGCGATCTCTGCGAGCGAGTGATCGATGACGTTTCCAACATTGAAGACCCGGCCGACCGCTTCGGGTGCCGTCGCCGCAATCAGAGCGTCGACGACGTCACCGACGTAGACACAGTCGCGGCGTTGCCCGCCATCGCCGAAGATCCGGATCTCCTCGCCCAGGAGGGCCTTGCGAATGAATACGGGCAAGAAGCCCAACTCGTCGCTGGTCAAGCGTTGACGCGGGCCGTAGACGTTGGTGAGCCGCAGGCTGGTCGTCGCCAGCGAATACGCCGTGTGGTACACGAGATGAAGTTGTTCACCGGCCAACTTGGCAACGCCGTTGACATCCATCGGGCTCGTCGGGTGGAGTTCGTCGACGGGTGATCGCAGCGGCCGACCGTAAACCTGTCGTGTTGACGTGTGCACCACGCGCGCGTTCGGGTTGACTCGACGCAGCGTCTCCAAGAACGAAGCGTGGGTGACGGTGTTGAAGTGGAGATCCCGGAGTGGCTCGCGCATCGATGCCAGGTGGCTGACTTGGCCCGCGAGGTTGAAGACGACATCGGCGTCGGCGACGACATCCCCTACGACATCATGGCCGATCTCTGCCTCGACGATCTCGACATCCAGTCCTTCCACGTTCCGCCGATCGCCACCGTGCCCTTCGACCAACGCATCGACGATGCGCACCGTCGCGCCTTGTCCCTCCAAGTGATGTGCGAGGTTGGAGCCGATGAAACCGAGCCCGCCGGTGACCACGCAGATCGTGGAGGAGAAATCACTGTTGGGGGGCATCTCGCGATGTTAGGGAACTCGGCATGCCAAGATCGACGACGTGGATGATGACGAGTACCAACGGATGGTCGCCGCAGGTGAGCGGCACTGGTGGTACCAGTCGACGCGGTCCCTGCTGGAACAGCTCATTGCGCCGCATCTGCCATCGATCGATGGCTCGACGACCTATCTCGATGCCGGTGGCGGGTCTGGGGCCACCGGGTCGTGGCTTGCACATCGAGCGACGACGATGCTCGATGACTTCGAACCCGTCGCGCTCAAAGCAGCAGTGCGCGACCACGACGGGTATCAAGGCATCCAGGCAGACATCAATCACATGCCGCACCGAGACGCTTCATTCGACGCGGTGTTGTGTGTGACGGCGTTGTGTCATCGGATGAACCCGGATCCGCAGGCGATCGTGACCGAGTTCGCCCGAGTGACCAAGCCGGGTGGTTTGGTCTGTGTCATGGAGCCTGGTGGAAAGCGGCTGTGGCGCGGTCACGACGAGGTGACCCATACGGCGAGGCGCTTCAGCCTCGACGACCTGCGCACATTGGTGCGGAAAGCCGGCCTCGACCTCGTTCGAGCGACGGGTGCTTATTCGTTCCTGGTGCCGCCCGCAGCCGTCTTGGGTGTCATCGAGCGAGGCGAGAACAAGAGTGATGTCGGTCGCAATGAGGGGGGTCTCGGCGGATTGTTGGGCCAGGTCGCGCGGGCCGAGCGTGCGGTGCTGCGCCGGGTCAGCCTGCCATTCGGTCTCAGTGTCGTCGCGATCGGTCGCAAGCCCGTCAATCAGCAGGCCGATCCTTCATACGTCTCGGCGCGGCTGTAGAGGGATCCATGGGCCATTGATGCTTCGGGTAACGGCCGGCGAGCTCCTTGCGCACCATCGACCACGAGCCCGCCCAGAACCCGGGCAGGTCGTTGGTGATCTGGATGGGCCGGTCCGCGGGTGACAGCAACTCGATGGTCAGCGGTAAATCGTTGCCAACAGTCGGGTGAGTCAGCGTGCCGAACATGTCTTGCACGCGAACCGAGACAGTGGGATTGTCGCGTTGGTAGTCGATCGGGACGGTGCGACCCGATGCCGTGGTCAGCGTCGCGGGGACCAGTGT
>JBDTWJ010000245.1:0-3510 GCA_040006755.1 Ilumatobacteraceae bacterium | reverse complement strand
AAGAGACTCTTAATCCGCAGGTTCTGGGTTCGAAACCCAGGGGGCGCACCAAGAAGTACCAGGTCAGCAGCACCTCACCGCCTCCGAGCGCCACATGGCAGCGCGACACTGCGATGGACCCATGCCGTAGCGCGGGCACAACTGCAACGCGTCACAAGTCGTTGGGACACGTCGTGTCCGCTGCGAGCGGCGGGCTCGCCGCCAGGACGGTCCACGAAGTGCATCTCATCGTGCGCAGCTCCTCAGGACCTCGCCGTTCTTTCATCATGCCCAGCGATTCTCTGCGACGAACGCAACGCTCGCCAACGAAAACGTCGCGCATCACGCTCTGCTGGACAGATCCTCCAACAGGTTGCGAGCCCGCTGGGCATGGACCAGGTCGAACTGCGGATTCAGCTCCAGGGCCTGAGTCAGCAACAGCCGGGCATTGGTGGTATCCCCCACCGCGGCGTACACCGAGCCGGCTTGGTACAGCAGCCATGCATCTTGGGTGCCCAGCCGCAACGCCTTGTCGACGTAGGTGACGGCCTCATCGGCCCGGCCAACCTGCAGCAACGTCCACGCCATCCAGCCGTAGCTCTGCACGTCGGCACGCGTCTGTAGATCCTGGCGGGCCAGTTCCACAGCCGTTGTCGGGTCGTGATCGCTGAAGAAGGTGATCAGGTGACGTCTCTCCGCCGGGAACTTTTCGGCGGCGACTCGAGCCAGCTTGATACCGATGTCGATCTGCTGCTGGGCATCTGCGGCGCGACCGGCATTGGCGTACAACTTGGCCAGCTCGCCACGCAGGTCGGCAGCATCAGTGCGCTTCAAGAGATCCTCGTACAGCTTCGTGGCCTCGTCGTAGCGGCCCTGGGCGACCAACACCTTGCCGAGCAACTCGATGGAACCGATGTGTTTGGGTTGGACCTTCAATGCCGATCGCAGCGTGGCGGCGGCAGAATCGTACCGACCTGCCTGGTACTGGTAGTTGGCCATTTGGAACCAGTAGAAGGCCATCGTGTACGTATCGAAGTCTTGCTCCCCGGCACCGATCAACGACTTCCGTGCCAAGGTGATTGCCCCTTCCAGATGGCCGGTCAAGGCGTCGATGCGGGCCTGGCGACTGAGGATCGAAGGTGCGCCAGGTAGCTCCGTCGCCAACTGGGTGTACGCCACGGCAGCCACGTCGTAGTCGCCGAGTTCGAGATGGGAGTCGGCGGCGGCGATCCGCGCCCCGACCGAATTCGGTGTGCGCGAGAGCACATTGTTGGCCAGCGTCAGGGCGGCACTGAAGCCATGCTGGCCGGCCAGCGCCGACGCCAAGGTCAAGTTGGCTGACTCGTTCTCTGGATCGAGTTGCACCGCCGATCGAGCGATTCCTTCCGCTTGGCCATAGAGGCTGAGGTTGCCGGTCTCACTAGCCAACGCCAGCATGCTGCTCGCCAGCTTGACGCGAAACGACGGACTGTTCGGCGTTTGCGCCACCCGATCCCTCCACAGCTCGACGACCTTTGGGGTGCCGATGCGGCCGAGGCTGACGAGCGTCATTTCCCGCGGGTCGGGCAGCGAGGCCGGACCATCGTCTTGCTGGGCCTTGCTGATGAGGCCCTGGGTGAGGAGAGCCGCAGCGGCCACGAAGAGCGCGACCGGGATCTTGTGTGCGACCCGTGAGGGCGCGCTCTTCGTAGCCATGTCTGGTCCTCTGGTTCAGTTCGCCGGAGCGAGGTAGGGAAAGATGCCGGAGAAGACCGCATCGTTGGCAGACACGCCATCGGTGCCGAGTGCTTCCTTGGTGAGCACGCTGAGCTCGGTGTCGATGACATCGTCGGCCAACTGGCGGCCGTTGAGGAACCCTGCCGAGTTTCCGATCTCGAACGTCAAGATGTCGGGGATCAACACGTGAGCGATGGTGTCGGCATACGCCGCATCACCGGAAAGTGCCGTGATCCGAGCCGTCACCTCTGCACCGAACGCGGCCCACTGCTGCGCTGGCGGTGTCGTGTTGAAGGCATCCTTGCGATCGGCGGCGATGAGCGCGGTGTTGATCGCCGGGCGACCCACCTGATCAACGACCTTGCCCTTCACCGACGTCGTCGCCCACACACCGATGCCACCATCACCCAGCAGGCTGCTGGGCACCTCGACAACAATCGCGGTGACGTTCAATCCGGCGAAGAAGTCCGTGCCAGTGAACTGGAAACCGTGCTTGAAACCGTCGAGGTCGAAGAAGAAGGGGTCATCAAACGTGCCGGCCATCGCCTTCCCGTCGCTGCCGACGGCAACCTGCTTACCGACACGGCCTTCGCCTTCGACTTCACCGTTGGAACCTGAGATCTCGACCTCAAGCTTCTGGCTACCGTCCTTGCGCACCTTCCCGAACTTGACGTCGACCTTGGTGTCGGCTTTGGCATCGCCGTTGTTGTCGATGTTGAAGCGGTAGGTCGCCTTGGGGTGGAACGTGGTGCCGCTGACCACACCGGCTAGTGGGTTCACGGTCATGACCAGCACCGTGTTGTCGGGGTTGGTTGGCGATTGGAACGCGTACAGGTCGTTGAGATCGGTGCGGCCATCGGCCTTCACGCCGGGAGCATCGAGGTGGTCGGATGCTCCGACGCCGATTGCAACGACTGACGATGCGACGACAATCGATCCCGCTCCCAGCGCGGTGAGCGCCTTGTGTTTGATGTTCATGTTTCCTCTCCTTGTAGTGGTGGATAACAACAAGGAGTTCGCCACCGACATTGTGGCGGATTGCCAATTCTCAAGAAATCATCAACATCGCGACGCCAGTCCCGAGGCTATCGACGGGGCCGTAACAGCGCCGGGGGCGAGCGCGGCGCTCGGTGGGGTAGGAGCGAGCCAGTCGACCGCCCATGGCTGGCGTGTCGGTCGCGACCCGAGTGGCGACATCGACGACGAGCCTTCTCGGGCCAACCGGAAGCGCACGATCGCGCCGGCGGCTGGGCTACGACCGGCCTGGTGCCGTAGGTGTGTCCGTCAATCAGCACGGTCGGCGATCCTCGCATGCCCAGAGTGGCCGCGTCGGAGTCGATTTCGACGAGGCGAGTAGATACCTGGACCGAGGAATCGCCGCACGCGACGGCGAACCGCTCGACAACCTTCGCCAGGTTCGGGCAATCGGCCACGTGCAGCACCACGACTTCCATCACGGCGCTTGTAGGGCGGGAACCCGGTCCAGGAGCGGCGTATCGAGGGGCCTTTCGCGGGTTTAGCCAGCCCGTCAACGCCCCGACTGTGCGGCGGCGGTTGAGTGCGTGCTCGCTCAATCGGTCGAGGCCTGATCATCGGGTCAGCGGTCGGCGGCGCTCCTCTTATGGTTATGCGGCAAAGCCCGCTGTTTCGACAATGATGTCGACGTGCTGCCGCCACCGGCTGATGGCGGTGCCGGTCGGGCGCATCCGGTGCAGCACCGCGGTAACTCCTGCAAGTCCCGTCTCGATCCGGTTGCCGCGTGCATGCCACAGCTCGTGATGGCTGTGGCACAGATCGACGATGGCTTGTGAAGGG
>JBDTWJ010000244.1:0-3578 GCA_040006755.1 Ilumatobacteraceae bacterium | reverse complement strand
CCTGTTCGACGGCCGGATGCAGGCCGGCGCGTTCCACGACAACCTCGTCGCGCCATATCAGGGTGTCGCGGGCACCGACATGACCGACGCGCAGCGGCGCGTGCTCCTCGAGTTGACGGGCACGTACGTCGATTGGTCAGGCGACGGGCACGCCGAAGTGAAAAGAGAAGAAGTCGCGGCGCACATCGACGAGACATGGTTCTCGTGGTATGGCGGCTTCGACGACGAAGCGCCCTTCTACTACCGGGTGCACAGTCCGGTGATCCTCGTCGAGTTCGATCACCATCCCGGCGTGGCGTTCGACAACGAGGTCCCCAGTCGGCATCACGTCCACACCGTCGTGCGCACGCCGAACGGTGGCGACTATGGTGCCGACCTCCTGCGGCAGCACCACGAGCAGTTCGATCATCGCGACGGGCACCACCACGCTCGCCACTGAGTATTCATCAGCTGGATCAGGCGGCATTCGCAGGTGATCTATCCTGGCCGAGGCACGAGCCATGTCCGGCTGAAACGAAACGACGAGCGATGCCAGGCGACTTTGTTCATCCTCGACCCTGCCAACTCGGCCGGTATCTCGAACTCCTCAGCGACCTCTCCTGGGCAGCGAACGGCTCGATGCCGATCTTGCATACCAATACTTCCCAGCGCTCACAGAGCTCGCCGCTCGACGAGCGGTCCCTCGGTCTAGCGCCCAACGTCGTAGAAAGGCTGCTGCCCGTGATGTCTGCATACGCGCGGGAGAGCGGGTGTGCGGTGTTGCTCGACGAGCAGAACATTCAGATCGCGCTCGCCGTTGCCGACCACGGTTACGTGCTGTCCACGGCGAGCTCGAGGCCTAACGGAGTGCTTGCTGCTCAGCCGGGGTGCCGAGAAACACTCCGATCGACGGCAGCGCGGTCGTGTTCAACGTCGAGGTCGGCGCGAATTGGCCTCGTCACGACGAGATAGGTGATGCTGGCGATCAGGGTCAGGACGGAGAAGACGACGAAGGCCCAGCGGGTGCCGGCGATACCGGCGAGCGCTCCGGCAGCGAGGTTCGACAGCGTGATGATGAGCGTGACGATGCCGAAGTCGCCGGCGAGGACTCGGCCGAGGATGTGGTCGGGCGCTCGTCGCTGCAAGCCATACGTCGACAGGGTCCACTGCGCACCCCCACCGAGGTGTGCGATCAGCACCAGCGTCGCTGCAAGCCAAAGCGTGGTGGTGACGCTGAGAGCGAGATAGAAGACGCCGAACGCCAGACCGGAGAAACCGGCAAGCAACAACAGGCGACTGAGGCGCGGCCCGAGCAGCTTTGCGGCGATGACCGGGCCCACCGCCGCACCAACTCCGCGGACGCCGAGCAACAAGCCAGTTGCACCATCGCCGCCGTGGAGTTGATGGGTCGCAAGGAGGGCGAGCAGACCGACCATTCCCGCGCCCATCGCGAACGTCGCTTTCGAGGCCAGCAGGGCGAGCAGGGCATGGTCCCGCTTGGCGTAGCCGAAGGCCTCGCGCATGTCGGCGATCGGATGCATCCGTTCGCCCTTGTCCGTGCTTGCAGTCCTCGGCAGCTGCATCGGCCTGCGGATGAACCGCATCGCGATCGCAGCGATGCCGAAGGACGCCGCGTTGACGATGAACGACACGTTGCGGCCAAACACCGAAGCAACAAAGCCGCCGGCGGCAGCGCCGATGGCGAGCATCGCGCCCCACAGCGAACCGAAGAGGACATTGGCCTGTCGCAGCTCGTGATCGTCCCTCGCCAGGCTTGGCAGACTGGCCTGCGCCGCAGGACCGACGAAGGCCGCCAACGCGGAGATGACGCACAGGCAGACGAAACCTACCCAGAGGGTGCCGCGGCTACCGGCGAGCAAGAGACCAGCAGCTGCCACCGTCTGGAGCATCGAAACGACGGTGATGATCGTGCGCCGGTCGAAGCGGTCCGCCGTCGCGCCGGCTATCGCTGTCGACAGGAACATCGGCAACGACTGGCAGATGTAGACCGTCGTCACGAGCAACGGCAGGTCCGTCAGATCCTGCACGAGTCCGACGAACGCCACATAGGCAAACCAATCGCCCATGTACGACACCACCTGCGCGATGAACAGCGCTCGGATGTCGCGGTTCGTCCGCAGCATGGCGATCATCGCCAACCCCTCCAATGCACCTGGCAAACCTCGCATGCGTTCGAGAGCCGTTGCCGAGACGGGTCGCACCTCGGCAGGACGGGCATCACGACGAGTATCCCCAACCGAGGCTCACATCAGCAAGCCAGGCCCCGGCACGCCACTGGGTACCGCACGTCACCTACGCACACGAGACGCAGGTCGCCGCCCACGGGATAGCCTCCAGCCGCTCGGGCGCGATGCGTTGCCCACACACCTCGCAAACCCCATAGCCTCCCTCCGCAACTCGAACCAGTGCGCTGTCTACTGCCGCCAGTTGTTGAATCAACTGATCGTGAATCGCGACGTCAGCGAAGCGTTCGATGGCGATGCTGGTGCCCTCACCAACCCGTTTGCCGAACGAAATGCCGCCACTCGGCACGTTCGCACCGGCTCGTAGCGACGTAGCACGAGTTTCGAGATCGTTGCGCAAAGAGTTGAGCAACGCGACGAGGTCGTCGGCGTGAGGCCGCTGATCATCGGGCTCGGTATTCACGGGGTGACTGTACCGCTCACGGTTGGGCGTGAAGGGCGCGAAGCCGCGCCAGCCCTCGGCGGATCAGTCGGTGCACGCGCCAGACGACGAACAAGCCCGCGGCAAAGAGCACCCCGGCCACCGCTGCAGCCGTCCACGGTGAGACGACGAGTAGCGCGATCACCGAGGCGACGGACAGGTCCTCTCCGACGCTCGCGGTGATGTTCGTGAGAGGTTCGGGCGAGATGTTGATCACCAACCGTGCTGCGGCCTTACAAAGATGGCTGGCAAGCGCGGTGAGACCACCGGCTGTGGCTGCAACCGCCTGCGCGAGCGTGTCAGCCTCGCCCGCGACGAGTAGGCCGAGCATCGCGCCGATCGTCGGGCGGATCACCGTGTGGATCGCGTCCCAGATGTTGTCGACGTAGGGGATCTTGTCGGTCACGAACTCGATGGCGTACAGCAACCCGGCTACCACCATGACGTCGGTGCGCATGAGCGCGTCCGGCACGCTGTCGGCGCCAAAGAAACGTCCCAGCACGCCGAGTTGCAGCACCGCGAGGTACCCGCTGACGCCGCTGGCCCATCCACTGCTGAACACCGTGGGAAGCAACACTTCTCAGCGCATACCCTGCCATGCGCCAGATGACACATTTGGTGTGAGGCGGCTCAGTCGGCGACGATGGTACAAAGCCTTCGCAGCGCGTCTCTCACCGCACCCCAGCCCGGTGGGAGTTGGCTCGTGAGGATCAGTTGGATCTGTTCGCGTTCTCGCGCCATCTGCTCGCACGCCTGCAGGATCTGCGTCACGGAGTCGGGCGAGAGCGGCGCCATTGCGGCCGACCTTCGGAGTCCCTCGATGTCGGTGCGGGAAAGCATCCAGTCAGTCTCGCGCCGAACATACGTTCGATGCAACTACGGGTATCCGTCAGAGGCTCGATGCGGCGCGTACG
>JBDTWJ010000243.1:0-3614 GCA_040006755.1 Ilumatobacteraceae bacterium | reverse complement strand
ATGCCCGCGGACTACGCCGTCACCGTCTACGACGCGCTGATGAGTGCCGGCACGCCGCTCGGGCTGGCCAACGCCGGCTACCGGGCGATCGAGAGCCTCCGCCTCGAGAAGGGGTACCGCGCGTGGGGCATCGACATCGGACCGGACCACACCCCGATCGAGGCTGGGCTCGGCTGGGCGGTCAAGTCGCGAAGCGGTGTGGAGTTCCGAGGGCGAGACTCGGTTGCAGCACAGCGCGCGAATGGCGTGCGCAAGATGCTGGCAGGCTTCACGTGTGATCCGACGGTGGTGCTACTGGGCCGCGAGACAATCTTCCGCGATGACGAGCGAGTCGGTTGGTTGACCAGTGGTGGGTTCGGCTACACGATCGACCGCTCGATCGGGTACGGCTACGTCCGCAATCCGCAGGGTGTCACGGCCGACTCTGTGACCGCCGGTGCGTACGAGTTGGAGGTCGCCGGCCAACGGGTGCCCGCCAGGGTCTCGCTGCAACCGTTCTTCGATCCCACGAACGCCCGGGTGAAGTCGTGACCCCGCGATGAGAGATGAGCCGGTGCCTTCCGCACATCTCTCATCGCCACGTAGTCTGCGTGGCCGATGACCCAGCAACAGCCGAACATCCTCTTGCTGATGGCCGATCAGATGGCCGCTGCCTACCTGCCGAGCTACGGGCATCCTCTCGTGAAGGCTCCGGCACTGCAGCGACTCGCCGACCGCGGTGTTCAGTTCACGTCGATGTACAGCAACAGCCCGCTGTGCGCGCCCGCGCGGTTCGCGATGATGTCCGGTCAGATCAACTCGCGGATCGGGGCGTACGACAACGCCTCCGAGTTCGCGGCGTCGATCCCGACGTTCGCCCACCACCTCCGCAACGCCGGATACCAGACGTGCCTCGCTGGCAAGATGCACTTCGTCGGGCCGGATCAGCTACATGGCTTCGAGGAACGGCTGACGACCGACATCTATCCCGCCGACTTCGGCTGGACACCCAATTGGGACGATGGCGAGGCCCGTTTCGACTGGTGGTTCCACAACATGGACAGCGTGGTCAACGCCGGTGTGGCCGAGGCCACGAACCAGCTCGACTACGACGACGAGGTCGGGTTCCGCACCGTTCGCAAGCTGCGCGATCTCGCCCGCAGCTCCGACAACCGTCCGTGGATGTTGACGGCATCGTTCACCCATCCGCACGACCCCTACGCGATGCGCCAGAAGTACTGGGACCGATACGACCACGACGAGATCGACCTGCCGAGGGTCGGACGGCTGCCGGCCGATCAACTGGATCCGCACAGCGCCCGGCTACGCAACGTGTCGGCGATGGACCGCACCGAGATCAGCGAGGCGCAGATCCTCAACGCTCGCCACGCCTACTACGCGGCGATCGCTTACGTCGATGAGTGGGTCGGCACGATCATCGACACGCTGGAGACCTGCGGGATGGGCGACAACACTGTTGTGATCTTCACCGCCGACCACGGCGACATGCTCGGCGAGCGAGGCCTCTGGTACAAGATGAACTTCTTCGAGGGCGCCTGCCGCATCCCGTTGATCGTGGCTGGCCCTGGCATCGCCGCGGCGATCGCCAGCGAGACCGTATCGCTGCTCGACGTGATGCCGACGCTGCTCGACCTCGCCGGTTCCGAGCGTCCGGAGCTGGCCGACGGCTCCAGCCTGCTGCCAATTCTCGGTGGCGACTACGAGCCGCAGCGCACCGTGTACGGCGAGTACCTCGGCGAAGGTGCCATTGCCCCGATCCTGATGATCCGTCGAGGCGAGTTCAAGTACGTGTACTGCGAGGCCGACCCACCGCAGCTGTACGACCTGGCCACCGATCCTGACGAGCTGGTCAACCTGTGCACACTGCCGGAGCACGCCGGCACCGTTGCCGACTTCGAGGCTGAAGTCCACAAGCGCTGGCGGCCGACCGAGATCAAAGCCGCGGTCATCGCCAACCAGCACGCCCGGCGGACCGTCGACCATGCCCTCCGCAAGGGGCGCCACGTCTCCTGGGATCACCAACCGATCGATGACTCGTCGGGTCAGTACATGCGCAACCACCTCGACCTCAACAAGGTCGAATCGTCGCGTCGGCTCCCGGGCTAGCCGGGTGTCGGAGGTGAGCGAAACGAACGTGCCGACCCAAGCCCGGATCGTGATCATCGGCGGCGGGATCATCGGATGCAGCATCGCCTATCACCTGACGGTGATGGGCGAGACCGACGTGGTGCTGCTCGAGCAGCATCAACTCACCGACGGCGCCACATGGCACGCGGCCGGTCTCGTCGGGCAGTTGCGATCGTCGCGCAACACAACGCGCATGCTCGAACATTCCGTCGACCTCTACGGCCGGCTGGAAGCCGAGACTGGCCAAGCGGTCGATTGGCACCAGGTCGGAAGCCTCCGGCTGGCGTGCTCACCCGAGCGTGTCATGGAGCTGAAGCGACTGACCACGATGGCCAAGAGCTTCGGGTTGCCGATGGAGATCGTCAGCCCACAGCGCGCCCAGGAACTGTTCCCGTTGATGACGACCGATGGCGTGCTCGCTGCAGCGTTCCTGCCAACCGACGGATACATCGACCCGGCCAGCGTCACCCAAGCGATTGCCAAGGGCGCGCGCATGCGCAACGCCCAGATCTACGAGCACACCAAGGTCACCTCCATCACCGTCGACGGCCGGCGAGCCTCGACCGTGCACACGGATCAAGGTGACATCTCCTGCGAAATGGTCGTCAACGCGGCCGGCATGTGGGGCATGGAGATCGGCCGGATGGCAGGCGTTCGCATACCCGCAGTCGCGGTCGAGCACCAGTACGTACTCACCGGGCCCATCCCCGATTTCACGCCTGCCGAACTGCGCCAGATGCCGACGATGCGCGACCCGGATCTGCTCGTCTACTACAAACCCGACGGTCCGGGATTGCTGATCGGAGGCTACGAACCCGACACGCTGCCGTTCGGTCACACGGGCGTGCCCACACCGTTCCAACGACAATTGTTGGAGCCGAACTTCGATCGCTTCGAGCAGTTGGCAACGCTGGCCGCACAACGCACACCTGTGATCGAAACAGCCGGGATCCGGACGATGATCAACGGCCCAATTCCGTATTCTGCCGACGCCGACTTCGTGATGGGCAAGGTGCCCGAACTCGACAACTACTACGTTGCCACCGGGTTCCTCTACGGCATCGCTGCGGGTGGCGGCGCCGGCAAGATGATGGCTGAGTGGATCCTGGAAGGCCGCCCGTCGCTCGACCTGTGGCCCCTCGACGTGCGCCGCTTCGCATTTCATCACACCACGCATCACTTCATGGGTTCGCGAATGGTCGAGCTCTACGGCCACCACTACAAGCTCGCCGCGCCGGGCAGCGAGCACATCACGTCGCGAGGTGTGAAGCGCAGTCCGTTACACGACTCACTTGACTCACAGGGTGCGGTGTTCGGATCGCGCGGCGGCTGGGAACGTCCCAACTGGTTCGCACCATCCGACGTCGAGGCAATCGACCGTCCGTCGTTCAGCGAGCCCAACTGGTTTCCCCATGTCGCCGAAGAACATCGTGCCGTGCGCGAGCGCGTGGCGTTGATCGACCAGACGTCGTTCGCCAAGTTCGAGA
>JBDTWJ010000242.1:0-3649 GCA_040006755.1 Ilumatobacteraceae bacterium | reverse complement strand
AGACATCGGCGGCGCGAGGAGAAAGCGAAGCGGACGACGAGCCCGCTAGACATCGGCGGCGCGAGGAGAAAGCGAAGCGGACGACGAGCCCGCTAGACATCGAGGAATCGACTGGCGGCGGTTGCTGAACCGACGGCACCGACGAAGGCGCCGAGCAGCACCATGAAAATCACGACCCGGATCGGATAGCCATCGGTCACGACGAATCCACCGAGTCCTGCCGTCGACGGGAAGGTGCGCACACCGGAGGTCCAGTTCGCATTGCCCAACAACAACAGCACGCTTCCCAGCGCGGCGCCGGCGAGTCCCTGCAACAAGCCCTCGAGCATGAACGGAAGCCGGATGAACCAGTTGGTGGCGCCGACCAACTTCATCACCTCGATCTCGCGCCGACGAGCGAACATCGCGGTGCGAATGGTGTTCCAGATCAACAGCACCGAGGCGAACAACAACACGCCCGACATCACATAGGTGCGGACCCCGAAGAACGACTTGAGCTTGCCCAGCACCGTGATCTGATCCGAAGGGAAGTCGGCCCGTAACACGCCCGGCAGGGCGACGAACGATTCACGGATGCTGAGCAGTTGCTGGATGCTTTCCTTGTCGACAGGTTCGACACTGAAGTACGAGGGAATGTTGTCGACGGAGAGGAATCGCAGTGATTCGGGGTCCGCGGCGAACAACTTCTTGGCCTGATCCAGCGAGCAGTCGATGGGGCAATATTCAACGTTCTTGATGATCTCCGGCCGGCTTTCCAGCGCCTCCTTGATCGTGGCGATCGCTGCATCCTCAGCGCCGTTCTTGACGTAGACGATCATCTGAACGCCGCCTGTCCACTGGCTGAGCTGGTTGTCGAACGCCTGCTGGATCAAGAGGGTCAGGCCGAACAGGAACAGCGACACCGTCGAGGTGATGACCGCAGCGACAGTCAGCGTCAAGTTGCGAGTGAGGCTCGCCCACATCTCGCGCATCGTGTAGCGCAGGCGTGAGATCATTCGTAGACACCCCTGGCCTGATCGCGCACGATGATGCCTCGATCAAGTTGGATCACACGCTTGCGCATCATGTTGACGATCCGCTGATCGTGCGTAGCCATCACCACAGTCGTGCCAGTCTTGTTGATTCGGTCGAGCAACCGCATGATGCCTTCGCCGGTGGCAGGGTCGAGGTTTCCAGTGGGCTCGTCGGCGAGCAGGATGAGCGGACGGTTGACGAATGCCCGCGCAATGGACACACGTTGTTGCTCGCCACCACTGAGCTGGTGCGGGAACCGCTCCTGCTTGCCCGACAGACCGACCAGATCGAGCACTGCGGGAACCTGTTGTCTGATGACGTGCTTGGGTCGTCCGATGACTTCGAGAGCGAACGCGACGTTCTCGTGCACCGTGCGGGTGGGCAGCAGCTTGTAGTCCTGGAAGATGTTGCCGATGTTGCGGCGAAGGTGAGGCACCTTGCTGTCGGACATCTCGTTGATGTTTCGCCCCGCGACCCACACCGCGCCCTTTTCGGGGCGTTCCTCGCGGTTCATCATCCGCAGCAATGTGCTCTTGCCGGAACCCGATGGGCCGACCAGGAAGACGAACTCTGCCTTGGCGACATCGAAGCTGGCGTCACGGAGCGCGACGACCTCGGTCGAGTAGCTCTTGGTGACATTCTCGAGTCGGATCATTCGGGTTTCTCCACGAACTGTTTTTGGGGCCGCCACCCCGCCCGGAGCTCGGGAAACACTAACGCGCTCACTGCGCTTCCCGCCGTCGCCACCGCAGGTAGCCCTCCATGAACTCGTCGAGTTCGCCGTCGAGCACCGCCGTCACGTTGCCGGATTCGACGTCGGTGCGCAGGTCCTTCACCATCTGGTACGGCTGCACGACGTACGAGCGGATCTGACTGCCCCACCCGACCTGTGCCTGTTGGCCGGCGATGCTGTCGAGTTCGGCGTCGCGTTCCTCCTCGATCCGTGTTGCAATCATCGTGCGCAGCCGACGCATTGCCTTCTCCCTGTTCTGGAGCTGGCTGCGCTCCTCTTGCGATGAGGCGACCAGCCCGGTCGGCTCGTGGATCAGCCGCACGGCCGACGAGGTCTTGTTGACGTGCTGCCCGCCGGCGCCGCTGGCACGGAAGACCTCCATGCGAATGTCTGCGTCGTTGACCTCGAGATCGAGTTCGTCCATCACCGGCCACACCTGCACGTTGGCGAAGCTGGTTTGACGCCGGCCCTGGTTGTCGAACGGGCTGATGCGCACCAACCGGTGCGTGCCCCGCTCTGCGGTCATGAGGCCGTATGCGTATCGACCGGTCACCGTGAACTCCGCCGACATGATGCCCGCCTCGGCGCCCTCACTGATGCCGTCGACCTCGAAGCCGAACCCACGCCGTTCGGCCCATCGACCGTACATACGCAACAGGATCTCTGCCCAGTCCTGTGCGTCGACTCCGCCATCTTTGGCATTGATCTGCACGATGCAATCGGCATCGTCGTGCTCCCCGGTGAACAAGCTGCGCAAATCGAGTTGGTCGAGCTGCTTGGTGATCGACTTGACGGCTACGTCGAGCTCGGGCTCCTGCGTGGCGTCGTCGACCTCGCGCGCCAACTCGTGCAGCACCTCCGCGTCCTCGAGCTGACTCGACAGCTGGTCAAACTGGTCGATGTCGGTCTTGACGTTGGCGTACTCCGTGTTGATCTTCTTGGCCTCGTCCTGGTCGTCCCACAGATCGGGACGCCCGACCTCGTGCTCGAGTTCGACGAGACGCGAGCGATTGGAGTCGATCTTGAGATAGCCGTGTGCCTCGCCAAGACGGCGGCGCAGCTCCTTCAGATCGTCGGAATAGTCACGCATGTCTGTTGTCGAGTACTACGAGCTCGCTCCATGGCACATCTTGAACTTCTTGCCACTGCCGCAGGGGCACTGGGCGTTGCGCGGCGTTTTCGACCACTCGTCTTTGACAATCGTCTGCTGCTTGACCGGAGCCGGGGCCGCTTGCGCGGCAACTTCCGGATCGATGTCGCCCGACGCTGCCGCAGCCTGAGCTGCCGCGGAGAATCCATCGGGCTGCACGTTGTCGCTGGACGACTGCTGCACGTTCTGTACCGTCAGTGCCGGCGCATCGTTGCGGATCACCTGCACGTGCATGACGTACTTGACGAAGTCTTGGGCAATGCCCTTCATCAGGCTGCCGAACATCTCGTAGCCCTCGCGCTGCCACTCGACGAGCGGATCTTTTTGCCCGACGGCACGAAGATTGATGCCCTCCTGCAGATAGTCCATCTCCTCGAGGTGCTCACGCCAGCGCTGATCGATGATGCGCAGCATGACCTGACGCTCGACGTCGCGCATGACGGTGGGGGTCAGCTCGGCCTCGCGCTTCTCGTAGTAGGCCGATGCGTCGGACATGACGAGGTCGTACATCTCGTCGGTCTCATCGCATTTGTCGAGTTGCGCTTCGGAGATGTCGCTCGGCCAGAAGGTCTTCAGCTCCAACACGAGCCCGCCGAGATCCCACTCGTCGGTGGCGACGCTTGCGCAGTGCGTCTCGATCAACGAGTTGACGGCCTCTGCCAGATATTCCATGGCCGCAGTCTTCAGGTCGACGCCGTCGAGGATCTGGTCGCGGCGCTTGTAGATCACCTTGCGCTGCTCGTTCATCACCT
>JBDTWJ010000241.1:0-3689 GCA_040006755.1 Ilumatobacteraceae bacterium | reverse complement strand
CCTTGTAGACGCCCGACAACTCCTGACTGGCAATGAACGCCCCGGCCAGTCCGGCAAGCGCACCGCTGACGATCACTCCGACGTACTTGTAGAAGTAGATGTTGATGCCTTGCGCCTCGCCGGCCTCTGGACGCTCGCCGCTGATTCGCAATCGCAACCCGAAGCGCGTGCGCCACAGCAACCACGTGCAGACCGGCAGGAAGGCGAGCGTGATGACCGTCACCCACGACATGTTGCTGACGAGACCACGGAGGATGGCCGTGATGTCGGAGATGACAAACCAATCCTTCTTGGAGAACCACCCGAGGATGTCGGGAGTCTTCCAACTGCCCAGATCGCCACCCGCGAGGAATGGGAACGTCATGCGGCCAACGGTGGGAACGCGAGGAGACTGCGTGACGGAGCCACCGGAGTTCTTGTACTTGACGGCGAAGATCTCGGAGGACAGGAACCGAGTGATGCCTGGACCGAGGATGTTGATCGCCACCCCGGAGATCACATGGTCGACGCCGAACTGCACGGTGGCGATCGCGTGCAACAGCCCGCCCAGGGCGCCGCCGAGAGCGCCGATCAACAGACCCCACCATGCGCCGTACGTCAATGCGCCCCACGCGCCGAACCAGGTGCCGAGCACCATCATGCCTTCGAGACCGATGTTGACCACGCCGGCACGCTCCGCAAACAACCCGCCGAGGCCGGCCAACAGGATCGGCACGCCCCAGCGAAGCATCGCCCGCGTCGTGCCCTCTGCTGTCAGCAGGCTGGTGTCGTCGAAATCCTGGACCACGTTCAGCACGAAGACGCCGACGACGGCGTACATCATCCAGCGTGCCCAAGCCGGCATGTTCTTCAGAAAGTTCGCGATGGTCATGCCGTCACCCCGCTGAGCGCTGCAGATGCGGCTTTGGCCTCTTCTCGGTCGCGCACACGTTGCGTGACCTGATAGGCAACGACCGCAGCCAAGATGATGAGTCCCTGCATGATCTGGATGATCTCGCGTGACGCCGTGCCGGTGTTCTGCAAGATGCCGGACGAGATGTCGAGGAAGGCGAACATCAGCGCGGCGACGGCCGCACCGACCGCGCTGTTTCGCCCGAGCAGGGCGACGGCGATGCCGGCGAAGCCGAGACCTTGGATCGGGTTCGATGGGAACACTCCGCCCTGCATGACCTCCGTCATTCCGACGAGCCCAGCTACAGCACCTGACAACGCCATTGCGATCAACACCATCCGTTTCGGTGATACACCGCCGGCTCTCGCTGCGAACGGGTTGGCGCCACTGGCGCGCAGGTCGTAGCCGTACCGCGACCGGTTCAGGAGTACGTGGAAGCCGATGCCGACGAGGATTGCGACAACCAGCACACCGGTGAGCTTTCGGTCGCGACCGATGTCGCGCGTGAAGATTTCCACGATGCGATTGAGGTTAGGGATGCGGCCGGACTTCGGTATCTCCTTGGTACCGAGGCGAGTGACGTTGCCGCCGCCAGGAGCAGGCGCCTGCCACAGCTTCAATCCGGCGGCCAGAAGACCGGAGATTGCGATGGCGTTGAGCATGATCGTTGAGATCACCTCGCTGATACCTCGAGTGACCTTCAACACGCCGGCCACACCGCTGTAGGTAGCTCCGACGGTCATGGCAACGAGGAAGATCAGCGCAACATGTATCGGCGCGGGCAGGTCGACGACGCCCCCGACCTCGGCTGCCACCAGCCCGGCCAGCAGGTATTGCCCCTCCACACCGATGTTGAACAGGTTCATGCGGAAGCCGATCGCAGCAGCGATACCGGAGATGAAGAGGGGCGTTGCGCGGTTGAGGATGTCGATCATCGTCTCGAGCTTGCTCGCATGGTTCAGCATGTCGCCGTACGCGCGTAGCGGGTTGCTGCCGGCGAACAGGAGCACGATGGATGACGCAACGATCGCGAACACCAGTGCCATCGCCGGTGCGGCGGCACCGAGGAGGACTCGGCGAAGTGTGGTCCTCATGCGGCGCCGGCTTGCTGCGTCGCACCGGTCATGTACGCACCGAGGTCCCGGGGTGTGACCGTCGCAGGGTCGAGGGTCGCGACCAGCCGACCACGAAGCATGACGACGATCGTGTCGGACAGACCGATCAGCTCATCGAGGTCGGCACTGATCAACAGCGTCGCCAACCCGGCGGCGCGGGCGGCGCGCAGCTGATCCCATACTGCTGCCTGGGCACCGACGTCGATACCGCGAGTTGGGTGCGATGCGATCAGCATCGTCGGGTTCGCCGACATCTCGCGGCCGACGATCAACTTCTGCTGGTTGCCGCCCGACAGTGCGTGGGCAGCGACGTCGATGCTGGGAGTTCGTACATCGAACGCGTCGACGATGTGCTCGGTGGCGTCGCGCATCCCTTGGCGATCCATCCAGAACCCGTGCGAGAACGGCGGCATGGTCTGATGGCCCAGCGCGGCGTTCTCCCAAAGCGGGGCCGCCAGCAGTAAGCCTTCGCGTTGACGATCTTGGGGGATGTAGCCGATGCCGCGCTCGCGTCGAAATCGGACCGGCCTGCCGGAGATCTCCTCGCCGAGCATGGCGATGGAACCTGACTCGATCTGCCTCGTGCCGATGATGGCATCGACCAGCTCGGCCTGCCCGTTTCCCTCCACGCCGGCAACACCGACGACCTCGCCTCGATGTACCGCCAGGCTGACATCGCTGACGATCGGGCGATCACCCTCGTTCACCGTCACGTTGCTGATCTCGAGCACCACGATGTCGGTGACCGTCGACTCCGTCGTCTCGGGCGTCGGTAGTTCAGAGCCCACCATCAATTCGGCCAGGTCGTGGGCTGTGACGTCGGTCGGCTTCACCGTTGCGACCGATCGTCCCTGGCGCAGGACCGTGATCGTGTCGGCGATTTCCAACACCTCATCGAGCTTGTGATCGATGAACAAGATGGTGGATCCCTTGGCTTTGAGCTCGCGGATGTTCTCGAACAGTGCCTCGACTTCCTGTGGAACCAGTACCGCGGTCGGTTCGTCGAGGATCAGGATCTTTGCACCGCGATACAGCACTTTGATGATCTCCACGCGCTGGCGCTCGCCGACCTCCAGCGTCTCGATCAGTTCGTCGGGGTTGACATCGAGCCCGTATGCCAGGCTGACCTCGCGTAGGTGCTCCTTCGCTTTGGCGAAGTCGATGCGGCCGCCGAAGAGTGTCGGCTCTGCGCCGAGGATCACGCTCTCCAGCACGGTCAGTTGCTCGGCGAGCATGAAGTGCTGGTGCACCATGCCGATGCCCATATTGATCGCGTCCGTTGGCTTGGTGAACTGCACCTCGTTGCCGAAGACCTTCATCACGCCCTCATCGGGCGCCTGCATGCCATACAGGATCTTCATCAAGGTCGACTTGCCTGCGCCGTTCTCGCCACAGATGGCGTGAATCTCGCCTTCCTCGACCTCGAGGTCGACATGATCGTTGGCCACTACCCCCGGAAACCGCTTCGTGATCCCAATCAACTCGATTGCTCGTGCCACGTGTCCCTCCAAAACGCAGAAGCGGGACCGGACTGTAGCCCGGTCCCGCTTGCCTGCGTTACTTCAGATGGCTGGCTTCACGCCGTAGGATCAGGCCTTGGTCGGATCCGTTGGTACGACGATTTTGCCGCTGATGATGTCGGCCTTGTATCCCTCGAGCTTGTCCTTGATGTCATCGACGAA
>JBDTWJ010000240.1:0-3712 GCA_040006755.1 Ilumatobacteraceae bacterium | reverse complement strand
TGAGAGCAGACTGGACGGCGATACGTGCTGTATCGGCATCTCTGATCTCGCCCACAAGGATCACGTCGGGGTCTTGACGAAGAATGGCCTTGAGGCCGGTGGCGAACGTCAGGCCGGCTTGCTCGTTCGTCTGGATCTGGTTGATTCCCGGGAACACGTACTCCACCGGATCTTCGACCGTCGTGACGTTCGTTCCGGTTGAGTTGACCTCGAGCAGCGACGCATAGAGCGTCGTGGTCTTACCGGCGCCGGTCGGGCCGGCGCAGATGACCATGCCGAATGGCGAGTGGATCATCTTCGAGTAGTGCAGGTACGTCTCGCGTGGAAACCCGAGCTCCGACAGACCGATCATCGAACGGCTCTTGTCGAGAATACGCATGACGATCTTTTCGCCGAACACCGTCGCCACGCTGGCGACTCGGACGTCGACCTCTTTTCCGTCGATGACCGTCGAGAACTGACCGTCTTGCGGCTTGCGCTTCTCGACGATGTTCATGCCGCTCATGATCTTCAAGCGGCTGCTCAACGCGGGATGCACGCTGATCGGCAGGCTGAAAGCCTCGACGAGGTGACCGTCGATGCGGAAGCGGATACGCAACTTGTCGTCGAGCGGCTCGACGTGGATGTCGGAGGTACGGTCACGCATTGCCTGGCTGACGATTCGGCTGACCAATTGGATGATCGGTGCCTGGTCGTCGAGGCTGATCTCGGCTGCGGTGGCTGCGACCTTGCTCTGATCGTCGCTGACCTCGAAGACTTTGACGAGCTTCTCGATCTCGTCGTTGGCGCGATACGTCCGGTCGATGAAGGTGCGGATCGTGGCCGGGTCAGCGACCGTCCAACGAATCGGTCTGGCTGCGGCGGACTCGACGAGGCGGCGGCGTGGTGGGCTCGGGTCCGCCCCGATCACGACGAGGGTGCCGTCCTCTTCGGCGATGCCGATCACGCAGTGAGCGCGAACGATCTTCTCGTCCAGGAAGTCCTTCGCGTTCTCTGGCAGTTCGATCGACTTCGAATCCAGAAGGCCGACCTCGGTGACCTCAGCGATCGCCTTCGCCAGCGGTCCGCGGTCAACAGCGAAGCGACCGAGCACGATGTCGGCGAACTGCAATAGGTCGCCATTGGCGCTCGAGAGCGCAGTTGCCAGATTCTCCGCGCTGAGCTGCTCGCTCTCCACCAGTATCTGGCCGACACGCATGCACTCGGGTGCAGCTTCGCCCGCGATGGAGACGGCCGCAACTGGCCTCGGCAGCGATGCCGGAGCCGCGTCGGGTGCTTCTTTTGTCTTTTGAAAGAGTGCCATATTGCCCGTCTCCCGCAAGTGGGGGCGTTGCCGGCTTACGTCAGTACGACGAGAAGCTGGGTTCCGATGATGAGTTGTCGCTGCCCGCCGGCAGCGTTGAGTTGTTCGATACCGAGTACTCGGCGTCGTTGCTCGCTTCGACCTTGCGGACGAATTGATTTGGGTTGAGCTCGATCAGCGCCCGCTCGATCTCTTCGAGGCGCTCGAGTTGCACGGCCTCGCCGACGTCCATGGTGTCCGCCAACTGAGCTTCGATCTCCGACATGCGCAGCGCGGCCGAGTCGAACTTCTCTTCCTGGGCCGCAACGAAGCGATCCACTTCGATTCGCACCAACATTGCTTCACCGACGGCGCTGGAGAGTTGTTCTTTCACTGCGTTGATCGCCTCTTCGTCGACCTTGGCGACGTCGGCGGCAAGAAGGTCCATTCGATCTCCAGCCTCCAACAGCATCGCCTCGAGATCCACGATCCGCTTCGACAGCGCGCCCATTGCATCATCGAAGCCTGAGCCCACCCGGCCGATCGTCGCTTCGAGATTGGCGATCTTCACGCCGTTGTGCTCGTTGATGCGCTCTTCCATCGCCATCGCCCGGTCGACCATCTTCATGTCGATGGCGTCGACGCGTTGCGAAAGGATCTGGCCGTGCTCGGCCAACTGCCGAGCCACATCGGCGCCGGTCTGGTCGACGAGGCCATGGAGGTCGCCGAGCTTTTGCTCAACGTTGCGCGCCACGGCCTGGTCGCCGTCGTCCATTCGCCGGTACAGAGCGGCAACGGTCTCGTTGATGTGGGCCACGATCGATGCGGCCTGCTCGTCGAACCGGCGGCTGCTCTTGTGCAGTTCGTCGATCTGGCTTTCGACTGCTGCGGTCTTGTGCTCGAGATAGTCACGCAAGCCGCGGCTGACGACGGCGAACTGAGCAGGCAACTCGGCCTGCACCAACGATGGAAGGCTGGCCAGCTTGCTGTTGATGGTCGTCAGCGTCTGATGCTGGTGGTTGGCGAACTCGGCGAGACGCTCCT
Source organism: Ilumatobacteraceae bacterium (assembly GCA_040006755.1). Taxonomy (GTDB): domain Bacteria; phylum Actinomycetota; class Acidimicrobiia; order Acidimicrobiales; family Ilumatobacteraceae; genus JAENVT01. The sequence continues at coordinate 1,386 of JBDTWJ010000240.1, read as the reverse complement.
CGAGTGCGGCCTGTAGTGCCGATTCGTAACGATCGTTGGCCTGTTGGTTGCCATCGATTCGTGTCGTCAACTCCTCGAGTTGCTGAACGAACTCGGCACGCATTTCGAGGCGCTCTGCCGCTGCGGCCAGGCGCGCCGACTCAGCCTGTTGCGACATCGTCGCCATGTACTGCGTGAGCTGCCGCTCGACCGCCCCCGCGATGGTCGCTGCAAGGATCTCGGTCGTTGTAGGAGGTGCTGCGGCGTGAACGGGCGGTGGAGGCTCACTGGGAGCCGCCGGCACCCATGCCGGAGTCGTCGGAAGTTCGTTCGCCACGCACATTTCATCGGCCGACCTTGCCCCAATCTTGAGAGATCTTTGCCGACTACGGTGTCCCCGTGCGCGTCCATTTGATAGACGGAACCTATGAATTGTTCCGCCAGCATTTCGGCTCGGCGGCCCATCACAGCGAGACCGTGCCGTACGCCGCGACGATCGGGGTCGTGGCCTCCACCTTGCAACTCGTCAGCGACGGCGCAACACATCTCGGGGTCGCCAGCGATCATGTGATCGAGAGCTTTCGTAACGACATGTGGGCGGGTTACAAGACCAGCGCGGGGATGGATCCCGACCTGCTCGGGCAGATTCCCCTGATGGAGGAAGCGCTGGTCAGCGCAGGTTTTACGACCTGGGCGATGGTCGAACACGAAGCCGACGATGCACTGGGATCTGCCGCGGCGGTCGCAGACGCCGATCCCCGCGTCACGCAGGTGATGATCGTGACCCCCGACAAAGACCTCGGGCAGTGCGTGCGCGGGACGCGTGTCGTGCAATACGACAGGCGCAAGGGCGAGATCGTCGACGAAGAGGCGGTGACGCTGAAGTTCGGCGTCGGACCGGCGTCCATCGCAGACTATTTGGCACTCGTAGGTGACACTGCCGATGGCTACCCGGGACTGGCGGGGTGGGGTTCCAAGAGCGCCGCAGCCGTCCTCGCCAAGTTCGGCTCGATCACCGAAATCCCGACATCGTCTGGCGATTGGGGGATTCCCGGTCTGCGTGGTGCCGAAAAGCTGGCCGTCACGCTCCGCGATCAACTTGAGCTGGCGTTGCTGTTCCGCAGGATCGCAACGATCGAGTGCGACGTCGAGGTGGGCGTCGTCGACGAATGGCGTTGGACGGGTCCGACGAAGGGGTTCGCGGCGCTGGCCGAACGGTTGGGCGCACCGCACCTTGCAGAGCGGGCAGCACGACTGACGCAACGAACAACACCCGCCGAGTGAGGTGACGGCCAGGCTACCTGCGGCACACAAGCGCTACCGTTGAAGGCTGCTACCTCCCGGTCCTGACCTGATTCCCGGGCACCCGTCGCACAGGGCCCGACCGTCACCTCACCCGGCGGGTGC
>JBDTWJ010000239.1:0-3741 GCA_040006755.1 Ilumatobacteraceae bacterium | reverse complement strand
CCTCGCATCGCAAGTATCTGGCCGATGAGATCGGGTTGGCACCGTCCGATGCGTTGCTCGCGATCGAGCGCTCGATTCTGAGTGGCGATGATCTGTTGCTCAGCTCGGATGGTCCGGTGGTGCGCGGCTACGTCCTCGGTGAGGTTCTCGGCGAGGGCGCCTCCGGGACGATCTACCGGGCCCAGCAGCCGGGTGTGGGCCGCGAGGTGGCGATCAAGGTGATCCGCGCTGATCTTGCGAACAACGCCCGGTTCGTCCAGCGTTTCGAGGCCGAGGCACAGCTGATCGCCCAGCTCGAGCATCCGCACATCGTGCCGTTGTACGACTTCTGGCGCGAGCCCGGCGGCGCATATCTCGTGCTGCGGCTGTTGCGCGGAGGCAATGCGGAGCAGTCGCTACGATCAGACGGCCCGTGGAGCCTGGAGCGAGCCGGGCGATTGGTAGACGAGATCGGTGGGGCGCTGGCAGCAGCGCACGCGGCTGGCGTCATACATCGCGATGTGAAGCCGGCGAACGTGCTCTTCGACGAGCGCGGACAGTCGTATCTTGCTGATTTCGGAATCGCCGCTTCCATTGACCATGCAGACGTCGGTCCCAGCAACGAGCTTCCAGCGGGGTCGGCCAGTTCGAGCGACTACACGAGTCCAGAGCAGTTGGTCGGCGAGGACTCGACCACCCAATCGGATCTGTACAGCTTCGCGGCGACGGTCAGGGCACTACTCGAAGGAGCAGACATTCCTCCCGCGGTGGAATCGCTCTTGCGCCGATCGACCGACGTTGTCGCGGCACGACGTCCGGGGTCTCTCGTCGAGTTCGTAGATGCCTGGCACGACGCCGCGAAAGGTGTGCGGCGAGAGACGACGGCCATACGCCGGAATCCGTACAAGGGTCTTCGACCGTTTGCGGAGGCAGATGTCAGAGACTTCCACGGTCGGCGTGACTTGACCGAGGAGTTGGTGGGGGCCGTCGAGCAATCGAAATTCGTGATGGTGGTTGGCCCGTCGGGATCGGGCAAGAGTTCGTTGGTGCAAGCTGGACTGGTGCCACGGTTGCGCGCCACCGGTGCGCGCGTGGCGGTGATGACGCCCGGCGAGCATCCGGCGGCCCAACTCGGCACGGCCCTGCTGGCGATCGCGGTGCATCCTCCTCCGTTCAATTCAGTCGCAGCGCTCACGGCAGTGGTCGGCGAAGACTCGTCGCAGCTGGTGCTCGTCGTCGATCAGATGGAAGAAGCGTGGACGCTGGCGATTGATGATGACGAGCGCGAGCGATTTCTTGCAATGCTCGCGGACCCTCCACACGGTGTACGCGTGGTTGGCACACTTCGCGCCGACTTCTTCGATCGACCCCTGGGTCATCCGGTGCTGGGACCCGTCGTCGCCAAGAGCTCGTTCGGTGTCACACCCATGACCGTGGCGGAGCTAACCGCCGCGGTAGCCGACCCAGCGGCCGCCGAGGGCGTGTCATTCGAGCCGGCGCTGGAGGCCGAGATCGTCGCCGAGATGGTCATGCAGCCGTCGAGCCTGCCGCTGCTTCAATTCGCTCTGTCCGAGTTGTTCGAGCATCGCGTCGGGGACGTGATTCCTGTCGAGGCGGCACGCAAGTTGGGTGGGATCGACGGCGCCATCGTCGCTCGCGCTGAAGCCTTGTTCGCCGATCTCGACCCGAGCCAGCAGCAGAGCGCCCATCGACTGTTCACGCGTCTGGTTACGCCCGGCGAAGGGGGCAACGATGTGCGTCGGCGTGGTCGGCGCAGCGAGCTGACCGCCGACGCGGCAGAGGTGGCCGAACGATTTGCAACGCACCGGCTGCTGACCCTCGATCGAGATCCGGCGAGTCGCGAGCCGACCGTCGAGGTCGCCCACGAGGCCCTCCTGCGCTCATGGCCACGACTGCAAGGCTGGCTCGACGTCGACCGCGACTGGCTCGGGCAGTTGCATGCGCTCTCGTCAGCGGCACGAGCCTGGGAGGCGGACGGCCGCGACCCGACCGAGCTGTTGCGAGGTCCGCGGCTGGCACTGGTCGCAGCGGCAGTGGATCAACGAGTCGAGAGCCTCAGCGAGCTCGACGAGGAGTTCCTACGGTCGAGCCAGGACGCGCACGAGGAATCGATACGTCGTGACGCGATCCGCAGAAAGCGGTCGCGACGGCTGCTCTTCGCCACTGCGGTCGCACTCGTTCTCGCCCTCGTCGGTGGCGCGATTGCACTCCTCCAGCGCCGCGACGCCCTGGACCAGCGGACGACCGCCCAACTGCAGTCACTCGCTGCTCAGTCGGTTGGATTGCGCGGTAGTCAACCCGACCTCGCCGCGCTGCTCGCGGTCGAGGCCTATCGACGATCGCCCGACGTACGCGGCAAGGGTGCGCTGTGGTCTGCGTTGACCGAAACGCCAGGGTTCCTGGGATTCCGCAGCGTCGAAGGAGTCCGTCGCGACCTACGAGGCACCGTGCTGGGTGATGGGCCCGACGCGGTCGTGCTGGCCGACGGTGCGCGGTTGAGCCTCATCGACATCGGGACCGGTGCGGTGAAGCGCGAATTCGCATCGCTGCGCAACGACCTCGTTGGGTACGGCTTAGTTCGTTCTAATGATGATGGACGTCTCGTTGCCCAGTTCGGCGACGTCCTCTCCACGGACGGACCGGGTGGGGTGAACGGAGTCTTTGGTGTCTACGACACCCAGACGGGTGAGCAGATCGTGCCGACCACAACCCTTCCATGGATACCCAACGACGCGGCCTTCAACTCCGACGGTACCCGACTGGCCATCGTGGGGAGCGTGGTCGGTGACGTTGCGGTCTTCGCCGTGCCGGGCGGTCAACTCTTCCACGAGATCCCTGCGGAAATAGATGCATCGGTTGCATCGCTGACCGAAGTCTCTAGCGGTTCAGTGGCCTATGCCCCTGACGGGCGACTGTTCGTTGGCTCGGAGACAGGTGACCTCCGAGTCTTCGATCCCGACACGTACGACGTCGTGCAGCGATTTCCGGAGCCGGATCGGCTGGCTACCGGCCAGCTCACCTTCAGTCCCGACGGTTCGATACTGCTCGCAATCAACCAGTACAGGGGCTTCATCACACGTCTCGATCCATCGACCGGCTCGATTCTGTGGGGCGGCGGTCAGGCCGGTCCTCAATGTGCTCGGATGGTTCTCGTTTCCCGACCACGTCGTTTGTTCTGCACGCAGGGAGGGGTCAGGGAGTGCGACCTCGACAGCGGACAGCCGACGGGACTCAATCTCACCGAGAATCAAGCCGGCCTGGACCTCGGTCTCATGAACGACGGGAAGGAGCTCGTGTCGTTCGACGGCGCTGCCCATGTCGTTGCTCGTTGGAGGATCGATGGCGGTGGCCCGATCCAGCGCCGGCTGAGCAGCGATTCCAACGTCGCCGGCTACCTGCCGAATGGGAACATCGTCAGCCTGCCGGTGCCTTTCGGCCTCAATGGGGATCTCGTCGATCCCGAGTCGGGTGACACAGTCGACACGCTCGACGGGCTTTTGAACCCTTCGGCCTCGTCGGCCACGGCTGCGGTCTTCGGAATACGGAGCGTCGCGGGTGAATTCAGCTTTGTCGCCTACAACACGGATCTCCAGCGGGATACCTTCACCGCGCCCCTGTCAGACGATCACGTACTCGGTAGTGCGCAGGTATCGCCGAACGGCAAGTGGATGGTGCTCGGGTTCTGGAACGACAATGGACTCGACGTGTGGCGCATCGATCTGAAGACACGGCAACGTGTCG
>JBDTWJ010000238.1:0-3834 GCA_040006755.1 Ilumatobacteraceae bacterium | reverse complement strand
GCGAGGCGGTGAATGGCGAGATCGTGATCGAACGCACGCCAGCCGCCGTCTTGGGTTCCTTGCGCAAGAACGAACGGTCCTCGAGTTGAACCATCTGCTCGGTTACTCGGACCTTCCGATTCTTGAGGTCGACCTTGCCGCGGCGCAGCCCCAACAGCTCGCTCCAACGCATGCCGGTGTCGACGGCGACGTAGATCAGCGCCCGATATCGATCGTTGTGCGCTTCGGCAAGTCGGATCACCTGGTCCCAATCGAGGAACGTCATCTCTCGCTTGGCGACCCTCGGCGGGTCGACGCGCTCGCACGGATTCGTCAAGATCTTCTGCTTCTGCACCGCCACCTGCATCATGCGACGAAGGGTGCGGTAGTGGCGATGAACCGACGACGATGCGATGCCCGCGGCGATCTCGTCGTTCAACCAGTTCTCGATCTCGTCGGCCGGCAACTGGCCAAGTCGGTATGCACCGAACCGCGGCAACACGTACTTGTGGAGGTCGCGGCGATAAGTCTCCTGCGTCGTCGGCGACAGGCGTCGGCACAGGGATAGAAACTCCTCGGCCCCCACTGCTAGTGGCGTCTGTGCATCTCGGGGATTTACCCACTGTCCGCGGAACTCGTTCGTCTGTACTTCGCGGAGGTACTTGTCGGCGTCCCCCTTGCGAACGAACGACCTGGAGTGAACCCGGCCGATTGGATCGCGAAACCGAACTCGGTAGCGGCCCCGTTCTTTAGCGATGTAACCCATCGACATCCTCCTGTCGCGGCGCGTACGCGGCGCGTGCGGTGCAAATGCGGCGCGCTACGGCGCGCAATCAGCGGTTCTCAGGGTCCACACCGGTCACTGCAGGTCACAACGAAAAGAACCTCTGACCTGGTAATCTACCACGTCAGAGGTTGAGAGGCGACGATGGGAATCGAACCCATGTACAGGGCTTTGCAGGCCCTTGCCTGAACCACTCGGCCACGTCGCCGTGTCAGGTCACGATGTTGCGACCAGGACAAGAAGCGATCACGATAGCTGGTGATGTCCTGGAACCGTATGGCTCGACCGGAAGGCGTTGATCCACAGCGATATGGTGAACTCGATCGACGGGGCTAGCAGACCGTCCCTCAGCTAGCCCCGTCGGTCGACTCTCGAACTGAAGGGTCCGTCCCCATCCGCCGGTGGGGTGTCGCCGCCACGAGCAGGCCCGCTACGACCCATCTGCTCGCTTCGACACCCACCGCCGAGCAGCTTGACGCCCTCAGTGTGAACCGTCCCTTGTGTGAATTCATTACCTAGTCAGGGCTTCGCGGGTGCTTCACCTCGACGGTTGGATTGTTCCACGAGCGTCCGGAACTGAAAAGCCAATCCGGCCCAATTGGGCCGAACGACCTATCGCATCAAATCGGCGTGCAACGACGGCTGGATAGGCCGTCCAGATCGACGAGTGCCCCATCGTCCACCGGCGACCACGATGACCCAGATCCCGGCCAGAATTGCGGCGATGGGGGCCCATTCTCGTGTGGACAGCACCTGTCGAGCGCGTGGGATCGGCGTCGGATCAACACTCCAGGAGGCCACGAACGCCGGAACCGGGCGCGCTGGGCGGCTAACGTCGACCTCGACCCGGTAGATGCCAGGTCTCGGCACCGAAACATCGGACCATTCGATGACGCTGTCGGCCGGAACGCCCTGCCGTTCGGCAATCACCGATCCGTCGCCGCCGATGACCCGAACGGTCACGTTCTCAACCGGACCTGGGGCCGGACGCCGCGTGTCGAGAACCCGCACCTGTACGAGGTTCGGTCCAGGTCGAGCTGGTTCGATCGATGCGCTCACTGTCAGATCGCTGAGATCGCTCGTGACGATCTGTGATTCGACCTCGGGGAGCTGTAGGAATTGCGCACCACGCGCAGGGGCGGCACTTGCCAACAGGGCGGCGACGACAACAGCGATACCCGCAACCCCGACTTCCAACGCCAATCGGGTTGGCACGTCGCCACGCCGCACTCGTCGGGCCGCCAATGCTCCGAGAACGGCGAGGACCAGAAGGAGACCGGCCTTCAGCACGATCCACTGGCCGTAGGTGGTGCCGAGCAAGGCGGTGACCGTCACTGCCAGCCTTCCGCTGAGCAGCAGCCCGGTGGCGCCCGTGGCCGCGAGTCCGATCGCCGCCAGCGCACTGACTGCCGGCCACAACTCTCGCACCCGAGGATCACGTCGCCCGATCAGCCACACCGCCGCCACACTTCCGATCCAGGCGCACAACGACGCCAGGTGTAACGCGCGCAGCACTACACCGACGAGGAACGAGCCACCGACACCGGCGTGCCCACCGTACGCGGCGACCACCACGAATCCAGCGGCGATAACGGCGAGTACTCGGACGATGAACCATTGCGCGGCATGGCTGCCGCCCCGCCTCAGCAACCGTTCGAACCACCACACACCGAGCGCCAACTGCAATCCGACGACAGCGCGTCGCCCCGGATCGCTGGAGAGGAACAGGCTCCCCCACTGGACGTTGTTGAAGCCGACGGCGGCGGCATCAGCCACCAGCAGACCGACCCAGCCGATCGCGACCACAGCACTGCCGACGGCCGCCAGCCGACCGACGTGATCCAGGTTTCGGCGACCGCGGCGTACGATCAGCACGGCGAGTACCACGGCTCCGACGGTCAGAATCATCGCCGCGTCGGTGATGACACGGAGCGCGATTGTGAGCCACGTGCCATCTACCTGTGCACCCGATTCCGACGGCGGCGCGGCGACGCCGATGCCGAAGGAGATCGAGCCGACGGTCTTGTGAAGGTCGGCGGGGTCGACGGCGACGAAGCGCAGGATGTACGCGCCACGTTCCAGGGTTGGCATGTCGGCGAGCAGCGTGGTATCAGCGGGACCGCTACTCAGCGCGAGATCGACATCCTCACCCGATCCGAGATGTAGAAGGTGGACGCTGCTGGCACTGATCAGCACCGGTTCGGTGAAGTGCAGTTCGGCAACAGGCGGCGATGCAGCGAGCACCGATCCGTCGACCGGGTTGGACTCGATGAACGAGGCGTGTGCCGCGACGCGCGACGCCGGGACAACGACGAACGCACAGGTGGCGCCGATCGCTGCCGCGACCAATCGCCTCATCGCGGTCACTCAGGTCGAAGCCGGCGTGCCGACCGTCGTTCCGACCGTCGTGGTGGTATCGGTCGGCGCCGGAACGGCGGGAGTCAACGTGCCGTCGGCCGCGATCTTCACCGTGGCCAGGTCACAGGACGAGCAGCTGCCACGGGGGTCCTGTTTGTAGCTGTACACCGGTCCGGTGTAACTACCCTGCAGCGACGCCGTGCCGGTGCCCGTGACCGTCACCTCGTGGTCGCCCTGATCGCCGACACCGCTGAACGGAACGAACAGCGATCCACCAACCTGGTCACGTGTGATGGTGATGTCTTTGCAGTCACCATCGAAGCAGATTCGCACTGGCGCTTTGCCGCCAGCGCTCAATGCGCCTGCCACTTCGGCGACAACGAACGTGATCCCCTGTTTGCAGGGCTTGTCGCAGTTGTTGCAACCGACGAGCACGAGGGCGGCGACAGCAATCAAGGCGAGACGGCGAAGCATGGCAGTGAGGATATAACGCTGATCGATGGAGGGGTTGGTTATCGCGGCAGCGCGTCAGCTGACCGGAACATTGCGTAGCTCGAGGTCGCCGATCTTGATGGTGACCGTTGACCCGGACTTGAGAGCGCCTCCAACGTTTGCGAGCAAGACGTAGTCGGTGGTGCCCGCCTTCTTGACGGGTCCAACGTGGCTATGACCGGGCATACCTGGAAGGCCATAGTCCGTGCCGTCGCTAGCGA
>JBDTWJ010000237.1:0-3886 GCA_040006755.1 Ilumatobacteraceae bacterium | reverse complement strand
CCCCAACCGTCTGATCCGAAGTCAGATGCTCTATCCATTGAGCTACGAACGCGCGGATACGAGAATAGTCCTCTAGTCCTAGGGGCGGCAGTCGCCGCAGGTTCCGTGCACGTCGAAGAGATGGTGCGACTCGGCGAAGCCTACTGATGCCAGAAGCGACTGCAGTTCCTTTGTGATCAAACGCTCGAGTTGCGGGCTCGGATCGAAGTCGTTGACAACACCACATTCCGTGCACACCAGGTGATGGTGATGATGACTGGTCAGTGACTCGGCGATTTCGAATCGATCGGTGCGATCGGCGCCTCCGACGCGTACGGCCACTCCCGCATCACACAGTTCGGCAAGATTGCGGTATGCGGTCGACAACGGCACCCCTGACTTCTTCGCGACCTCGTCGGCTGTAACCGGACGATCCGACATGCGCAGTGCACCCATCACCGCGACACGATGGCGCGTCAATCGCTGACCGGCTTTCTGCAAGGTCGACGAGGCGCGGGTCGTGACGCCGTCTGATGAAGTGCCTTTCACGACGCACAGGATATCCCCCGAATCTCACTTCGATATTGAGAATCGATCTCATTCTTGATATCGTGCCGAACATGCCGGTTCGAGCAGCGGTCCTCCCCTCTCTCCTCGAGGTCATCCGGTTGGGAGTCGAGTACGACGGCATCACGGTGCTCGACGAGATTTCGTTCGCAGTTGGTCGCGGTGAGCTGATCGGCGTGATCGGCCCGAACGGGGCCGGCAAGAGCACGCTGTTCAAGGCGATATGCGGCCTGGTCAACCACAGCGGCGAGGTCGAAGTCAACGGCGTGCATTGCCACAGTCGAACTGATCGCATGGACATCGCCTACATCCCGCAGCGCAGCAGCAACGACATCACGTTCCCGATCACGGTGGGCGAACTGGTGCTTGCCGGTCGACGGCGATTTCACCGCTGGTACGAGCGACCGGCGGCACATGACCGCGACGAGGCACTTTGCATGCTCGAGCTCGTCAACCTTCCGGGCATGCAGGACCGCTCGCTGAACCAGCTGTCGAGTGGCCAGTTGCAACGGGCATACGTCGCGCGCGCGTTGGCACAGAACGCCTCGGTGCTGATGCTCGACGAGTCGCTCAGCGGAGTCGACGAACCGTCGACAACTGAGCTGTTCGAGGTCTTCAATCGCCTGGTCGAGAACGGCTCCACGCTCCTCATCGCAACGCACGATCTGGCGCTGGCCAGACGGAGGTTCCCGCGATGCCTCGCGATCAACAGGCGGCTGCTCGGTGACGGCCCGCCCGACGTGGTGTTGTCGATTGACGTTCTCGATCGCACCTTCGGATCGGCGGCACCGGCATGACCGCCGGGCTCGTTGCGAGCGGATTCTCCACGCGGGAGTTGTTTCACGGCGAGTACCTGAAGGCACTGGTCGGCGCCTGCATCATCGGCGTGGTCGCACCGGTCGTGGGCACATGGATCGTGCTGCGACGTATGGCGAACCTCGGTGACACTATGTCGCATGCCACGCTGGCCGGAGTTGCCGTCGCGTATGCAGCAGGCGCCAACATCCTGCTCGGCGCGCTCGGCGCCGGCGTCGTCATCGCAATCCTGCTGATCCTGTTCTCGGCAAGCCAGCGATTGGGCCACGAAGCGATCATCGCGGTGATGGGCAGCGCACTGTTCGCGCTCGGCATCATCATCATCTCCAGGATCGACACCACTGACGAGCTCGAGCACATTCTCTTCGGCGATGTTCTGCAACTGACGTGGAGCCAGATCGTTTTCAACGTGTTGATCGGGGGCGCCGCCGTCGCAGTGGTGTTGGTGCTGTTCAGTGAACTGCGTCTCGCATCGTTCGATCACGTCCAGGCCGAACAGGTCGGCGTGCATGTCGAACTTGTTCAAGCTGTGCTGGTCGTGCTGCTCGCCGTCGTCGTGGTCATCAGCCTGCGCACCGTCGGCTCGATCATGTCGGTCAGCATGCTCGTGACCCCAGCGGCCACCGCCCGATTGGTCACCCCTACCCTTCGGCGGATGACCGTCGTCGCCGTGGTGCTGGGGATGTCCGAAGGCGTGGCCGGCGTTGCCCTCGGCCAGGCGCTCGGCGCTCCCCCCGGCGCGACGATTGGCCTGCTAGCTGCTGTGGTTTTTGCGATCGCGTATGTGATGACACTTCCGCGGCGCATGCCTCACCACCACAGGCCCTTCGGGTGACGCCGAGCTGTCCGTCCCATGTGGACGAGCATCCCCTGATGGGGCATGATGGGACCTGCCCACAAGGGGCTGCGATTCCGAGGGGGACCACACGTGAAGATCCACGTCACAGTCAACGGCACGGACCACGAGAGCGAAGTCGAACCGCGCACACTTCTTGTGCACTACGTGCGCGAAGCCCTTGGCCTCACGGGCACGAACGTGGGGTGCGACACATCGTCGTGCGGCGCGTGCAGCCTGCACATCAATGGTGAAGCCGTGAAGAGTTGCACGGTGCTGGCCGTGCAGGCCGACGGCCAAGAAATCTTGACCATCGAGGGCCTCGCCCAGAACGGCGAGATGCACCCCATGCAGAAGGCCTTCATGGAGAACCATGGCCTGCAGTGCGGCTACTGCACGCCGGGCATGGTGATGGCGGCAACCAGCTTCTTGAAGGAGAACCCCAGCCCGACAGAGCAGGAAGTGCGGATCGGTCTCGAAGGCAACCTGTGCCGTTGCACGGGCTATCACAACATCGTGCAGGCCGTGCTGGCCTGTGCGGCAGGTAGTTGACACCGACTCCAAAGGAGTGGTCATGACCGTCATCGAAGACAGGCCCGTCGCCGTGCTCGGACAACGGCTACTGCGCCGCGAAGACCCCGCGTTGCTCACCGGCGAGGCCAAGTACACCAACGACTTGAGCATCCCCGGCGCGTTGCACCTCGCTGTGCTGCGCAGCCCATACGCGCACGCCCGCATCACCTCGATCGACGCTTCGGCGGCCGCCGCGATGCCGGGCATCGTCGCCGTGTACACCGGTGCCGACCTCGCCCCGTTGTGGGGTGCCCCCATGCCATGCGCTTGGCCGGTGACGCCCGACATGAAGAATCCGGCGCACTTTCCGTTGGCAGTCTCCAAGGTCGCTTACGCAGGCGACGGTGTGGCCTGCGTGCTGGCCACCAGCGATGCCGCTGCTCGCGATGCGCTCGACGCCATCGACGTCTCCTACGAGCCACTCGAGGCGGTGATCGATCTCAACGACGCGCTCAGCGACAAGGTCGTCATCCACGATGAGCTCGGCACGAACAGGAGCTACACGTGGGACCTCAAGGTCGAGGGCCACGACGGCCAGATCGACGAGGCCTTCGCGGCAGCGGCCTTCACCGTCAACGAGAAGTACGTGCAGCAACGCCTGATCCCGATGGCGATGGAGCCACGGGCCGTCGCCGCAGTTCCGCAGCCATACGGCGGCGACATGATCCTGTACTCGTCGACCCAGGTGCCGCACATCCTCAAGATCATGACCGCGCTCACATTGGGCATTCCCGAGCAGCAAATGCGCGTCATCGCTCCCACCGTTGGCGGCGGCTTCGGTTCGAAGCTCAACGTCTATGCGGAAGAACTGCTCTGCGTCGCGCTCGCCCGCAAGCACGCGGTCCCGGTGCGGTGGAACGAGGAGCGCGGTGAGAACGCACAAGCCACCATCCATGGCCGAGGCCAGATCCAGAACATCGAGTTAGCGGCCGACGCCGACGGCAAGCTCACCGGGCTACGCGTGCGCCTGCTCGCCGACATGGGCGCCTATCTGCAGTTGGTCACGCCCGGAATCCCGCTGCTCGGCGCGTTCCTGTATGCCGGCGTCTACGACCTTCCCGTCGCCTACGACTTCTCGTGCACCGGAGTGTTCACCAACATGACGCCGACCGACGC
>JBDTWJ010000236.1:0-3893 GCA_040006755.1 Ilumatobacteraceae bacterium | reverse complement strand
AGAAATCTTTTACTTGACCTACTGTGTCGGAGCCGACCTCACCCGTGACCGGAATGGCGCTGGCTTCATTGCGAGACGATCGAGCCAGGCTCACGTCGTTCGAGCAGGAATAACCCGGAGCCATTCTCGACACGACGTCGTGCTATCGACTCCAGGGTGTTCTGGAGCGCACGTTCTCCTCGGTACGCGTAGTTCCGACAAGGCGCGGATCAGCAGATCTGGCGCGTTGGGCGGGATGCCGCTCGCATCGAGCCGGCGTGGCAGACGTGGCAATCCTGAGCGTTCTGCGTCGCAGGTCGGCACGGATCAGCTCGCACGAGTCGAGCGAACTGTCAGCGAGCGCGTGCGCGCTTTCAGTTCAGCGGCTCGACCAGCGTGGTCCTGGGCGGAGCGGCCAATAGTTCGAGCATCGGTGCAAGTGCACCGGTGGCTTCGACCTCCTTGTAGACCGCCTCTCGCGCCCCAGCTGACTCCCAATCGGCGATCTCGACCACCATGTCGGGATCGTCAACCGCTTTGTAGAACGTGGCGCCCAGTGATCCGGGCATTGGCGGTCCTTCCGTCATCATTCGTTCGAACAGGCCGAGGAGCGCATCCCGCTGACCCGACTTCACCTTGAACTCGACAATCACCTTGATGCCCACCCGAACCCCCTTGTTGACGCAAGCCAGCCAGTTCTAGCACGGCCAACCTTGCGGAAGGTGCCAGGAGTCCTTCATGCGAGCCTTGCACTTGGGCTGCGAGCGGCTACCGGCGCCGTTTCATGTCCGGTGAGAACATCACGCTCCGTTGATGCGCCGGAGCGGGCATTCGCCGCGCCGGTGGCTTGCCGCAGATTTGAGTAAGCGATTCCGCGATCGATCGCGCTATAGCTGACGCAAACACACGAATGGTGCGGTTCGGCATGGAAGTGCGCACTTTCAGAGCAGGCAGTGCGCGCCGAAAGTAGTACGCAAATCATTGCCGTGCGGCAAACCGAGCTGCGCTCGGCCGCTACTGGTAAGGAACTGCGCAGCCCCGTTTCGCTACGTACCCTTCTGGGGCTGCCCGGTTCGTCCGAAGCTGTTCGACGAGCGTTGAGCGACGACACCCCGCATAGCAGCCCGGTGGGGCTGATCCTGTTAGCGGCGTCGATCATCGTGATGCCCTGGCTAGCGCGAGCTAAGCGGCTTACCGGTGAAGCCCTCGGCTCTGCTCTGGTGATCGCCGATGCGGCTGAGACACGAATTTGTGCCTGGCTGTCCGTCTCAACGTTCGCTGGGCTCGCTGCATTCAGCCTCTTCGGATGGACATGGCTCGACTCTGTCGCAGGATTCGTCATCGCAGGATTCGCAGTCATGGAAGCACGCGAAGCATGGGAAGGCGAGCTCGCCTGTGTCGACGAGTAGTGCGAATGGTCGCGTCGCACCGTCAGGGCCAATCGGCGCTCAGGCGTCGTGTTCGTGGCGGTGGTGGATGTCTGGAAGGTGTTCGTGTCCGTGCGCGAATGCAAGGTGACGATGATGCTCGCCGTCGATGATCTCGATGACATCCGAGGAATGGTGGGGGTCGTCAGCGTCGATCGGATGTGCGTGCTGGATCACCGAGTGCTTGTGGTAGTGGACGTGGTGCGCGGTTCCGACCAGCGCCACTCCGGCGAGCGATACTGCAAATGCGACAAAGAGCTTGGCGGTCAGCGCGTCCCCGTTGATCGGCCACGCCAGCAACGCGCCTACAAACGGAGCGAGAGCGAATATTGCCTGGCCACGAGCCGCTCCCACCAGTCTGGCCCCGGTGATCCATAGGGTGATCGACAAGCCGTAGCCGAGCACCCCAATCGCCAATGCAACAAGTACGACACGCGTCGAGGGGAGGCCGGCAAGAGCGATACCCAACGCCAGATTGACCGAGCCGGCTACCAGACCTTTGGCGAGCGTGATTCGCTTCGGACTGTAAGCGTCGAGGCTTGCCGTGATCGCGTTGTCGATGCCCCAGCACAGGCAAGCGCCAGCGACGAGCAGCGCGCCGGGGGCCAGACGAGTACCGCTCGTTCCGGTGAGGGCGATGGTCCCGACCACAATCATCACGACTCCAATGACGGCACGGCGACCGATGTGCTCGTGGAGAAATGCCCTGGCGATCACCGCAGTTGCGACAAGCTCCAGGTTCAACAGCAACGAGACCGTGCCCGCTGGGGTCCGATCGAGCGCCAGCACCAGCAGCACAGGGGCCACCCCGCCGCCGACGACCACGGCCAGGAACAATCGTGAACGCTGACCCAGCGTGGGAAGCGGTTGCCTCTCACGAATGGTGAACGGCGCGACGGCCACAGCTGCGCCCAGATACAGCAGACCAGCCAGAGCTACTGCACCCACGTCATCAACAAGCAGCTTCGTCGACGGTGTCGCAGCCCCAAAGAGCGCCGCCGCAGCCGCACACCACAGCCATCCGTGTCGCTGCGTCGGCCGCCCAACCATCAACACGATGATACGACCGCGGCTTACGCCCCACCCCGTATGCAAATTTGCTCTTGTCCCATGCGCCGACCCAGCGTAAATTTTGCAAAGGGGAACCGAGGAGGCCACGTGTGATGAGGCGTATGAAGACGTTCGGTGGCGCGAGACGATTGATCCGCACGGTGATCGCGACAACGGTCGCGCTCGCAGCCGTTGTCATGCCGATTCCAGATGCCGCGTCGGCGGGCCACGACCACCATCAGCTCCCGGGACTGACGCCGATCGTGCTCTTCCCTGCTTGGCACTTCACGCGTCTCGAAGTGACTGTCCACGAACAGCGGGTCGATCCGAACTGCCCCAGCTCGGGAACGTTCGAGGACCTGGTCTTCCTCGACCCGGGTCCGACCTTCTCGCAGGTTTGCCGAGACGAGTTGCTCACCCTGCGATACGACCCGAACTCACGCAAGCCAATGCCCCGGCGTTTCTCCGACCAACGCGGAGTAAAAGTCAAGATCGCCGACTACGGCCTGACGTCGAGCGCGCCTTCGTATGAGCCGATGTATCAGGCCCTCGAGGCCGCCGGTTACACGCGTGACCGCGACATCCGTGTCGCCGGCTACGACGCCCGGATGACGCCCGACATGGCAGGGTTCCTACAACGCTCGAAGCGCCTCATCGAAGCCACGTATCGGGAGAACGGGCGTCGACCCGTTCATCTGGTCGGTCACTCCAACGGCCCGATCTACGTGCAGTACCTCCTGACTCACACCAGCCAGGAATGGAAGGCCAAGTACATCCACGGCTTCACACCGTTGGCAGGCAACTTCCCGGGGCAAGGGCTCGGTTACGCGCTGATGTTCGTCGGTGTCAACATCCCAGACCTGTTGTTCCCAGCCACCCCGGAAAACGGCGTCAGCAGCGCGCGCATGTTCCTGTCGCATCCGTCGACGTTCCTCACGGCATCCGATCCTCGGATCTTCGGCAATGACGAGATCGTCATCCGCGATCAATCGACCGGCATCGACTACACGCCCCAGGATTACCCCGATCTCTTCGACGATGCCGGACTCTCGTGGGCCAAGCCGATCGCCGACTACTACATCGGTGGGGTCCCGTTCGCCGATCCGGCGCACTTCCCGGATGTCGACGTCTACGCCGAGAAGGGCTCCGGCCTCGACACGCTCGTTGGCTTGGGCCTCTCCGACTTGACCGTGGGGCAATTGGTCACCGACACCACCGAGTTCTTCACGCGCGATGGCGACGTCAATCAGGAAGACATCACGAACAACGCCGTGGCGGTGTGGGCTGGGATGCAATGCCACCGATTCACCCTCACCGACAACCCAGGTGTCAACCACTTCGAACTGCCGGCGAATGCGGACGTGCTGGCCCGCCTCGTGGCGAATGCAGCCGCACCTCGATCGATCTGCGACGACGACGAAGAACACGACGACTGAC
>JBDTWJ010000235.1:0-3958 GCA_040006755.1 Ilumatobacteraceae bacterium | reverse complement strand
ACCGTCGACAACCCAGACCGCGACTCCAACAACCGCGCCGGCACCAACGACGACATGGGTGGCACCGGGCTCGGCCCGCCGGGGCTTGCGGTACAGGTGTAGAACGAGACGTCATCGATGAACCAACCCGAGGCGCTGCCGACGTTGTCGCTGCCGAGGACGAACCGAAGCTTGACGCTGCTTCCAGCGAGGCTGCTGAAGTTGATGCGCGTCGTCTGGTACCCGGCGCTGGGGCCGGAGAACGCCGCTCGCCCGGACAATGGGTTGCCGGAACCTGAGTACAAGACGGCCGTGTAACCGTTGATCGACCCCGGGAGGGCCACGGCATCTGACCAAGTCGAGCCGCCATTGACGCTGTACTCGACGACACCGCCGTCGTAGTACGACCCCCCGCTGGCCTCGAGATCGAACGAGTGGTCGAAGCGAAGATAGGTGGAGCCCGACGGCACGGCAACACTGAACTGACCCTGCAGCGTAGACCTGGAGACGTTGGGAAGGTCCTCGGCCGCGATCGATCGTGTGCCGCTCTGCGAGGAACCCGAAAAGTAGTTCCACTCCCCGTTGACTGGGGTCGAGGTCGACGTCCAGTTGCCGCTGGCGACGTTCTCCATGTTGTCGGTGAACAACGCGGTCCCAAGAACGCTTCCCGCGTCGCAGACCGGTGCCGAGAGATGCGCACCCGAGGTGGTCGGGAACTGGTTCATCTCGGTCGCGGTGACGGCCTTGGTGACTTCCAGGCAGTCGGCAGCCGTGATGCCCGCCGTCCCGATCATGTTGGTGCAGGCCTGCGGCAAGATGTTGAACAGATCGCGGTAGTCCGAGCCCGGAAGCAGGAGGCTCGCGTTGGCCTGGTAATAGATCTGCGCGGCTTTGGCTTCACCGAGCCCAACGATGTTCTGGCCGTTGAAGGAGCCGCCGTCGGTGATGAGGAACGCTGCCTTGTTGTTGACTCCGCTGTTTGTGTGAACGCCGTGCGCATCGGTTGCCCCTCCGAAATAGAGAGGGCTCTTCATCCGGTCTGGATCGTTGAACTGAGCAGGATTCGCCATGTTGCGAATGGCTCCGAGTCCGACGATGTCCTCGCCTGCCAGCCACCGGTCAGCAGCAGCGTCCGGTGGATGGGAGAGATCGATCAACTCACCCATGACATCGGACATCGACTCGTTGATCGCGCCCGACTCGCCGTAGTAGAAGAGTTGGGACGTGTATTGGGTCACCCCATGCGTCAACTCGTGACCCACCACATCGTCGACGGTGGCAAAGCCCGCGCCGTAGACCATCTGCGAACCGTTCCAGAACGCACCGAGGTACGGGCAGTCAGCGGACGATGGTGTGGGGCAGTACCGGACGGTGGATTGCAGTTTCAACCCGTGGCCATCGACACTGTCACGACCAAATCTGGTGAAGTAAAAGCTGTGAGTGACACCACTGAGGTCGTACGCGCCATTGACATCGGCATTGGTCACAGGTGGGCCACCCTCGACCCGAACCGGGGAGGCGCACGGGAGTGTGGAACTGCTGTTGTTGTCGCAGACCTCGCGGTTCAGCGCATCCTCGCGCTGGCTGAACTGCAGGGCGACGTCTCCGGACTGGGCGTCGATCAGCACCAGCCGATCCACATCGCCGACATCTGTTCTCGCGTCGACGCGCCACACGAGTCGGGCACCGGCTGGGCCGTCTGCGCCGATCAGCGAAGGGTCGTAGATCCACAGTTCTGGCTCGGTTGTCGTCAACAACTCGGCTGCGACACCGTCGTACTTCGCCGCGAGATTGCGCGCCATGTTCGCAGCGTCCGTCGCCGACACTTGCGCAGTGGTGTCGACAGTGATGTTGGGAAGCGCCTCACCAGACGTCGACAGTACGTTTCCATTGCTGCCGACCTGCACGGCGATCTCGCCGGCCAACACCGGGACGCCGTGGTAGCGCTGTTGGAACCTCACCGCAGTCACTTGGGAGCCGGCGTCGAACGATCCCATCTCCGTCAAGTCTGTGACTGGTTTCGAAACACCGAACATCAAGCCGTAGTGGTCGATGAACCGACGAGCTGCGACCGACGGGCTTCCGCCCGCAGCTTGCAATGGGCTGCCAAGCGCGCCGCCCACAAAGGTCGCCGCGCCGGTCTCGTGACGAAGGGCGATCTTGGCCCGACCGTTCGACGCATGTTGCAGCTCCGCCGTCAACGACGAGGTCGTGGGCCCGACTGCGTTGACCGAAGGAGCGCCGTACGAAACAGCGGTGCCGACCAGCGCAGCTGCCGCGCCGAGGCCGAGCAGTCGCCGATAGGCCATCGATCGCAAACCCGCTCTCATCACGTCCGTCCCCTACCTGCGCTCCTCCGTCCGAACGCAGTGGACATAACGCTACCTGGCCGGAGACCACACGCGGCCGATCATCGACGTACGATCTGTGAATGACAGACGACTCATCCGAACACCCCGAACCCGTTGTCGTCGCCACCTATCCCGATCGTGGCGAGGCCGAGGTCACCAAAGCTCATCTCGTCGCCAGCGGTATCGACGCATTCATCGTCGACGAGGTCGAGGGCGGCATGCTGCCCGTCGACGGCGAAGCGGGTGTGACGGTCCTCGTTCTGGCGCGGGACGCTGAACTCGCGAGGCGGGTGCTCTCGCCCGACGGCCGGACCTGAGAAATACGGAGCACGCATTGACTGACATACAGACACGTCCGAGCCACCTCGGCTGGCACAGCTCCGTCCCGCCGAACGGTTTCGCGAATCGTGCTGCGACGCAGATGACCAACAGCAATCCACTCGGCCTCGAGACTCCTGCCGCCGAAGACATCGAAACGACGCCCGAGCACTACAACCTCATCGGTGGAGACTCGGCATGCGCGGAGTGGAAACGTTCGTACGACGACCCCCACGTCGTCGCGTTCCGGGAACGATTGAACCGGTACAACGGCATCAAAGGACTCGAGATCCTCGACCCGACCGACGTCGAGCGAGCTGCCGAACTGTTCCATCGCGACGGCTTTGTGGTTGTTCGCGATCTGCTCGCTCCCGTGCAATTGGCTCGCATGCGGCGAGCGACCGAGCGAGCGCTCGACAAGATGCTGACCGCCGACCCGACCTGCGCCGCGGGAGGTGGCGCAGGCGGGCTACCCCATCGGTTCTCGTTCGGCAGCAGTTCGGCATCGCGGCACATGTTGCATGTCGACGAGTGGGTCGAGCTGGTCGACATGCCGACGACCACCCCGATCCTGCAGGCCATCTTCGGCTCACCCAACTACATCCTCATCGGCGCCGGAGGAGATGTCGCCATGCCAGGCGCGATCGAATATCAAGGGCTCCATTCCGACAACGTGTGGTCGGAGTTGCACGACCCGACCGGACGCGTGTCGACGAGAGAGCTCCCAGTCCCCGCAGTCACGATCAACTTCCCGATGATCGACCTGACACCCGAGAACGGGCCAACCCGACAGATCCCAGGTACGCAGAACTCCCGCAATGCGATCCCCAATCTCGCCGATGAGCCGGAATGGATGAAGTTCAGCACGGTCTGCCCCGCGCCCGCCGGTTGCGGAATCTTCCGCGATCTACGTGCATGGCACGGCGGCACTCCCAACTTGTCGCGCGACGTACGGGCAGCACCCAACATCGAATACTTCGCGCCATGGTTCCGCAGCGAGGCGGTGATCAGATCGATGCCGTACGAGCAATGGAAGACGCTGTCGCCGTACGGCCAACGGATCTCGCGATACGTGATGTGCGGGAAGGGCGAAAAGGTGATCGGCGCCGGCTTCATTCACCCGCGCGCCAAGGCACGAGAAGCGTTCAAGCAAGAGCAGTTGCGCGAACTCGGGCCCGAGGCGGCCGAGGAGTACCTTCGGCGCTTGTAGGACCCGCTGTCACCGCAAACGACCGGTGATGGACCGAGCTAGATGAGGCGGACCTTCTGGGCTTCTTCGCCCTTCTTGCCAGGCGCAACTTCGAACTCGA
>JBDTWJ010000234.1:0-3963 GCA_040006755.1 Ilumatobacteraceae bacterium | reverse complement strand
TCACACTCCCCAACGGAACCATCATGTGCCACAGCCCCCCGAGCGCCCTCGCCGCATGAACGGCCAGAACAGCCAATATCCGCGATCAGGAGGACATTTCATGACAAGCGCCGGCAGACGAACTGTTCATCTGGCCGCAAGCAGCGCGAAACCTTGCGCCCGTACCCTGCTGACATGGACGAACCAATGATCATGGCCAGAACACTGATCCTCATTGACCCCTCGAGCCCGCACGGAGAGGGCGGCCTCAACGTGCTCACAGCCGACGACCAGGCCATCACCTTGATGCTCACACTCGACGGGAGCTCAGCCGCATCGCTGCGCGAATTCGCCGAGGCCGAAGACATCGACGTGTCGATGGCTGGCCTGATCTATCTCGACCAGGTGGCCGGCCGCCTCAGCATCCACACCGACGACATTGAGACCATCTCGACCTCGGGACCCGACGCGGTCAACGAGATCTTTCATGTTTTGCAGCAACGACCGGTCAACCGGGTGATTGTCCCTGCCAGCCTGCCAGGCCTTCGGGTTGCCGGCTTGTCGAGGCTGTTGAAGGTGTGTCCCGTGCCGGTCATCGTGGCGCCGCGCGTCGAAGCGACGGCACCGGATTTCCCGATGGCGTCGTAGCCGCCGGACGTAGACGCAGGCCCTACTCCGGCGAGTGGCACACGGCCTCGACGTTGTTTCCGTCTGGGTCGCGAACGAAGGCGCCGTAGTAGTTGGGGTGGTACTCCGGCCAGACGCGTGCTTCGTGCAGCACCTCGGCACCGGCTGCCACCGCCGCGGCCAGGAACGCTCGAACGGTTTCACGATCTGGCGCAGAGAAGGCGATGTGCGACTCACGGAAGCCTTCGCCTGCGGCCTGTGGACCGATCCAGAAATCGGGCATCGGCGGCACCCCGTAGCCGATGACCGGACCGAAATCCATGACTCGCCGGCCACCAAGCGGGGCCAGCACCGCGTCGTAGAAGGCCGAACTGGCGGTGGTGTCTGCGCATTGGATGGAGAGATGATCGAGCATCGTCAAATCATTCCACGCCTCAGCGGTTCAGCCGACAGAGAACGATCCTCTGGCAGCCGCGATGGCCGCGATCGTCGCATCCGGCAGTTGGCGCCGCTCGATCACGGCGTCGACGAGACCGTACGCGACGGCCTGTTCACCGCGGACGATGTAGTCGCGATCGATGTCGGCTGTGATGCGCTCCGCCGACTGCCCAGTGGCTTTGACCAGGATCTCCACCATCCGCCGGCGCATCTCGACCATCTCAGCAACGGCCAGTTCCATGTCCGTCGACTGGCCCTGAGCGCCGCCGTGTGGTTGGTGGATCAGCACGCGCGCATTGGGAAGGGCGTACCGCTTGCCAGGCGTGCCGGCAGCAAGCAGCACAGCCGCGGCAGATGCGGCCTGACCGACACAGATCGTGGCCACGTCGGGGTTGATGAAGCGCATGGTGTCGTGGATTGCGAACAGTCCATTCATGTCGCCGCCCGGACTGTTGATGTAGATCGCGATGTCAGTGTCGGGATTCTCACTCTCCAGATGCAGCAACTGGGCAACGACCAGATTGGTGACGTTGTCATCGATCGCAGCGCCGAGGAACACGATGCGGTTGACGAGCAATCGTGAAAAGATGTCGAAGGCCCGCTCGCCACGGCTGGTGCTCTCGATGACCGTTGGGACCAACATGAATGCGATTCCTCCTCGTTTCGGGACCTGGTTCAGCACGATGCATGTGCAACTCATTGGTTGCAGCTGACTCTATCCATCAATGTGAACGAGGTGCAACCATTTAGTTGCGTTATGCTTTCCCACATGTCACAGCCCGACGATCTGACAGCCGACTTGGTCATTGAGCGCACCACCGATCTCGACCTCGACGTCGAGCGGATGTGGGAGTTGATCTCCACTGCAGAAGGCTGGAGCTCCTGGCTGGTAGACGATGCCGACGTAATCATCGCGGCCGACGAGACCGGCACAGCCACGAGCGACGGAGTCGAGCGCGGGGTACACATCGACCAGGTCACCGAGGGGCGGGGTGTCGCGTTCTCGTGGTGGGACCGCGACGATCCGTCGACGGCGTCATATGTGCAGATCGGCGTCGTGGAGTTGCCCGACGGTCGCTCGCAGCTGCGCGTCACCGAGCGATTCCTCGGAGCAACGTCAAACGCGACAACGGCGAGTTCGCAGGCCATCGCGTGGGAAGTCAGGTTTGCGTCATTGTGGCTGTTGGCGCTGCACTCGACCGTGCTGGCGTGACGCGGCCGCAATCCAAGGCAGCGCGCCAGGCCGACAGCGGCGCGCTCGACTCGATGTTCGGCGCGTTGGCCGATCCGACCAGACGGCTGCTCGTCGAACGGCTGCTTCTCAAAGGGCCTGCAACGGCAACGGTGCTGGCCGAAACGACCCCGCTGACGCGGCAGGCCGTCCTCAAGCACCTGCAGGTACTCGAGGCTGCCGGCCTCCTCGCACACGAGCGAGTCGGCCGTGAGGTGCACTACAGGGTGACGCCGCAACCGTTGGCATCGGCCGTGGGATGGATCCTCGACACCGCCGATCAATGGGACAGCCGAATCGATCGGCTGCGCAAGCTGACTCAGTGAGCAGCGTTCTACATGAGGGGTACGACGTAGAAGGCGATCGCGGCGAGGTGACATCCGGCGCCGGCGATGGTGAAGAGGTGAAAGATCTCGTGGAACCCGAACACGCGCGGCCACGGATCCGGCCGCTTCAGCGCGTAGACAACCGCACCGAACGTGTACAAGAGCCCGCCGCCGAGCACCAGTCCGAAGCCGACGCCACCGAGGTTGCGGTGCAACTCCGAGAACGCGACGGCTGCAGACCACCCCACGATCACGTAGATCGCTGTGAAGACGAAGCGCGGCACGGTGACCGGCAACCACTCCAGCGACATGCCGATGATCGCTCCACCCCACGCCGCGCAGAGCACCACGACCTTCTGCCAACCGTCGAGTGCGACCGCCATGATGGGCGTGTAGGCGCCCGCGATGGCCAAGAAGATCGCCGAATGGTCGAGGCGGCGCATGATCGACCGCCCACGATCGCGCCAGCGCAGGCAGTGATAGAGCGACGAGATGCCGAACATCGTCAGGGTTCCGGCGACGTAGACGAGGAGCCACATTCGTTCGCTGAACGACGCTCCCGCGACCGACGCCATGATGATTCCCAGAACAGCCACGACGGTGAACGCCAAAACGTGTGACCAACCACGCAGCAGTGGCTTGACCACCGTCTCGACAAGCGGGTTGGCCGATGGCTCGACGACTTCGGATTGCGTAGTCTCCACGGTCTTGACGGTATCCATACGATCCCCGATACGTTCGTGGTTCCAATGTTCCCCGGCAGAATGTCTCACCCATGAGCTCCACCGAAAATCCCAACGGCGTCGGCTTCGATATCGTTCGAGACCTGGTGCGGGCCGACATGGAAGCCGGCACCTTCGGTGGTCGTGTCCAAACACGTTTCCCTCCGGAACCAAACGGCTACCTGCACATCGGACACGCCAAGGCGATCTGCGTCGACTTCGGCACAGCGGCGGAGTTCGGCGGTATCTGCAACCTACGGTACGACGACACCAATCCCGATACCGAAGACATCGAGTTCGCCGGATCGATCATCGACGACCTCACCTGGTTGGGCTTTCCACCAGGCACTCCGTTGTACGCATCCGACTACTTCGAACAGCTCTACCTGTGGGCCGAGCACCTCGTCGCCCAGGGGCTGGCCTACGTCGACGACCAAGACGGCGAGACCATCTCGGCACAGCGCGGCGGCTACGGGAAGCCAGGGATCGAGAGCCCCTACCGTGATCGCCCAATCGACGGGAATCTCGACCTGTTCGAGCGGATGCGCAACGGTGAGTTCGCCGACGGATCGCGTGTACTACGCGCCAAGATCGACATGCAGCACGAGAACATGCAGCTGCGCGATCCGGTGATGTACCG
>JBDTWJ010000233.1:0-3992 GCA_040006755.1 Ilumatobacteraceae bacterium | reverse complement strand
CTGTCGATCGCAGCATGCTGACGAACAACGTCGGCGCCGCCATCCACACCAGCCAACACCTCGGTGCCCAGGGCGAACAGATCGCCGCCGCCGCCCGCACATCGTTCGTCGACTCGATGCACAGCTCGCTGTGGATCGCGGTGGGCCTCGCCTTCTGTGCCGCAGCGGTGACCTTCACACAGTTGCCCCGCAAGGCAGCTCACGCTCACGGCACGCACGGTGCCGACGCGCACTCGGGTCACGCCGGTCACCACGCCGGTCACCGCCCGCACGTCGCTGTGGCCGAGGCCATGACGTCGGCCGACGTGTCGGCGTCATGAACAGCATCGGAGGTGCCGAGGCAGGCGACGTGCTCATCGTCGGCGGCGGCGCTGCCGGGCTCACGGCGGCACTCGTGCTCGCCAGGGCCCGGCACCGGGTCACCCTGGTCGACGACCACACGCACCGCAACGCCACCGTCGACGAGTTCCACGGCTTCCCCACACGCGACGCGACCACTCCCAACGACTTTCGTGCCGATGCCCTCGCCGATCTGCACTCGTATGACGTGACGATCGTTCACTCCGCGGTGACCAGTACGCGGAGCACCGACTCGAGCGTGTCGATGACCCTCGCGGACGGCACCACGGTGCATGGCAATGCCGTGGTGCTGGCCACCGGTGTACACGACGAACTCCCACCGATCGACGGGCTCGCAGCACGGTGGGGCAAGTCCGTGTTCAACTGTCCGTTCTGCGACGGATGGGAACATCGCGACCGAGCAGTCGTCGTCATCGATGCCGCACCTGGCACGGACCACCTCGCGACCCTGCTCCGTTCGTGGACGCCACACGTCACGGTCGTCACCGCGGCCGACGTCGTGGCGCTCACCGGCGGCGGCACCACTCTCAGCCAGGTGAAGCTTCGCGACGGGAGCGTGATCGAAGCAACAGCTGCGTTCGTGAAGGCGCCCGTCGTGCCTCGTAGCTCGATCGCTCGAG
The DNA here is from genome assembly GCA_040006755.1 of Ilumatobacteraceae bacterium. Lineage (GTDB taxonomy): Bacteria > Actinomycetota > Acidimicrobiia > Acidimicrobiales > Ilumatobacteraceae > JAENVT01. The sequence continues at coordinate 3,012 of JBDTWJ010000233.1, read as the reverse complement.
CGCTCGGCTGCGAGGTCGACGTGGATGGCTACATCGTCACCAGCGCGACCGGCGCCACCAGCCACCCACTCGTGTGGGCCGCCGGAGACGTTCGTCGCCCGCCACCCATGCCGCATCAGGTAGTACTCGCCGCCGCCGATGGCTCCACCGCGGGCATCGACATCCACAAGGCCTTCGTCGCAAACAACCGTGGGCAGTAGGCGCTCCTCGTCCAGTCGCCAGAGCACCCAATCACGAGGCCGCGCGGGAACATCGCCAACAGCCTGCGCCTCCGTCGCCCCCAGTGGACCCTTGCGATTGATCGATCGACGGATCGATCATCAACACCAACACCATCATCGACCACCAACACCAACCAAAGGATCAGGACATGACAACAGCAGCACCCGACACGATGCGGGCCACCTTGCAGGACGCCTACGGCACCGCCGACATGTGGCACGCCGGAGAGATCGCCGTACCGGAAATCGGCGACAAAGAAGTCCTCGTGAAGATCGCGGCCGCGGGCCTCGACCGGGGCACATGGCACCTCATGACAGGCCTGCCCTACCTCGGCCGCCTCGCGTTCGGGATCCGCAAACCGAAGAACCCGGTACCCGGGCGCGACCTCGCCGGCACGATCGTTGCCGTCGGCTCATCGGTGACCAGGTTCGCGGTGGGCGACACCGTGTTCGGCATCGGCAGCGGTTCCTTCGCCGAGTACGCAGCCGCACGCGAAGACAAGCTCGCCCGCCGATAGGAACCTGTAGTGGACGCCGAGTTGGATCGCCTGATCGTCGCTCAGGCGGGCGTTCAATGTGAGGTTGTCAACGATTGACGTCCATTTGAGAAAGCGGTCGTACCAACCTCGATTTCGCGTCGCCCAATCGACCAAGTGCTCCGGTTCGGCGAACGACGCGGTGAGGTATTCCTGAATGGCAGCCGGACCGTGTATGGCATCGTGATGGCGCATCGCTGGGTAATACGGCGACAACTGCTCGACCACGACTCCGTCGTCATCTCTGATCGGATGGCCGTGCGGACCATACGGACGAGCTTCTTCGATCGGTCGAAGGACACGACCGTCTCTGTCCACTCCTCAACGCGCGCCTCGTACTCGGCTCGCCAAGCCTCGAAGGTCGCGTCGTCGACCTTGCGGTCCTCGCGGTATCGATCAGCAAGCAGCAGGAGCTCGTCCAGGCACTGATGTTCAAGTCCGACACGCGTCACCGCGAAGGCCGATGCGATGTGTCCTGACGCAGCCAGCCTTATTGCCGCCTCGAGATGCGAGGCCAGCGCCGCCGCCCGTTCGGCGAACTCCATCTGTTGCATCCATACCGACGCTCCGTCCACGCTGCCGAGCGCCGCCTTCACCGATCGAAAGTGACGAATCATGATGACGGAGGCGCCATGAAGCTCAGGATGCTCTTCGTGAAGTCCGAGCACGCTGCCTGACGCTCTCACGGCTGCGCCACTGGGCTCAACACCATGTCTCCACCCCAGAAGCTTGCCACGCAACAATCGACGCCGAGTCGGCCCCGCGCACGCGGTTGCGGCCAAGCGCCCGTATCACCCGATCGTCGCCGAGCTCAGTGTGGAGTCCACGCTGCCCTATCGGTGTGACGAGCAGTGCGTCGTCGGCACGGCGACACCTGGCACCGTCGACAGCTTCCTGGCCGCCGCATCACCACGCGACGTACGACGACGAACGACCGGAGGCGGCGCTCGCCGGGAGCTCGTCGCCGAACCAAGGGAACCGTTTGGACCGGAGTCACCAGTTCATTCGCGCGAAGGGTGCGTCTCGTGGTCCATCTCGGTGGAGTCGATCCGCACGCCGGTCGACAGCACGACACCGGCAGCACGCTCGAGTCGTGTCGTGCCGCGATCCGGCGCGGAAGTCGGCAAGGGCCCCGCCTACCGATGGACGAGCGGGAGCTCCTCCCAAGCAGTGTCCCTTCCTCGGCGGCGAAGCTCCTGGTACCGGTCGGTTCCCAACTCGCGCGCGACACGATCTTGGGACTCCGACAGCCGGCGGACATCGAAGTCGAGAGGACTGACGGACCCGGCTGCGGCACTCGCGCCGGCGTAGCCCGCGAGCACCGCAGACTCCTCGAAGTCGCCTCGCTTCTCGGCGACGATCGAGAAGAAATGCGCATCGAAGGTCCTGTCGAGAACGGTCGCTGCGGTGGTGGTCGTATCGGTGTACTCGGCAATCGCGTCGTCGAGTCGGCCGAGATCGATGAGCAACATGCCGAGTTCCCAGAACGTCGAACCCTTGCCGGCGATCCGAAAGACGTGATGGGCGTCCCGTATCGAGTCCTCTGCCTCGTCGAGTCGTCCCAGTGCGCGGGCGGCGTGACACGCGAAACACAAGAGCATCGCCTCCTCCCACTCGTCGACAGGCGTGTGGGACGAAACGAAAGCCAGGATTTCTTCGTAGTCGCCGTCGATCATCCAAAAGCACGCTCGCACGACGTCTCCGTGGACGTTGATGTGTTCCGACTCGGCAATCGACACCAATTCGAGGACCTCTGATTTCGACGAAGCATCGTTCATGACCCACGCAGTGAGCATTCGGTTCTGGAGCGGCGCGGTCCAGAACCGGGATCCGGATGCTCTGAGTGCGAGGTGAGCTTCTCGATACAGTTGGTCGGCTTGCCTGACGTCGTCAGCCAGCTTGACTGAGGCCCACGCATTCGACAGGAGGCCGCGAGCCGCCCCATCGGACACCGACAGCAGACCTTCGGCGCGTGGTCGCAGCGAGTCGACCATCACCTCGTCACCAAGGTTGCTGGCGTCTGTCAGCGCGAAGGCGAGACCACGCGTCACGGTCGGTGAATCGTCACTGACCAGCGCAAGCGCGCTGGTCAGCCACTTGACCGATTCCCGGTACATGACACGGTTCCAGAAGTAGGTTCTGAGATCTGCCCCGATCTGGAGCGCGACCTCGCCGCGCTCGGCCTCGATCGCCCACGTCATCGCAGCCCGGTAGTTGCCGAGTTCGTCCGTGGCGACCTTCATGTAGTCCGAGTC
>JBDTWJ010000232.1:0-4096 GCA_040006755.1 Ilumatobacteraceae bacterium | reverse complement strand
CGTGGCCGTCGGCACCGACGGTGATGCGCTGCTCGTCGCTCTCGCGAATGCGGATGGGCTGAACGTTGCCATCGAGGTCCAGCACGCTGCTGGCCTCCTCGTACCAACGAGGTACCACCGGGTTGGCCCAGAAGTCGCGACGGCGTTGATCGTTGACGCTCCACCGCAGCGGCTGGTGACCAGGATCGCCGGTGAAGTAGTCGGTTGTGTAGATCTCGACGCGATGCCCGTCCGGATCGCGCAGGTAGAGGTAGAACGCGTTGGACACGCCGTGTCGACCAGGACCGCGCTCGATGTGATGGAACTCGTTGGTGGCCCCGAGCGTGTCGGCAAGGTTGAGGATGTGGTGCGACTCCGGACACGCAAACGCGAGGTGGTGCAGCCGCGGCGAGGAACCCTGTGTCGATGCCACATCGTGCACTGTCTGTTTGCGAAACATCCACGTGGCGTACAGCGTGCCGTCGTCGTCCTCGATGGTCTCCGATAGGCCGAATCCCAAGTTGGTGTACCACTGGTAGAACGCCTGCACGTCGTCGCTGACGAGGTTGATGTGGTCGAGCCGGTTGATGCTCGCGCCGTGACGCAGGTCGTAGCGCTGGTGGTGATGTCCGATCCACTCGATCTCGTGGAAGTACTCGACGACGAACCCGAACGGATCCTCCACTCGCACAGTGGGGCCGACGCCGCGAGTCGCGCCGGCAGGGAAGCGCCGAACCTCGCAGCCCCGGTCGGAGTGGAACACCGCGGCCGCGTCGAGATCTTCTGGAGTTCGCACGCGAAAGGCAAAACGTGAGCACGCGGGCACTGGTCCCTTGCGCAGGACGAGGCTGTGGTGCACGAACTCTTCGTGCCCTCGAAGATAGACCGCTTCGTCGTCTTCGAAAGTGATCACGAAGCCCACGCGATCAACCCAGAAATGCTTGCTGGCGCCGAGGTCCGACACGATCAATTCAGCGTACGCGGAGCGAACAATATCGGGTGGAGCGGAAGTGGCCATCGACACGATCGTAGGCCGCGGCACCGTCTAACGTGCGCACGACAAACCTCAGGGGGAACAGATGCCAGCTCGTACGGGGGAAGAGTTCCTGAAGGGTCTGCGTACGCGCGATCGTGAAGTGTGGCTCGGCGACGAGCGCGTCGACGACGTCACCACGCACCCACAACTCGAAGGCGCTGCACAGAGCTTGGCGGCGGTCTTCGATCGCCAACACGAGTTTCCCGACGACTGCCTGATGCCGGATCCTGAGACCGGCGAGCCCATCAACGTCAGCCACATGATCCCGCGGTCGATCGATGACCTGAAGCGCCGCCACCGCGGCCTGCGGCGCATTGCAGAGCTCACGGTCGGCATCATGGGTCGAACACCCGACTACATGAACGTCACGTTCGCCGGGTTCGCTGGTGAGCGTGGTGCTTGGCTCGGCCCCGAGGGCAAGAATGTCGAGGGCCACGACAATCTGATCGCGTATCAGAAGATGATTGCCCGCGAGGATCTGTCGCTGACGCACACGATCGTCCACCCGACGATCGATCGCGTCAAGGACACCTCGTTCGCCGAGAACCCGGTGCCGTTGCACAAGGTGGGCGAAACCTCGAACGGCATCGTCGTTCGCGGTGCACGCATCCTTGCCACTCTGGCTCCGTTCGCCGACGAGATGACGGTGTATCCGGGCCTGCCGCTGCCCGCCGATGCAACCGACGCGTACGCGTTGAGCTTCGGGATACCGATGGACACGCCAGGCCTCATATTCCTGTGTCGCGACAGCGCGGCGACGATCGATTCCAACCGGTTCGATCATCCACTGTCGTCGCGCTTCGACGAGCAGGACGCATTCGTGATCTTCGACGACGTCGAGATCCCACGCGAGCGGGTGTTCATCGACGGCGACATCGAGGTCTACAACTCGGTGATGGGCCCGACGGCGTGGTGGGCAAACATCATGCAGCAGACGACCATTCGAGCGCTCACCAAGTTGGAGTTCGCGTACGGCCTCGCGTGTCGCATGGCCGAGGCGGTCAACGACGTCACGCCTCCCACGTTGGAGATGCTGGGTGAGTTGTCGAGCTACGTCGAGGTGACACGCAATTCCATCTTGATATCGGAGGAACACGCTTTCGACCGCGGCGACGGTGTGGTGTTCCCCGACGGTCGACCGATGCACCCGATGCGCTCGATGCTGGCTGCGTGGTATCCGAGGGTCAGGGAGATCTTGATGCTGATCGGCGGTCACAACCTGCTGGCAACGCCCAGCCGGGCGATGTTCGCCGACCCGCGGCTGCGGCCGATGATCGACGAATTCATTCATGGAGCGAACGACATGGACTCAGAGCGACGTGCCGCGATTTATCGCCTGGCATGGGACTTCATCGGGTCTGGTCTCGGGTCGCGCAACGAGCTGTACGAGCGCAACTACTTGGCCTCGGCCAAGACCAGCCGCACGCTGCACCACCTGCTGTATGCCGACAAGACCGCGCCGTACGCGCTGGTCGACGCGATGTTGGCTGAGCTACCGTGACCCAGGTTTCGTGACTTAACTGGTCGACGGTGCGAACGACACATAGTTGGTGTCGTCGACCAGTGACTCCGGCCCGTCGGTTGGCAATGTTTCGAAGTGGTTGAGCGCAGCGTTGACGTCGCCGGACCACACCTCTTCTGGAAGGTTGTACAGCACCTCGATGCCGTTGCCGTCGGGATCGGCGACGTACACGCTGTGCGTCATGCCATGGTTGCCGCGGACGAGAAATTCGACGTCCAGAGATTTCATGTAGGCGATCTGGTCGAGCCACGACTTGCGGCTGGGATAACACACCGCGATGTGATCGACGCCCGGTGTTGCTCCGAACATCTGCCATGGCGCCTCCGGCGGGGGAGCGGTCGAAGGATCCATGAGCTCGGCCAGTGCCAGATCGTGGTGGCGCTCGGCGCTGCCGCGGTAGAAGCGCATCTTGTAGAGCGGGAACTTGTCGCGCTCGAGCTCGGCGCACTGCTCGAAGCCGAGCACCCGCGTGTAGAAGTCGTGCGCAACTTCGAGGTCGCGAACCCGTAGGACCAGATGCTGGATGTACGCGCCGCTCGAGGGTCGGACGGGGCCGTCGGCGTGCTCTGCCATGAATGCAACCTCTCTGCGTTGGACTGCCGACTGTACGGTAGTACGGCAACGAAGGAAAGCCCATCGTTCTGCATGTAGGAACGTTCATCTGGTTGATTTCCGGACTCATGTGATAGCAACGCTTCGCACATTTTCGTCAACCACATTGGGGGTCACGATGGCCAAGGAAGGCGCACTCGACGGTCTTTTGGCCGAGGTCTTGTCGCGGTACGACAGCTCACCGAATCCGAGGCTCAAGGAAGTCACCACCGCGGCGATTCGTCATCTGCATGCCTTCGCTCGTGAGGTAAACCTCACTCGCGAGGAGTGGTTCGCGGGGATCATGTTCCTCACCCAGTGCGGCAAGATCAGCGACGATGTGCGCCAGGAGTTCATCCTGTTGAGCGATACGACAGGCGTGTCGACCTTGGTGGAGATGTTGGCCTACGACGCCAGTGCGTCGAGCCTCACCGACAACACCGTGCTTGGTCCCTTCCACGCGGCGGGCGCCCCCGATCGCGCCGACGGCGAGTCGATGCTCGAGGATCCCGACGACGGCGATCGGGTCGTCGTGCGCGGCACCATCACCGATGTCGACGGCAAGCCGGTCGAAGGTGTCGTCCTCGACTGCTGGCAGAACGCCAGCAACATGTTCTATGCGGTCCAGCAGCCCGGGATCCAGAGCCCCAACAACCTACGCGGCATCTACCACTCGCAGCCCGATGGAGGGTTCGAGATTCGCAGCATCCGTCCCGTCCCGTATCCCATCCCTAGCGACGGGCCCGCAGGCGATCTGTTGAAGAAGAACGGTCGCAACTGGTGGCGTCCAGGACACCTCCACATCTGGGCGCGGCACCCGGAGTACAAAGATCTCATCACGCATGTGTTCGATGTCGAGAGCGACTTCCTCGACGGTGACGCTGTGTTCGGCGTGCAGCGCAGCCTCATCCGCGAGTTCAAGCCCGACGACACCGGCGAACTCGCCACCACGTTCGACATCGTCCTCG
>JBDTWJ010000231.1:0-4157 GCA_040006755.1 Ilumatobacteraceae bacterium | reverse complement strand
GAACTACGGCCACCATGTAGGTCGCCCAGTGTGCCACATCTGTGCCCCACTTCCACGCTCGATTCTCCGTCACGTCGTGTTGCGCGGTCGTTCACGATGGATTCCGTGGTGAGGTAGGCTGTCAGGAACGAAATCCACCTGGAGAATCGAATGAGTGCAATGGAATCCATCGACACACGCCAACTCGTCAGCAGAGCAAAGGAAATCACCCGACGCGAACTGGGTGTGTACGTGCAACGCACAGCTGGTTCGATGAAGGCCACCGAGCGGGCCCGCAAGGTCATGCCGCTCGGCGTGCCGTCGAGCTTCCAGGCGTACGATCCGCACCCGATCGTCGTGCGCAGAGCCCAGGCCGCGTGGATGGAAGACGTCGACGGCAACCACTACGTCGACTTCGACCTCGGCTACGGCGCGCTGTTCGCCGGCCATTGCAACCCTGCGGTACGAAAGGCGATCGAGAACCAACTCGACGACGGCACGCTGTTCGTCACGCCCTGCGAGCTGAACGCCGATGTCGCCGAGATGCTCGCCGCTCGCTACAACCTCCCGATGTGGCGCTTCACCAACAGCGGCACCGAGGCCACGATGGACGTCATTCGCGTCGCTCGCGGGTTCACGGGTCGCGACAAGATCGTCAAGGTCGAAGGCGGATACCACGGCCACCACGACGAGGTGATGATCTCGATGAAGCCACCGATCAGCGAGGCCGGGCCTGCTGACGAACCGCGAGCGATTCCCGCGACCGCTGGCATCACTCGGGCTGTGCTCGGCGACACCAAGGTGATCCCGTACAACCGTCCTGATCTTCTCGAGAAGGCGCTGGCCGGTCGCGACGTCGCGGCGTTCATCGTCGAGCCCGTGATGGAGAACATCGGAATCTGTCTGCCGCAGCCCGGCTATCTGCAGGCGGTGCGCGAAATCACGCGCAAGTACGGCACGATGCTGATCTTCGACGAGGTCAAGACCGGCATCACTGCGGGATGGGGCGGCGCAACTGGCGCTGTCGGCGTGCAGCCCGATCTCGTTGCGTTGGCCAAGAGCATCGGTGGCGGCTTGCCGTTGGGTGCGTTCGGTGGCACCCAGGAGTGCATGGATCAGATCACCAGCGGCAAGGTGTTGCACCTCGGCACGTACAACGGCAACCCGCTGTGCATGGCCGCGGCAAAGGCTGTGCTCGGCGAGGTCTGCACGCCTGAGGCGACAGATGCAACGATCGACCTCAATCGCCGCGTCCTCGAGGCGTGCCAGAAGGTCATCACCGATGCCGACCTGCCGGCACACACCGTGCAGTTCGGGGCGAAGGGTTGCGTCACGTGGGCATCGACGCCCATCCAGAACTACCGCGACTACAAGGGCACCGACTTCGACCTCGCGTTCGCGCAGTGGATGCACGGCATCAACCGCGGCGTGCTGTTGCCGCCCGGTCTCGACGAACAGTGGTTGATCTCGGTCATGCATGCCGAAACCGATGCGATGCACTACGCCGACGTGTTCGGCGACTTCGTCACCGAATTGGTCAGCTAACTCCTCACCTAACCCCTCACCTAACCCCAGCGACGCTCTTCGCGATATCGATACGTGCTGACGGGCGCGTTCCAACGTCGTCTGCGTCGCAACAAGCCGGTGCCGACGAGCAGCATCAGACCCCCACCACCGAGAAGAATCGCGAGACCGATGAGTAGCGGCAACGAATCGTTGGCGAGGCGCGCTGATACATCGGCCCACATGTTGTCGCTGAGCGCAGGTAGCCCGAAGCGAGGCACGATGTATCCCAAGATCACGATCAACAGTCCCAAGAGCACCATGCCGTAGCCCAGGCTGTGCACCAGCGCGGAGCGCTTGGGGTGCAGCATGAATCCGATCACGAAGAGTCCGACGGCGAAGAGAGCAGTGAACGGGATGGTCCACCGAAGAATGCGGCGAATCCTGTCGAGCGCCGAGACGCGCGGCACCGGCAGCGTGATCGCCGGCATGTCGGCCACAACCTCGTTGCGTACCAACAGCACCATCTGTGGGCCGGTGATGCGCACCGGCCCCTTCAACTGACCGATCAGCCTGGCATGCGCATCGTGAAGGACCTGGCTGAGGAACAGTGCTCCTTGCGGCGTGCTGGCTGTGCTGGCGACGACCTGGCGCACGGTGGCCTTGTCGAGTCCTCGTTGCGACGAGACAGCATCGGCGATGGTGTTGGTGATCTGCGTCTTGATGCGATTGTCCTGCAGCACCACCTCGGCCAGATCACCGGTGCGGTCGGGATCGAACGCGCTTCGCTGAAGTAACCATCCGCTGATGGCGATGCTGGCGCACACGTAGGCAATACCAAAGATGAGACCAGCGAGGGTTCGGCGCACGCCGTTAGTTTGGCTGATGAAGCGTCGATTGTCTCTAGGGTGACGCACATGCCGACGAAAGTTCCGACCTTCGGGCGGATGTTGCGTCGTGCACTGGTGTTGCGTTGCCCGTGGTGCGGTTCACGTCGCACGTTCATCCGCGCATGGTTCGGCAAGTACGATCGGTGCCGAACGTGCGGCATTCGTTGGCGTCGCGAAGAGGGCTTCGAACTCGGTGCCATCACGATCAACACCGTGCTGACGTTCATCGTGTTGACGGTTGGGATGACGATCGGGTTCGTCATGACGTCGCCCGACATTCCTATCGCTCCGATGGTCTTGTCGCTGATCGGCATCGCGGTGTTGATGCCGATCCTGGTCTATCCCTTCAGCTTCACGATCTGGCTGGCAACGGATCTCGCGGTGCATCGTCCCGATGCGGCGGACTTGGCCGAGGCGGCTGCAACGGTGGCCGCCGCACAAGTATCCGGATAAGAGAGGGGAATGCTTGATCGAACGACTGTTCGTAGTTACACTGCTGTTGTTCGAACAAGCCAAGACGCTCACCATCACATTCACAACGGTCGGGAATCTGTTCGGGGAACCGTGTAACACCCCCTCCGTATGGTGGCCGACAACGCAATCGAGGTCGTGCAATTCGACCTCCACGACTTACAAGCCCTCATATGCATCAGGCAGGAAACGGAGAACGACAGTGACCAATGATCGTGAAAAAGCACTCGATGTGGCGTTGGCAGCCATCGACAAGCAGTTCGGCAAGGGGTCCATCATGCGGATGGGCGAGAAGACCTCGATGGGCATCGAGGCCATACAGACTGGGGCACTCTCGCTCGACCTCGCTCTGGGCGTCGGGGGTTTGCCGCGCGGCCGCGTGGTCGAGATCTTCGGCCCAGAGTCCTCGGGCAAGTCCACCCTCGCCATGCACGTCGTGGCCGAGGCACAGCGCAACGGTGGCATCTGCGCGTACATCGATGCCGAGCACGCGATGGATCCTGTGTACGCCAGAGCTATTGGTGTCGATATCGATCAGTTGCTCATCAGCCAGCCCGATACCGGCGAGCAAGCACTCGAGATCGTCGACATGTTGGTGCGTTCCGGTGCAGTCGACGTCGTGGTCATCGACTCGGTTGCGGCGCTCACGCCACGCGCCGAGATCGAAGGTGAGATGGGCGACAGCCACATGGGCCTGCAGGCTCGGTTGATGAGCCAGGCACTTCGCAAGCTCACTGCCAACCTCAGCCGCACCAACACCATCGCCATCTTCATCAACCAACTGCGCGAGAAGATCGGCGTCATGTTCGGTTCGCCCGAGACCACCCCTGGTGGCCGGGCACTGAAGTTCTACTCATCGGTGCGCCTCGACATCCGACGCATCGAGAGCATCAAAGACGGTGCCGAGATCGTCGGCAACCGCACACGGGTGAAGGTGGTCAAGAACAAGGTTGCACCACCTTTCCGTCAGGCCGAGTTCGACATCATGTATGGCAAGGGCATCAGCCGCGAAGGCACGCTGCTCGACATCGCCGTCGACATGGGCATCATCAAGAAGTCCGGCGCGTGGTTCACCTACGAGGGCGAACAGCTCGGTCAGGGCCGCGAGAACGCCAAGGGCTTCTTGGCCGACAACCCCGAGATCATGGTCGAGGTTTCCGAGAAGGTGCGTGTCGAGGCGGGCATCGGCCAAGACACCCCAGACACGCCGGAGTTCACGCCCGCCGACGAAGAACCAATCACGATCGACTGATCGCATGTCGGTTCCTGCTCGGCTCACGCTGATCACGATCGGCGTCGCCGACGTCGCGCGGG
>JBDTWJ010000230.1:0-4205 GCA_040006755.1 Ilumatobacteraceae bacterium | reverse complement strand
CGAAGCCGAACACCGGCACGGCGTAGACGAACGTGGCCGGCTGGGTGAACCCGAAGCCGATCCACCTGTCGATGGCCAGGTTCCCACCGAAGCCGATGCGTCCGGAGCGGTAGTCGATGTAAGTGAGCACGACCGCCCCGATGACCGCTGGCAGCACCACAACCAGGCCGAGCGCGCCAATCAGCGCCGACCAACTGAAGACCGGCACCCGCCGCATGTTCATGCCGGGCGCGCGAGTTGTGAGCACCGTCGTGGCCAAGGCTCCAGCGGCCGCAACCACACCCAGCAGCAGGACGATGAAACCGACGAGGAACAACTGGACGAACTTGGTGTCGCCACCGCCAGGCCCGCCATTGGCTGCGATTGACACCACCACGAGCACCGCACCGATGAACCAGGTCCAGAAACCGGCTGCCGCGAGGCGTGGGAACGTCAGTGATCGTGCACCGAGTTGCAGCGGCACGATAGCGATGGAGACGCCCAGCATCAAGGGCACGAGCACGATGAACGTGAGACCGATGCGGTAGAGAGCGAAGAGCTGCGGCATCGAGTTGACGTCGAGCATCGCAGCTTCGGCGTCCACCCGTTCGATCCCGAGCAGTGCAGCGACGACGATGAGTCCGAGCAGCCCCACGAGCGACGCTGAGATGAACAATCGTCCGATGCGCTTGTGGTCGGTCGTGGTCAACCAATCGCCCACCGACGACATGCGCGCGCTTGCCGGCGCCCTGACGCCTGCCGAGGCGCCTGCAGCGTGCGTATCGATGGTGGTCATAGGCAAGGGGACTCTTTCGTTTCGGGCGCGGAAGCTCACGCCCGATTCAGTGCTCGATCGGTTACTGACGATTGGACTACAACTGCGAGATTACCCATAGCTCGGCGCGCGGGCGGAAATCCTCAGATGCCCCAGCGCACCAGAATGTCGATCGTCATCGCGGCGAACAACAAGGTGACGTACGTGATGCTGAATCCGAAGACTCGCATCGACCGTTGCGCCGTTGGGCTTTTCCCGAGGTCGATCGTGCTCCACAGGAACAAACCACCCGCCACAACAGCCGTGATGGCGTAGATCGCGCCGAGGTCGGCTACCGGAATGAGCAGGAGGGTGAACGCAACCATGGCAACCGTGTAGCCGACCATTTTGCGCACGGTGACCTGAGCCGTCTCGACAGCGGGCAGCATTGGCACGTTGGCCGCCCGGTAGTCGTCGGCATAGCGAATGGCCAGCGCCCAGAAATGAGGAGGCGTCCACAGGAACATCACGACGAACAGCACGATCGGAGCCCAGGTGACGTCGTTGCGGACAGCTGCCCATCCCACCAGTACGGGCACAGCGCCCGCCGCACCGCCGATGACGATGTTCTGAGTGCTCGTTCGCTTCAGCCACAGCGTGTAGACGAACACATAGAACAGAGTTGCCGACAACGCCAGTACCGCGGAGAGCAGGTTGGCGCCTGCCCAGAGAACGCCGAACGCGATCGCCTCGAGCAGAAGCGCGAACACCAACGCGCTGCGCGGCTGGATGAGGCCGGTGACCAGCGGTCGGCCCTGCGTCCGTGGCATCAGGGTGTCGATGTCGCGATCGATCACCATGTTGATGGCATTGGCACCGCCGGCGGCCAACGTGCCGCCGATCAGCGTGATCGCCACCAGTGACCACGACGGCCATCCGCGCTCTGCCAGAACCATGGTGGGCACCGTCGTGATGAGCAGCAGCTCGATGATCCGCGGCTTGGTCAGTGCGACGTATCCGCCGACAACCGTCGTCGGGGTGCGACGAGTCCCATGGGCGATGCCGTTGCGGCCAAGCCTCGCCGGTGCCAGCCGCGAGGGAACGAGAGGACGAGCGCCGACAGCCATTGCGACCATCGTAAGGGCGTCCGAAGAGAGCGGCCAAGCGGCAGAATGAGGAGATGGCCCCAACGCCCGTTCCCGTCGAGGTCGGCAAGACCGACATCGACGAAGAAGTCGTGCCGGACCGGCCATGGATCGTGCTGGTGTGGAACGATCCGATCAACCTGATGAGCTATGTCACATTTGTGTTCCAGAAGGTGTTCGGATACAGCTTGGAGAAGGCGACGTCGTTGATGCTCGACGTTCACGAGAAGGGTCGAGCAGTCGTGTCGAGTGGTGCACGAGAGAAGGCAGAGATCGATGTCTTCCGATTGCACGAGCACGGCTTGTGGGCCACGATGCAGCAAGACGATTGATGGCCCGCAAGCGCGCATTCATCCCTCCGATCCAACGAGTTCGAGACGGCTTTGCCTTCAACCTCGGCGACGACGAGAAGCAACTGGTCACCCGACTGCTGACCGAGCTCGGTCAGTTGCTGATGGGTGAATCGGGTGATCCCCGGTTGATCAGGATCTTCCCGCCCGCATATCACCTTGCCGACGATGCGGAAGCGGAAGAGGAGTACCAGCGCCTGATGCGCGAAGACCTCGTCGCCTCACGGTTGTCGGGAATCAACACCGTCAATGCCGCGCTCGGGTCGCCGGACGCGGTCGACGAAGAAGCGATGATCGCGTTCGTGCAGGCGATCAACGGACTTCGCCTGGTTTTGGGAACGATGCTCGACGTCGTCGAGGATCACGACCCCGACGACATTCCCGACGACGACCCTCAGGTTGGCGAATACCACCTCTACAACTTCTTGAGCTGGCTGCTCGATTGGGCCGTTCGTGCGCTGGCCGAAGAACCCGTCACGCCGCGGGAAACATGAAGCACCCAACGGCTCCGAGCCCCGCGTAGACGCCGACACTCGGCCCGATACGGTAGCGAACGATCTCCAGGACGTTCGGCGATTCGCTGATGATGCTTGCTAGGGAATCGGTGAGCTGCTTGCCCGACATATCGGCCATTCCAACCGCGACGTTCAGGCGAGGCGCCCAGGCGATCGCCTTCGCAGCGATGGTCGTGATGACTTCCTCGGGTGTAGAGACTCGTGCGGCCACATCGAGTTCGCCGTCGTGCACCGTCATCACCGGTACGCCGGCCCGACCGTTCAATTCGCCGGAGCGAATGAAGTCGGGCTCGCCGACAACGAACAGCGCGCCGATCTGAGGCGCGAGGGTCTCCGCTATGTGCACGGCCTCGTCGACCTTGGCACCTTTCGACACCGCGTCGGCGGCAGCCCACACACAGCAGCTGACCCCGAAGCCGGCGGTACCCGAGTCAACGAGCCGCACGGGTATCGGCAGCGCCCGGGTCGCGAGGCGCGCCGAGTTGATCGTGCCGGATGTCGACGCCGTGACGTGGATCGACAAGATCTCGTCGCACCCACGCTGCAACAGCGACTCGTACGCCGCAGCGAACTGTCCTGGACTCGGTTGGCTCGTGCTCATCCGGGGACGCGCATCGTCGCGGAGCATCTCATAGAACTCATCCGCGTCGAGGTCGACACCTTCGAGGTACTCGTGATCGTCGACGGTCACCGTCACCGGCACAACCTCGATGTCGTAACGCTCGGCGAGCTGTTGCGGCAACTGCGAATTGGAGTCGGTACAGATGCCGATCATCCAGCTGCCCGGCCGCTGCTCATACGGGCACGATAAGCGACTCCTGCCGAGATATCGCCGGGTAGCAGATGAAAAACCGTCAAGGATTGGTCAAGAAAGGTGGTGCGGCAACGCTGTCGGCTCAGCTCGGGCATCCGGCGGTGACGAGCCCAGATCGGTCAACCATTGCGGCAAGCGTGTGGGCCGCCCGGCCGCTGTGACGGAGCCGTGAACGGTGACTGCAGTTGCCCTGACTGAGTAGCCGACCGTCAGCAGGTAGGCCATTTGGAACGACGTCCGCGATGCCGATGCCAGGCGCAGGTGCACATCGACTTCTTCATCAAAGCGCAACGGCTGTCGGTACTGCACGAAGCATTCGAGCACCGCGTAGTCGACGCCGACCGAACGCATCTCGGCATACGGATGGCCGAGATGACGAAGGTATGCAACCCTCGTCTCCTCCAGATAGGGCAGGTAGCGGCTGTGGTGGACGATCCCCATTGCGTCGGTTTCGGCGAACCTGACCCTGATTCGATGGTGGAAGGGATAGTCGGTCGAGTTGAGCGACGGGTCCACGGAGAGACGCACTTTGGGCACCATAGTTCGCCCAGATCACGAATCCGCCGGGCCGAATCCTCTGGCGCGATTCCGCTGACCTGCTGATAGTGTTGCGACGCTCTCAACCGGAAGAAGTTCCCTAGCCCCCAT
>JBDTWJ010000229.1:0-4297 GCA_040006755.1 Ilumatobacteraceae bacterium | reverse complement strand
AAGGGCAACGGCAAGAAGGAGATCTTCGATCCGGTCATTCAGAGCATGATCGACGATGGCACGATCACGACGTTGATCGCCAAGTACCTCGGCGGCGATCCGTCGACAGTTCCCTTCGTCGACGTACCTGCTGCCTGAGCCTTCATTGGACGGATTGGTTGCACCCGACCCTCCTGCCATGCGGCGGGTGGGTCGGGTACTGACCTATCGCAGAGCCGCATCCGTGGCGCTGCTGTTCCCACCGGCGGGGATTCCGTCGATGATCCACTCGGTACGCGCCTCGCGACTGGCCCAACAGGGCGAGATCGAGTCGGCTCGCCGGGAGGGTGAGCGCGCCCGCGACTGGGCCTGGTACGCCGTGGGCATCGGCCTGTCGGTGTACGTAGTTGCCTTTCTCGCCTATCTGTTGACCGCCAATCATCACGCCGTCGCCAGGGTGTTCTTCGGATGGGAGACCCTGAGTGATGGCGGCGCTTGGAGGTCGTTGCTGAAGGGCTTCTGGATCAACGTCCAGGTGTTCATGGTCGCCGAGGTCATCGTGCTGGTGTGGGCTCTCGTGGTCGCGATCATGCGATTGCTGCCTGGGCCGGCATGCAGACCGATTCGATTTCTCGCAACCGTCTACGTCGATGTCTTCCGCGGTATTCCTTCGCTGCTGGTGATCTACATCGTCGGTCTCGGCCTAGCCCAAGCCCACGTGCCGATCGTCGGAGGTTTCTCCGACAACCAGTACGCGATCATCGCACTGAGCTTGACCTACGGGGCGTACGTGTCGGAGGTGTATCGCGCCGGCATCGAATCGGTGCATTGGAGCCAGACTGCGGCGGCCCGATCGCTGGGTCTCACATACACGCAGACGATGCGTCACGTCGTAGTGCCGCAGGCCGTGCGTCGTGTGATCCCACCGCTCCTCAACGACTTCATCGGCCTCCAGAAGGACACCGCCCTGATCAGCGTGCTCGGCGTGCTCGACGTGGTCAATCGCGCCCGGTTCATCAACAACTCCAAAGGGACGTTGGCCGCCTATTCGATGGCCGCGTTGTTGTTCCTCCTCGTCACGATCCCGTTTACTCGCTGGCTCGACGGATTGATCCGTCGCCAGCAGTCCAAGACGTTGGCGGGCCGGTAGCACCATGGCGTTCCTCGAACTACGCGATGTGCACAAGACGTTCGGCACCAACCCGGTGCTCCGCGGCATCAATCTCGCCGTCGACCTGCACCAGGTTGTGTGCCTGATCGGCGCATCGGGCAGCGGCAAGTCGACGCTGCTTCGCTGCATCAACCAGCTGGAGACCATCGAAAGTGGTGAGATCCGTCTCGGCGACGATCGAGTCAGTGGACGTGGCATCGACGTCGATGCGCTTCGCCGCGAGGTCGGCATCGTCTTCCAGAGCTTCAACCTCTTCCCGCACATGACCGTGCTCCAGAACATCACGCTGGCTCCCGTGAAGGTCCTCGGGTTCACCAAGGAGCTTGCCGAGGAGCGCGGTGTCGCGTTGCTGAAGCGCATCGGCCTCGAAGACAAGACCAAGGAATATCCCGACAGGTTGTCGGGCGGCCAGCAACAACGTCTGGCCATCGTTCGCGCCCTCGCGATGGAGCCTCGACTGCTGCTGCTCGACGAGATCACGTCGGCCCTCGACCCTGAGTTGGTCGGAGAAGTTCTCAACATCGTTCGTGACCTCGCAAGGGACGGCATGACGATGATGCTGGCGACGCACGAGATGGGCTTCGCCAAGGAAGTCTCGTCGAAGGTCTGCTTCCTGCACGAGGGTGTCATCCATGAGGAAGGTCCACCCGAGCAGATCTTCGAAAATCCCCAGCAAGACCGGACAAAAGCCTTCGTGCAAAGGATCATCGAGGCGGGCAGGTTGTGACAACGGCCGGGCTGGGTCGCTTGCCCTATTGACGGTGAGACACTATGTGTCTTATTGTCTCAGGATGAGTCTTGACCCGGCAGAGACACGCGTCCTCGACGCGGCGAAGTTCTGCTGCGAACGCTGGGGGCTCGCCAAGGTCACCATCGAAGACATCGCCAACGAGGCAAGCGTTTCGCGGGCGACGTTGTACCGGATGTTCCCTGGCGGCAAAGACATCCTGTTCGAGGCGTTGCGGGTTCGCGAGCTCGAGGATTTCTTCACCCGGCTCGCCGTGCATCTCGATGGCGCCGTCGATTTCGAAGATCTCCTGGTGCGCTGTGTCATGCACGCCACCCACGAGCTTCGCAGTGACCAACACCTCTCGCTGATGCTCGCCAGTGAGCCAGGCGACACGCTGGGCCAGCTGACCGTCGACGGCCTGCCCCGCATCATTCGCGTTGCGACAGTGTTCCTGTCACCATTGGTCGACGGCTACCTGCCGCGCCGCGAGGGCGCAAGGCTCGTCGAACTGCTCGCTCGACTCGTCATCAGCTACTTCCTTGCACCGTCCGAGCAAGTCGACCTCGGCGAGCCCGATTCCGCACGATCCTTCATCAAGACCTTCATCCTTCCGGCCTTCCAGCCATCCCTCATGAGGAGCTGACATGACTGTCACGCACAACGACAACGAATCGATCATCGGCCGCGCCGAGATCAACGACATCGATGCGATCTTGGCCATCCCAACACACGATCCGACCGAGATTGCCCACATCGTCAAGAACAACGCCGACACCATCTTCACATGGGACTACTCGCTCAGCCGGCCGGCCTTGCGCAAGCTGTACGAGAAGGCCAAGATCGGTCAGTGGAATGCCACCACCGATCTGCCGTGGGACACTGAGGTCGACATCGAGAAGACGGTTGCCGAAGATCAGGCGCTGATCGGCACCGGTGTCGACGCCAACATGTACATCGGCACACCCGTCGAGAAGTGGGACGACAAGAAGTGGCTCGAGTTCGGCGTCGAGAGCCGCAACTGGAGCCTCAGCCAGTTCATGCACGGCGAGCAGGGTGCGCTGCTGTGCACCGCGAAGATCGTCGAGACGGTGCCGTGGTACGACGCCAAGCTGTATGCCAGCACACAGGTCGTCGACGAGGCACGCCACGTGGAGGTGTTCGCTCGCTATCTCGACGAGAAGCTCGGCGGCAAGTACCAGATCAACTCGCACCTCCGGATGCTGCTCGACGACATCGTCAACGACAGCCGGTGGGACATGACCTACCTCGGCATGCAGGTGATGGTGGAGGGGCTCGCACTCGCAGCGTTCGGTTTCATGCACCAGTTCACCAACGAACCGCTTCTGAAGCAGTTGCTTCGCTACGTGATGAGCGACGAGGCACGCCACGTTGCCTTCGGCGTGCTCTCGCTGAAAGAGGTCTACGACTCACTCACCGATGCGGAGATGAAGGATCGCCAGGAGTTCGCTTTCGAGGCCGCTATCCGCATGCGTGATCGCTTCATGCAGCAAGAGGTGTGGGAGCGCATGGAGGTGAAGGTCCGCGACATCGTGCCGCTGGTGTTGGAGGACCCGACGCGTCAGGTGTTCCAATCGATGCTGTTCAGCAAGATCGTTCCGAACTGCAAGAAGCTCGGTTTGCTCGATCGCAACGACAAGTGGCTACGCCGTCGCTTCGAGGAGATGGGTGTCATCCAGTTCGAGGATTGGGAAGACACCGGCGAGGAATACCTGAAGTTCGAACTCGGCGTCGACGCCCCCGCTGCCGTCTAGGTTCTGGGATATTCAGACGCCGGCCAGTCGGCACATTCTCACACCATGCTTGCTGATCTGTGGCCAATTCGGGTGCGTCAGCGATCACGACCACAGACTCGCCCGCGTGCGTGAGTCGCGAGCAAGCGATATGAACGTGCTCCGGGGCGGTCAGCTCGTCGCCTGACTCGGGGAGCTGGTCCCACGGACTGTGTTACACCCCTTCGTCATACTTGGGGGATGAAGACGACCGACGTTCAAGAGTTGGTGGGGCGGTTGGCGGCGGTCGATGCGGGCTGCGCCGATTGGGCTTCGCTTCGGGTCGCGGTTGATGATGTGCGTCGGTTGCGGTCGTGGGTTGATGGTCGCGAGGTTGCGGTGGCGCGAATTGTTGCCGAGGTGTCGTCGTTCCCGGAGAAGTCGTTGGCCGAGGCTGGGCGGACGAGTTTGCGACACGGTGAGCAGGTGTTGAAGCGTGCCGAGACGGTCAAGACTGTGCCGGAGCTCGGTGCGTCGTTGAGTGCTGGTCGGGTGTCGGGTGAACACGTCGACGTGATGGGGCGGGTGTTGCGCCAGTTGGACCCGGCGGTGCGTCAGGAGTTGATCGACGCGGTACCGAATCTGGTGTTGATTGCTGAGAACACGAGTGCTGATGAGTTCGCCAAG
>JBDTWJ010000228.1:0-4320 GCA_040006755.1 Ilumatobacteraceae bacterium | reverse complement strand
GAGCGACTTCCGCACCTTCTCCATCGGATTCGAGGAGGAGGAGTTCGACGAGCGTGTTCACCAACGTGAGATGGCGGCAACGCTCAGCAGTCGGCACGAAATGATCCTCGTCGGGCGTGACGACATCGCGGCTGCGTTCCCCGACGCAATCGGGCACGCCGAAACGCCGGTGTTGCGCACGGCGCTTGCGCCCTTGTTCCTGCTTTCGAAGGTGGCGCGTGGTACGGGGACCAAGGCGGTGCTGACCGGCGAGGGCGCCGACGAGGTGCTGGCCGGCTACGACATCTTCCGTGAGGCCAAGATTCGCGAGTACTGGTCCAAGCGCCCCGATTCCAAGCTGCGCCCGCTCCTCCTGAACCGCCTCTATCCCTACCTGACGCGTTCGCCGACCGGTGTCACGGGTGTATCACATGCGTTCTGGCGCCAGGGGCTCGACCGAGTCGGGCAGCCCGACTTCGCTCATCATCCGCGATGGATGACGACGTCGACGCTGAAGCGGTTCTTCTCGACCCAGCTCCAGGACGCTCTCTCGGAGCGAGCGACGCTGCCGGTGCTTGCCGATCTTCCTGATCGGTTCTCGCAGTGGGAGAGCCTGTCGCAAGCGCAGTATGTCGAGATCGCCACCCTGTTGTCGCCGTACATCATTTCGTCGCAGGGCGATCGGATGCTGATGGCGCACTCCGTCGAGGGCCGCTTCCCGTTCCTCGACGCCGATGTCATCGCCTTCTGCAATTCGCTGCCGGCCAGCTACAAGCTGCCGCGACTCGACGAGAAACACATTCTCAAGCGGCTCGCACGAGGCCTGGTGCCGGACTCGATCATCTCCCGGAAGAAGCAGCCGTACCGGGCCCCCGATGCCGCATGCTTTGTTGCCCGCCACGCTCCAGCCGTGGTCGACGACGCTCTGTCGCACGACAGCATCATCCGCGCTGGGGTGTTCGATCCGACTGCAGTCCAGGCGCTTCGCAGCAAACTCCAACGGGTCGTCAACGCACAGGAGCCCATAACCCTGAGTAATACCGACAACATGGCTTTTGTCGGTATTCTCTCGACGCAACTACTTGATCACGCGCTGATCCGTCAGAGTCGCACCAAGAGGCACCGACCTCTCGACTTCACGACCGACATCGATCGCCGCAGTTCAAGTCTGATCTAGGCCAAGGGACGAACATGCAAAAGAGTTTGATCAGTGCTTCCGTGAGAAAGTTCATCGAGGCCAACCTTCTTTTCGGTGAAAGTACGCACATCACCGACGGTTCGTCGCTGCTCGGGCGCGGCATCCTCGACTCGACCAGCGTCGTCGAGGTCATCTCGTTCCTCGAGACGGAGTATTCGATCTCATTCGACGACAGCGAACTGGTGGCCGACAACTTCGACTCGATCGATCGCATCGCAACGTTCGTCGACAGCAAGCTGAGGTAGCGCAGCCCGTGCTGATCCACGAGTATCTCGCGGCAGCCGCGACGGACCGGCCCGACAAGGTTGCACTCGTGAGCGGAGGACAGCGACGCACATACGCAGAATTGCAGCGCAGCGCGGACGCCCTACGCGCCGAGTTGCAGGGCATCGGAGTCGTCGTCGGTGATCGGGTGGTCGTCATCGTCCCCAACAGCGTCGCAGCCGTGATCGCGATCTTCGGCGTTGCGGCCGCAGGTGGGTGCCTCGTCACGATGGACCCGTCAACGCCTCCCGAGCGACTCGCGCAGGTCATCGATCACTGCACACCGACGGCGATCGTGGTTGCCCGCGATCGGATGCCGTTGCTCGTCGCCGCGCATGAGGTCGCGAAGCACCGAGGATCGCCGATCGTGCTCGACGATGAAGGGACGGTTGTCGATGCTCTTCATTGCGACGTGAATCATCCGCCTCCGGAAATCGCCGCCGACGCCCTTGTCGCGATCATCTTCACCTCGGGCTCGACCGGCGGTCCGAAAGGCGTCACGTTGACCCACCGAAGTGTCGACTCGGTCGTCGCCACCGTAGGCGAGTACCTCCACCACGGCGCAGACGACGTCGTGCTCAGCGTGCTGCAACTCGCGTTCGGCTATGGGCTGCTGCAACTGCTCGTCACGTTTCGTCACGGCGGCCGACTGGTCCTACAGTCGGGGTACGCGTTCCCGTTCGACCTGGTCAAGCTCATCGCTGTCGAGGAGGTCACCGGCTTCGCCGGCGTACCTACGCTCTTCGCGCTGCTCCTCCGCCTCGAGAACATCTCCGATGACATGTTCGCCTCGGTGCGATACCTCACCAACGCTGCAGCTGCGATGCCGCAGAGCCTGCTTCCGAAGATGCGGTCGATGTTCCCAGCCGCGCAGATCTACCTGATGCACGGGCAGACCGAGTGTCTGCGCACCTCGTTCCTGCCGCCCGACGAGATCGACACGCGTCCCGCGTCCATCGGTCGCGGCATGCCGGGCGTCGACATGTGGCTGGAGGACGACGCGGGTGCGCCCGTTCCGAAGGGTGGCGAAGGAGAGTTGGTCGTCCGCGGCGCCAATGTGATGTTGGGATATTGGAACGACCCTGTCGCCTCAGCTGCAGTCGTTCGTCCAACTGATGATCCTCACGTGCGAGTCCTGCGCACCGGCGATCTGTTCCGCACCGACGACGACGGAAACTTCTACTTCGTGGCGCGGCGCGACGACATCATCAAGAGTCGCGGCCAGAAGGTGAGCCCGCTCGAGATCGAAGAACTGCTCTACGCCCGACCCGAGGTCATCGAGGCGAGGGTGATCGGCGTGCCCGACGACATACTCGGAAACGCAATTCGTGCCGAGGTTGTGCTCGCGGAAGGTGATCAGTTCGACGAAACGACGATCAAGCGGTATCTCCGTCGGCATCTCGAGGACTACAAGGTCCCGCATCAGATCGTTGCGGTCGACGCGCTGCCGAAGTCGTCGAGCGGCAAGATCCTGCGCCGGGGAACCACAAACAGCTAGTCGAAGGAGTCACCCTGAGTTCGCGTCCACCACTCGCCGGAGAGGCGACCGAGTGCAACTTCGCCGGTGCGCAATGGTGCGATGAGCCCAGCCTCCCTCGCGTGGAGCATCACGAAGTCGTTGCGGAACACGTAGACGCTGGGCAAATTACTGAGCGCGAATGCCAACTGGCGATCGGCCTGACCCATCAATCCGGCGCTTCCCTGTTCGATGGCGTCTTGGCGAAGCGCCGACAGCATGCTGGCGTGATTGCCCGCAGTCGCAGCTGCTAACGCGACCTGACCAAGACCACGACGGTTCGGGTAGTACATCACGACCCCTATCGTGTCTGCGTGTGTGCCGTGCACGGCAATCGTGCGAAGAGGCCCGAACTGGGTTTTGCGCGAGGCCATGGCGGCCAGCCACCCGAACTCCTCGGACGTGCCGGCGAACTGCAGCCGCGAAGAGTCGTCGAGCTGGCTCACGAAGTCGTGCACCAACGTAGCGTCAGCAGGCCGCACCGTCGGCGCACCGACCTCGCCCGATCGCGTTCTGCGCCGTCTGGTGACAAGCCGGTCGATCGCTCGAGCGACCGGCGCCCCAGCCGACGCGACTCGCGCGACCCTGGACCGGCCAGCGAACGAGACGCCGAGCGACAGCGGCTTCAGCGGCAGCACCCACCGCATGCTCTGGTATTGCGCCAGTTCTCCCCCAAAGCCCTGCCACATCCTGATTGCGACCTGGCTCGCGGTATCGGTGAGTGCGATGTCGTGCGGTGCAGACAGGAAGGTCTTCAAGAGTCGCGCCGCAACGAGTGGATCGCTGTGCTCGCGATCGACCATGAAGTTTCCGCCGACAACGCTGCGTATCGGACGTCCGCACATGCGCATCGGCATGGGAACGGTACCGATGAAGCCGACAATTCGCTGACCAGTCGACTCGGCAACCAGCGGGGGATTCTCAGGGTCGTACCACGGGTTGTCGAGGTGGAGCTCGCCGAGATAGATCGGCAAACCGGTCGAGGAGGCCATGCTGGTCTTGTGGAACGCCTTGGCATACAACTCCGCAACGGCTCGCATGTCGCCGCGCTCGCAAGGCCTCACGGCACTCATTGCAACCTCACCTGTTCTAGGCAACCTGCTCGTATGGCGACTTGCTGGCGGCCGTCGGCGTCAGTTCGCGCGCGACGATCGTTTCCGGCTCTTGCTCGGGCTGACGTGTGGGCTTGCGTTGGGGCAGAATAGTGCGGAACAGCTGCGACACGATCATCTCGACCGTTCCAATGATGATGATGAGATCGAGCGTGATCGACCAGTTCTCGACGTAGAACAAATCAAGGCGGCGGTATGCCTCGAACGATGGGTTGTCCCTGGCCTCGACCTGCCACAGTCCGGTGATGCCC
>JBDTWJ010000227.1:0-4467 GCA_040006755.1 Ilumatobacteraceae bacterium | reverse complement strand
CTCGACGCGACCTTGTCCGATGAGGTTCGCAACTATGGCTACTCCAGACATCTTGATCCCGATGACGTACGGAAGTCCACTCCAATCCGTGATGGTGTTGAAAGCGATTCGAGAGTCAGCCTGCTCGAACAGACCGGTCCCATAGCCGAACTTCAATGCCTCGGTCTCGCCACCGGAGATTTCGTGTGGGCCATGGATCTTGTTGTGGACGAAGTTGATGCCGCGGTTACCGTGGTTCACCCACAGCACCGTATTGCGCGGCCGGTTGAAGGTGTTCCCGTCGATGAAGATGTGACGGTCGATCGCGACAGGTGGTGAGTTCTGCGTAGGAATCCCGGGTGGCGAAGATGGGTCGCTCTCTATCCGGATGATGCCGGTCGACGAGCCGTCATCACCGGACCCGACGTTGTCGAAGGTGAAGCTGCTGATCCGAATGTCACGGGCCTGTTCGGATATTCGAAGGAAGTTCGCGTTGTCAGAAGTGATGGTGAGACCGACGATGATGATGTGTGATCCCGTGATCTCGAAACTGCCGTCCTCCCACACGGCCTTGCCTTCGTTCGCCGGTCGAATCACGATCTGAGTCGCGGTACCACCTGACGAATTGAATGCAAGATTGCCACGATATGTCCCATCTGCGATGGTGACGACGTCGCCCGGACTGGCACTACTGATGGCTTGTTGTACCTCACCCACACTGTTGCCGGGCTGGAGGTTGCGTTGGCCAGAAGCATCCACTGGTACGGAAGGCAGCCTTTGGAGCGTGTTGTCCGCCCCGACGACGACCTCGGTTGAACCGGTGCGCGTGGTTTCTGGAAACGTGTCGTCGGACGTGGGAATCGAGGAAGCGCCGTCAGTAACTCCACGTGGCGTGTCTTCAGCGGAGGGCATCGACAAACCGGTAGGCGTTGCTCCTTGCGACGTGTCGGAAAGCGCTGGGGCGCTGCTAGTAGCCGGCGCACATCCGACCGTGAGCGCCAGTGCCGCCGCTACTGCGAGCACCCGAGGGTGACAGAGCCGCCCAACTCGGGCGTTAATGCTGGCCCGCCCCAACCGGCGTCCTCTCCTCCTCGTCGTGCGACGCCTCTGGCGCGGCAATGATGGGGTTCGCGGGTGCACGCCGCCGACGCCGACGACGCGACGTATTGGTTTGAACGACCAACAGCTCGCCGCTTCTCGACTGCAGCTGGCGGGCAACAGAAGCGAGTGACGACACTCGTTGGCGCGACCTCGGCAGGGCCAGCACGGCAGCGTCGACTCGTTGCATCAACTGAACAGTTGACGCAGAGGCGAGCAGAGGTCCACCATCGAAGACAACCACATGCGACAGCGCCGTGGTGGCCGCGATGATTGCCGGAATGCTGTGTCGCCGAAGTACGAGCATCGACTCGGTCGATCCCAGGCCGACGACATGGATGTTGGGAACTAGAGTCGCTGCCAAGGCGTCCGGCAGCCCGATAGGCCTGCCGGGGGCGTTGTCCTGAGCGTTCGGCGCCCGCTTACGTGCCTTTGGAAGGTCGAGGAGTGTGTTCAAGCCGGGTCTATCGCTTGCGAACAGTTTGGTCAGCTTCGGCTTGCGAACGTCGGCATCGATGAGCAAAACCTGATGACCGGCGGCCGCGAATCGATTGGCGATTGCGATCGCGAGCGTGGTGCAACCGGACCAGCGCTCGGTCGAGCCGACCGCAACGACGACATTCTGCCCACCTTCGGTTGACGCTTCGGCGCGGACACATAAACCGTCGACGAAACGGTTGACGGCGTCGGGCATCTGACCCATCGCTAGAGCTGGAGATGCAGCAAGGCTTCTCGCGTAGGGCATCTCGCCGACAAACGGTTGGTCGAGAATGTCTTCGGCCTGTTGTCGGCTGATCACCAGGCGGGAGAATCGGGCGAGCAAGACGGAGAGGAGAAAGCCGAGGAAGAGTCCCCCGGCGATGCCCGCTGCGACGTAGATCTTTGAAGAAACGGCCTGGGGCGTCACGGGCAGCGTTGCTCGTTGCACTATCTCAGTCGTCACACGCAGGCGAGCGCTCAACTGAAGTTCTGTCATCGTCGACAGGAGCTGACTGTACTGATTGAGGAGCGTATCTTTGGCCGTGGTGAGATCTGGAGCGATCTGATCGACGCCCGGGATCGTGAACTGCTGCGAACTCGTGGCTGGGCCCGTTGGCAGATACGGTGCCATTCGCACGGCGATCTTATTGTCGACGTCGGCGAGCTGGGTTTTCAGGTCTGCGAGGTCGACCTGCAGTTGATCGATATCGGGCTGCTGGCTCTCCTCGACGGAGCCTCGAACGGCGACGAAGTACAGATCGACGTAGGCGTTTGCGAGTTGCTGCGCCGTCTGGGGGTCGGAACCTCGCGCTTTGACGCTGACCAGGTCGGTGGCGGGCTGCTGAGACATCGAAACGTGATGGATCACGTAGTCGGTGGTCACGCCGTTGTCGATCTGCTTCGCAACGAGCGCCGCGAGTCCTTCGGACTTCAACACCCCGAGTTGACCGATGACATACCGGTCTGGATCACCCGACCAGGTCTGGCTCCTGGACTCGCTGGGAGGTCGGACCATGAGGACCGCCTCGGATTGGTACGAGACAGGTTTGTCTTTCAAGGTGGCGAGGCCGGGCAAAGCCCCGAGCAGCCCACAAGCGAGGATCACGTACCAGTAGCGACGCAACGATGCGACGATCAAATCAAGTTCCATGGGCTCCTCACAGGCCAGCGATCAGCGTGATCGTAGTCGGGTCGAGAGATATGTGTCCGTCGGGCCTGCATCAAATTTGGCCCGCTAGGGGTGACGTCCGAGCAGTTCAGGCTCGCTCAACTCGACGCGGTTCATGCCGAGCGCAGAGCGGAGCTCTTGGGCCCGAACGCGCCATGTATCACCGATGACAGCGAGCCGACGCAACTCGGGGGTCGCCCGCCCACCGGTCGCGATTGCCTCGTCGATCGCAGCAACGAAGTCGTCGTTGGTACGCGCAAGCGTCAGAACATTCGCGAGTGTCCTGAGCTGAGGAATGTCTCGTGTCACGACTGCGAGCCCTAGTGCGAGGTACTCCTTGATCTTGATCGGGCTGGCGGACTCGACCCACTTGGTGTCTGGCATCGGGCAGATCGCAACATCGAACCGAGCTGCGAGCGCCGGCAGCTCGGCGTACGGCTGCCACCCGAGTACGTGCACGTTGTTCAAATAGCTCAGTCGTGAGAGATCCATCGCTACTCTGCCGATGAGCACGAGCTGTCTCGCACGGTCCGCTTCAGCGATCCGAACGAGCAGATCGAGGTCGATGCTCTCCGGTTCGATCTGGCCGAAGAAACCGACGCGAGGATGAGGAATCGACGCGGTGAGTACGGGCTCGGCGCTGGTCTGCGCTGGGTCGAAATGATCGACGTCCACACCGTGGGCGAGCAACACCGCATTTCGTCGAGGTCGATGGGCCTCAGCGCTCAGCAATGCTTGGCTGCTGTAGGCCGTCAGTCGTGCCGTCATGAGTAGCTCGGACTCGAGCCCGAAGATCACTTTGTGATCCACGCCGGTCGTCGCAGCATGATCGTCAGCTCGGTAGTAGACCGCAACGTCGAGTTTCATCGTGCGAACCACGTCGAGTGCGGTCGGAACCACGACGATCACTGTTGGCCGACGCATTCGCAACACCAGCCGAGTCGCAGCCCGAACCTGCCATCCGACCAAGCGCGCGTTCAGTCGGCGCAATCGTGGGTGCGAGAACACCGGGACACTGATCGGCGTCATCACCCAGAAGCTCCGTAGCGCCGGCTCGGGACGGCGTAGGTAACGCAACGTCGACTTGGCTTTTCTCGTGATCCGTGTCACCACGGCATCGCTGTTCTTGATGGTTGGCATTCGCATGCCGATGCTGTTCACGACGAGGACCGGCTGATCCTCGGCAAGGTGGCGGGCAATCTGGAAATCGCAATGGGCCTGACCGTGGTACCACCAGTCCTGACCGGCAAAGACCACAAAGCCTTCGCTGCGCGTGACGTCGCCGGTCATCGTTGCTGCCCGAGGTCGTAAGGCTTCCATGCGTCAGATGAAACGGACTGAAGCAGCGCAGCGATTGCCCGCTCAGCTGTATGACCGTCCCAGAGCTCCGGCCGTCTGACGGGTGGTCTCTCCAGGAGGACGGCTCGTGCTGCGGCGAGAACTCTCGCAGGGTCCGTCCCGACGACCTGATTCGTTCCGTGCGTCACCGTCACGGGGCGTTCCGTTGAGGTTCTCAAGGTCAGACAGGATATTCCGAGAGCTGTCGTCTCCTCCTGCACGCCGCCTGAATCGGTCAAGACCAATCGGGCGGAGCTCTCCAGCTTCACGAACTCGAGATACGCGAGTGGCTCAATGACGATCAAAGACGGCGGCAACGACAGCGACAGTTCGTCGATGGTCTTCTTGGTACGCGGGTGTACCGGGAACACAACCGAAAGCATGGCGCTGAGCGTGGCCAACAT
>JBDTWJ010000226.1:0-4478 GCA_040006755.1 Ilumatobacteraceae bacterium | reverse complement strand
AGGTTGTCGTTGGCCATCGAGGGATGACAGATGTGTGTGGTGAGCAGCACCTCTGCGGGTTCGTCGCCGGGCACCACGAGCTCGCCCCAGCTCAGCTCACCCGGTTGCAACGAGCTGTCGATGACGACCTGGTAATCGCCCCGCTGCAACGCTCGGCGCATGTCGTCAGCTAGGCAGAAGCCCCATGTCGGTGCGTAGTACGAGGTTCGATACGGCACGAGTTCGGGACGGTCTGGCAAGGAGTGGAGATGCGGCTGCAGCTCTTCGAGCGAGATGATCCGATCAACGGGAGTGCTGTGACTGACAACGTGGAGGTTCGATGCTCGGAAGTCGACGATGCGCTCGCTGGAACCGGGTCGAGCGATGAACGCATCGCGGATCTCCCACTCGTCGGGCACCTCCCAATCCAGTACGGCGGTACCACTCCGCACCGAACGGATCTCAATCGGGATCTCCACAGCAATACGATCCAATGTTGCTCGGGTTGCCGGGCCGAGGATGCTGCGGCACAAGGGGAACAGGTCGGTGACGAGCTGCCCCATGCGCTTCTCCTCAGGCGGCACGTCGTTGTCGGTGAGGTCAGGCAAGCTCGCACAGCCTCAGGCGCCGCTTGATCTCGGTCTGCTGCACTCGCAATCCAGGCCATGAGGCGTCTCTCTCGGAGGCGACCGACGGAGGCATGGGCCAGGAGATCCCAAGCTCGGGATCGTCGTAGCGAAGACCCCCCTCTTCGGCTGGGGTGTGAAACTCGCTGTGCAGATACAGCACCTCCGTGTCGTCCGCAAGCGTGATGAAGCCGTGGGCGAACCGAGGCGGCACCACGATCGCCGTTCGATTCGCCGCGCTGAGCTCCGCGCTGATGTGCTGGAGGAATGTCGACGACTCGGGTCGCAAGTCGATGATCACATCGAAGATGGAACCGCCGATGCAGCGGACCATCTTGCTCTCGGCCGCGGGCGGGTACTGGAAGTGCATGCCTCGCAGCGTTCCCGCGCGCCCGCTCAAGGAGATGTTCGCTTGGCGGATGTCGGCCGTGATGTCGTGTTCTGCGAACTCCCGCTGACAGAACGCCCGCGCGAAGAAACCACGATCGTCCTCCTTTCGGTCGAGATCGACGAGCCATGCGCCGGCGAGTGCGGTCTCGGTGAACTCCACGTCACATCCCGAGTGGTTGATCGTCGAGATTCACTCCCAGACCTTCCACTTCGGATCGCCCCGGTCCCACAATGAGTTGAGGTACAACTTGTCGCGCAGTGTGTCCATCGACTGCCAGAAGCCGTCGTGTCGATAGGCCGCGAGTTGGCAGTCCCGGGCCAACCCCTCCAGCGGTTCCTTGGCCCAATCGACATTGCCCGGGATGTAGTCGAAGATGCCAGGCTCCAGCACGAAGTAGCCACCGTTCACCCAGCCCTCGCTCATTTGAGGCTTCTCATCAAACCGAACAACAGCGGCGCCGTCGAGCGCGAGTTGACCGAACCGGGCGGTCGGGTGCACGGCCGTGACGGTAGCGAGGCGGCCCTCTGCGCGGTGGAGGCTGACAAGATCGTGAAGGTCCACATCGGCCACTCCGTCGCCGTAGGTGAGCATGAACGGCTGATCGTCCAGGTAGTCGCGCACCTTCATGAGTCGGCCTGCCGTCTCGGAGTTGTTTCCCGTGTCGACCATCGTGATGCGCCACGGCTCCGCCTGGAAGCGATGCTCTTCTACCGTGCCGGACGCGAAATCGATCGTGATGTCACGAGAGCTAGCCAGCGCTTCGGTGAAATACCGCTTGATGTACTCGCCCTTGTAGCCGAGGCACAGCACGAAGTCGTTGAAGCCGAAATGTAAATAGTGCTTCATGATGTGCCAGAGGATCGGACGGTGCCCGATCTCCACCATCGGCTTGGGCCGAACTTCGGTTTCCTCGCTCAACCGCGTGCCCACCCCGCCCGCCAAAATGACCACCTTCAATTGCTGCTACCTTCCTTAGACGCCGACGATGAGACCGTAGAAGACAAACTCGGTGCGCCGGTTGAGTGCTAACGAGGTGGCGTCGTTGCCGACGCTCAACAGGTCGGCTTCTCCGACTGCACGAGAAGAGAGACGCGATGCCGCAACTCCCTTACTGACGATATAGCTGACAACTTGTTGCGCGCGCTGCTCCGACAAAGCGTAGTTGGTTGCCTCCGAACCCGCCTGGTCGGCGTGGCCAATCACCAATACTGTCACGTTTGGCAATGCAGTCATCACCGTCGCGACCCGATCCAACTCGGCAGCGTGCGCAGGCAGGATCTCCGCGCTCCCCGACGGGAAGCGAGCGGACGTCAATTCGATCACACGGACCCCAATGCTCGTCGGCACCGACGGGTCGATCGTGAGCAGGTTGCTGACCACAGCGCTCGGAAACTTGCTGTTGGCTATCGCCAAGTCACTGAGCCGGTCCTTCGCAGCCTGACTCGGCACCGCGCCGCTGACGGTGATGGCTTCGACGTCGAAGACGGCGACGATCGGCTCGGGTGTCCCATCCGGCATTGTCGAATATGACGGCGCCGAAGGTGTCGGGGAGACGATGGTCGAGAGCGTCGACGACGTCACCGAAGCGAGGGACGTTGTCGAGACGACCGCTGGCGACGTCGTGGGTGGCACCGGGCCGGCCTGGGCAACCTTGATGGAGGTCGTGCTGGCATCAACAGTGACCTGTGGCGCGCTCAAACCGGTCGAGATCGACGAGGACACTGCATCGCGTTCTCGGGGCGAGTTGTTGAGCCTGATGAGAACGAACCCTCCGGCGGCGACCAAGGCAACGGCGCCAGCGACACGGGCAATCAGGAGAGCACGTCTTGCATCGACTCCTTCGTCGGAATCACTGGGAATCATGCTCATTTTGCGAACGCCCCTCCCCTACTCTCTCTAGGCTAGCGCTCTACGAGATCCTGCTGGTCGACGACACCCCGGCAGGCTGAGGATCACCCGATCGGGTGGCACCGTTTACCTATCTACGCTTCGGTCTGAGCCGCCTCGAGATCGAGGATCACCTCGGCGGCATGGTTGGCGGCGTCTGTCACCTCGTAGCGCCGATGGATCCGACCATAGGGATCGATGAGGTAACTGTGGCGCATCGGGTACTCGGGATACTTCTCGTCGGGACCACGAGCAACTTCGTACATGGTCCCGACCACGCGATCCACATCGCTCAACAAGCGAAACGCGAAGTTCTGCGCCTCGGCGAACGCAAGGTTGTCGGCCGGTGTGTCGAATGACGCGCCGATAATGACGGCATTGAGCTCTTGAAATCGGCGGGCGCTGTCACGCAGGCCCTGACCCTGTTTCGTTCAACCAGGTGTCGCCGCCTTCGGGTACCACCACAGCAACACCCAGTGTCCACGAAGATCCTGAAGGTGAACGCTCGTGCCATGTTCGTCCGGCAATTCGAAGTCAGGGGCCATCGAGTTCACCGTGAGCATCGCGGGAGTCTCGCAGACCTCGCCCGCAGGACCGTTAGTCGGTGGCCTCTCGGTGGTCTTCGAACATTGTCGCTGTCGGTCGTGCAGCACCGTGTAGTGAGGCAGGACATCGCGGACGCATCGCTCAGCATTCTGACAGCGACAAAGCTCGCATTGGCCTCGTAGATTCACTTCGCGTGGAGAGTGTCGACTCGTGCATCGGTCGATCAACAGATGAGAGTACAAACATGGAACAGATGCGCCGATCGTCGAGGTCGACCCCGGATTGGACCGATGCAAATGACGACGATCCAGGCATCACCGTCCTCGAGTTGCTCGTCTATTCAGTTGCGGCACTACTCGCCACGCGTGCGGTCATCAAGTGGAGACGTCTCAGATGCGCTGGCACTCGCAGGATATGGCATTGCGCCCCTTCATTGTTGTGACATGTCGCCTATCAATACGGATCGGGCCGGTGCGCGCTGTGCTTCAGGTCAGGCTGAGGTGAGGGTCGCAGCGCTCGGCAAGAAGGTCTCATGTGCGGGGTGGAGGGTGACCTGCAGTTCGACGTTGACAATTACTTTGGCCATGGCTGGTCCGAGGCGGTCCGTTCCGAACGCGGTGAACGCTTCCTCGCTCTCCCACGCATCAACGTTGTGGTTGTCGGCGCCCTCCCACCACGTAAGATACGCGATACCGCCGGTTGGGTGATCGTTGAGCCATCCGCACGCGGCGCGAACGGCATCGTATTGCTCCGTGGTCACCCTGGAGAGGACAAGGTGAGTGATGACAGCCATGACTGGACTCCTTCGGTTGACGGTTAGCGACAACGGCTGACAATCGACCATTCGACCACAATCGATCGGCGGATCACTGCCCGAGCGCATCGCGACGCGGACAACTGACCACCAGCTGGCCGGCGCGAAACTGAATGCCCAGGATCTGCAGGCGTTCGACGACGCCATTCCAGCTCGACGAGTCGGCCCAAGCGCGCTGACTGTACGAAGTGATCCAGCGCACGACGCCGCTCTCGCGTCATCAGCACGGGAGAAC
>JBDTWJ010000225.1:0-4490 GCA_040006755.1 Ilumatobacteraceae bacterium | reverse complement strand
ACCTCGGTCAGCACCGCGTCGTTGACGATGTTGCCGCGGATGACGTTGACGAAGTCGATCAATGCTTCGCCGCTCAACCGGCGAAGGATCTCCAAACCAACCGGTGCGTCGATGCCTGGCTCGAGCCGCTCGTCGACCGCCATGCGGATGCCGACGATGTATTCGGGACCTACCCTTTCGCGAATGGCACGCAGCACTCGCAGCGGGAAGCGCAGCCGGTTGTCGAACGAGCCGCCGTAGTCGTCGGTGCGCTGGTTGGTGGCAGGCGACCAGAACTGATCGAACAGGTGACCGTAGGCCTCGATCTCGACGCCATCCATCCCGCCGGACTTCATGCGCTCTGCGGCGTCGGCGTAGTGGCCGACGATGCGGTCGATGTCCCACGGCTCTGCGACCTTCGGGTGGGCGCGGTGAGCGGGTTCGCGTAGCGCCGACGGAGCGACAACCGGTAGCCAGTCGTCCTGTCCCCAGCCGGTACGACGCCCGAGGTGGCTGATCTGGATCATCGCCGCGGCACCGTGTTCGTGAATGCCGTCGGTCATCGCCTGGATCCACGGCACGATCGCGTCGTCGTACGCATGCAGGTTGCCGAACGCCGGCGGGCTGTCGGGGGAAACGATCGCCGTGCCGGCAGTCATCGTCATCGCCAGGCCGCCCTTGGCCTTCTCGACGTGGTACAAGCGGTACCGATCCTTTGGCATCCCGTCTTCGCTGTACGCGGGTTCGTGCGACGACGAGAACACGCGATTGCGCAGCCGAAGGTTCTTCAGCGTGAACGGCTGCAGGAGCGGATCCGAAGTCACGACTACTTCTTACAACCTTCCAGGCTCAGGGCTTCAGCGCATCGATCATCGGGTCGCGCGACATCAGCATGGCGCCCGACGACGTGATCAAGACCTGTTGCTCGAGCTTCACCCCTTGCCCGCCGCCAACAGCACCGATGTAGCTCTCGACGCAGACGACCATGTCCTCCAGGAAGTATCCGTCGTAGCCCCAGTCCGCGTAGTCGGCGGCGTACGCAACGGTCGGGAACTCGTCGACCAGACCGGCCCCGTGGATCATCATCATGTAGCGGTTCGGGACGTACTCGTCGGGGACCGGCCAACACTTCTCGCCGAACTCCTTGAACGACATGCCCGGCTGGATCAGTTCGATGTTGGTGAGGATCTGCTCCTGGGCGATGTCGTAGAGCCTGCGCTGCTCGGCGGTCGGTGACTTGCCTGGGCAGACCAACGTTCGTGAGATGTCGGCGAGATAGCCGAGCGGGCCGACCATGTCGGTGTCGAACGCGACGAGATCGCCGGCCTCGATCACCCGATTGCTCGCCTCCTGGAACCACGGGTTGGTGCGCGGTCCCGAGGTGAGCAGGCAGCACTCGATCCACTCCCCGTCGTGGGCGATGTTGGTTTGGTGGAGGATGCTCCACAGTTCGTTCTCTGTCATCCCCGGTTGCAACGCCTGGCGGATGCGGTCGACACCGACATCGCAGACGTCCATCGACAACTGCATCGCCATGATCTCCTCCGGCGACTTGATCATGCGCGCCAGTTCGAGCGGCTCCTGGGCGTCGAACAACGAGATGCCAGCATCGGTGAGGTGCTTCGCGCCCCAGGGCTCGCAACGGTCGACCGCCAATCGCTGATCCGCTCCGCCGTACTGCCGCATGAGATCGATGATGTCGCGCGACCACACCTCGGCCTTTTCCTGTGTTCGCGGGCCCGCCAGGAAGTAGAACCACGGCACGGCCTTACGCACTTCGTCGACCGAGTCGAGGTCGGTCTGCTGGTACATGCAGGTGCCGAACTCGAACAGCACGACGGGACCGTCGACTGGCACGAACACGTAGCGGCCCGGGGCATGCAGCGTCCACACGTTGAACGTGTGGGTGTCGGTGGCATAGCGGATGTTGATGGGGTCGCTCAACAACGCCGCGCCATAGTCGTGGGCGACCAGTTCGGCGCGTATTCGGGCCAGCCGGTCGAGGCGCAGCTTGCGGCGGTCGATCGCATCGAGGCGTGCCGGGATGTCGATGGCAAGGGTCATCCGTAACTCCTTCAGTACCACTGGTCGGGCATCGAAGCTTTGCGTTTGTCGATGAACTCGAGCAACGCGGAGTCGACCGCATCGTCGATCGGCGGCGCGACGTAGTTGGCCAGCACCTCGTTGCACAGCTGTGAGGCACGCTGCTCGCTGCTCTGCTCGCCACCGTCGCGCCATTGTTCGAACGACGACGAGTCGCTGAGCGCCGGCTCGTAGAACGCGGTCTCGTAGTGGCGCAACGTGTGCTGCGCGGAGAAGAAGTGCTTGCCGGGGCCAATCTCCACGAACCCGTCGAGCGCGAACTGATCCTCCGAGAGATCGAACCCCTTGAGGTATGTGTGCGCTGCGCCGCACAGGTCGAGATCCATCATGAACTTCTCGTACCCCATCGCCAGTCCGCCTTCCAACCATCCGGCCGAGTGAAGGATGAAGTTGGCACCGCACAGCAGTGCCGACATCATCGACACCGCCGACTCGCTCATCGCTTGGCCATCGGCGATCTTGGACGACGTGAAAGCGCCGGAGCAGCGCAGTGGGAGGCCGACTCGGCGAGCCAACTGACCCACGACGAGCGAGCCCAGGGCAGGCTCCGGCGTGCCGAATGTCGGGCTGCCACTGCGCAGCGCCATCGACGACAAGAAGTTGCCGTAGATCACGGGCGAACCCGGACGAACGAGTTGCCCGAGGGCGACGCCGACGAGCGTCTCGGCATGGGCCTGCGCGACCGCGCCGGCAGTTGTGACCGGCCCCATGGCACCGCCGAGGATGAAGGGCACCACGACTGGAGCTTGGTTGGCGGCGGCGTACGTCTTCAATGCGCCAGTCATCGTCGCGTCCCACACCAGCGGTGAGTTGACGTTGACGTTGCCCATGATCACGCAGTTGTTCTCGACCACGTCTGCACCGAACGCGATGCGGGCCATCTCGATGGAGTCGGCGGCCCGCGACGGAAGTGTGACCGATCCCATGAACGCCTTGTCGCTGTAACGCAGATGGGCGTACACCATGTCGAGGTGCCGCTTGTTGACCGGGATGTCGACGGGCTCGCACACCGTTCCGCCACTGTGGTGCAGCCACGGCGTGTCGTAGG
Source organism: Ilumatobacteraceae bacterium (assembly GCA_040006755.1). GTDB lineage: Bacteria > Actinomycetota > Acidimicrobiia > Acidimicrobiales > Ilumatobacteraceae > JAENVT01. The sequence continues at coordinate 1,360 of JBDTWJ010000225.1, read as the reverse complement.
TCAACTTGACGAAGTTCTGGAAGTCGACGAGCGAGGCGTATCGCCGTCCGCCTGCCAGGTCGCGGACGAACGGTGAGCCGTACGTTGGCGCGAGCACGACGTTGTCGCCACCGATCTCCACCGACTTGGCCGGGTTGCGGGCGAGTTGCGTGAACTGCCGTGGCGCCGTCGCGCAGAGCGCCTTCACCTGACCCGGCTCGAAGTGGAGGGTGATCCCGTCGACGGAGACGCCGGCATTCTTGAACAACCGCAGCGACTCCGGGTCGTCGCGTATCTCCATCCCCACTTCGGCAAGGATTCGATCGGCGTTGGCCTCGACGAGGGCGAGCCCTTCCTCGCCGAGCAACTCGTACGGCGGGATCTCACGGCGGATGAACGCCGGCGCTTGTGGCCTGGCGCCGTCGCCCGTGCGGGTGGCAATCCGTGCCGACCGACCACCGCCGCTGCGATGACGAGCCTCGTTCATCTGAAACCCCCCTACCGGGACGACTGTACCAGTAATGGCGTTTGAACATTGACGCCTAGCGCCCCCATGGCTATCGTGGCAAAACTGGCTGCTTCGAAGTAGCCCTGTATCACGGGGAGAGATTCATGGACTACCGGCTCTTTGACAGCGTGCGTCGTCATGCAAGTCCAGTGGAAGCTGACCTCGTCGAGTCGTTCGCGCAAGGGCGGATCTCGAGGCGCGCCTTCGTCGCTCGGGGAACGATGATCGGCCTCGGCGCTCCATTGATCGGTGCAATCCTCGCAGCCTGCGGAAGTGACAGCGAGGGCAGCACGACCCCGGGATCGGCCTCCGGCACCGTCGGTGGTACCACTGCCGGCACCGGTACCACTGCCGGCACCGGCACCACCGCCGCTCCAGCAGGCGCAATCAAGCAGGGCGGCACATTGCGGATCGCCGCTCAGAAGCCAGCCGGCCCGCTCGACCCCGTCGCGATGGCCGACCTTGGTACGTACACGCCCGTCGTGACGTCGTTCGAGTACCTCGTCGACATCCTCGGCGCCGACGTCAAGCCGATGCTCGCCGAGAAGTGGGAACCGAACGCCGACGGCAGCGTGTGGACCTTCAACCTCCGCCAGGGCGTGAAGTGGCACGACGGCACGCCGTTCACCTCCGCCGACGTCGTCGCCACGATGGATCGCTTGTCCGGCAGCAACCTGAAGGCGTCCATCGCCGCCGGCGCGACGAAGGCGATCGACGACTTCACCGTCGAAATCACACTGCTCAGCCCCGATGGCCAGTTCCCCCAGCAGGTTGGCGCCTACAACCCGCAGTCGGTCATCACGCCGAAGGATTTCGAACTCGGCACCACGCTCGATCAGCGCAAGACCGGCACCGGTGCATTCAAGTTGACCA
>JBDTWJ010000224.1:0-4504 GCA_040006755.1 Ilumatobacteraceae bacterium | reverse complement strand
ATGTTCAACGTGGTCCTCGGGCGCACTGCTCAGGGCGACCAGATCGACTGGGTGGACAATGCTGAGAAGATCTTCACCGTTCACATTCCCGGGCTCGATACACCGCTCGGACTGTCGAAGAACTTTGCTGCGATCCTGATCGCGATGGCGTGGAGGCACATTGGCTATGTGATGGTGCTCTACCTCGCTGGGCTGAAGAGCGTCGATCCGTCGTTGCGTGAGGCCGCCGCAATCGACGGCTGCAACGAGTGGCAGAGCTTCCGTCGTGTGGTGTTTCCTGTCATGAAGCCGATCAATGTCGTGGTCTTCGTGATCACTGTTATCGAGGCGCTGCGAGCGTTCGACATCATCTTCGCGCTGAAGAAGCCACCGGGTACGCAGGTTCTCGGCATCCTGGTGCGCGACAACCTCGTCGGCGAAGGTGGTGGCAAGGTTGGCCTCGGCTCCGCCTACGGAGTGATCCTTCTCCTGCTGTGCCTGGTGTTCATCATCTGGTATCTGGTGAACAACTATCGCGAGAACGAAGCATGAGCGCGACGCTGACAGTCGTGAAGCGCCAGCCGCGACGAGCCAGGCTGTGGCGCGTCGCGCTGTACGTATTTTTGACAGCGATGGCACTGCTGTGGTTGGTGCCATTGGGCGGTGCCCTCTACGCGTCAGTGCGTCCGTACAACGAGACGCAGAAGCTCGGCATCTTCTCGCTGCCGAAGGCGATGACACTCCAGAACTACAGGAATGCGTGGACGCAGGGCAGCATGGGTCGCGCGTTCGCCAACACCATGTTCATCGTCATCCCATCGCTGCTGTTGATCCTCGCGCTGTCGAGTGCGATGGCGTTTGCAGTGAGCCGCTTCTCGTGGCGTTTCAACGTCACCCTGCTGCTCATCTTCACCGCCGGCAACCTGCTGCCACCACAGGTGCTCTTCCAGCCGCTGTTCCAGATGTTCAAGGCCATGCCATGGCCCGACTTCTTGAGCGACACCAACACCGGCAACCTGCTGGGCACGAAGATCGCAATCATCATCGTGCACGTCGCCTTTCAGACCGGCTTCTGCACGTTCGTGCTCAGCAATTACATGAAGACCATTCCGAGGGAACTGGGTGAGGCGGCGATGGTCGACGGTGCAAGTGTCGTCCGCCAGTTCTTCCAAATCGTCATGCCGCTGTGCCGGCCTGCACTCGCTGCGCTGGCCACGTTGGAGTTCACCTGGCTCTACAACGACTTCTTCTGGGCTGTCGTGCTGCTCAACCAGGGTGACCAACGGCCGATCACCTCGTCCATCGCGAACCTCGGCGGGCAGTTCTTCGCCGACGACAACCTCATCGCTGCTGCATCGATGATCATCGCAGTTCCCACGATCGCGGTGTATTTCGCGTTGCAACGGCACTTCATCAGCGGCCTGACGCTGGGGGCCAACAAGGGATGAGCGTGCAGTTGTCAGGTCTGCGAGAACTCTGATGCTCCCTGTCATCGGGCACTTCCGACCCTGGACCGATCCGTCGATCACCGCCATCGGTCGCCTTCCGATGCATGTGCCCCTTGCGGCATCCGATCGCCGATCGCTCGACGGCGAATGGTCATTCGAGTTGTTCGACCATCCCGACGCTGTCTCAGACACTGCGATCACGGGCGAGCGCCCCGTAAGGACGATCACGGTTCCCGGCAGCTGGACGATGCAGGAGACCGGGGACTATCCCCACTACACCAACGTCCAGATGCCGTTCCAGGGTCCGCCGCCGGCCCTACCGGAGCGCGTGACGACCGGCGTCTACCGCACCCCACTCTCTGTACCGCGCGGCTGGAAGGGCACGCAGATCGTGTTGCACGTCGCCGGTGCCGAGAGCGTGCATGCGGTCTACGTCAACGGATCCTTTGTCGGCTACGGCACCGATAGCAGGTTGCCGAGCGAATACGACATCTCGCAATGGGTGTTGCCGGGCAAGGCCAACGAGATCGCGATCGTGGTCATTCGGTACAGCGCCGATAGCTACGTTGAAGATCAGGACCAATGGTGGATGGCGGGCCTGCACCGTTCGGTGCACGTGGAATCGCGCCGTCCTGTCCACATCGCCGATGTGAGCTGCGTCGGGGACTACGACCCCGACACCGGCACGGGGAACGTGAAGGTCTTGACCGAGGTCGCGTTCGTCGAGACACCGGAGGCTGGGTGGACGCTCCGCATCGCCCTGCGCGGCCCCAAGGGTCGTGCGATCGGCAAGTCGCAGGTAGGGACGGTGCCTCATGTCTTCGCTGCTCCGATGGTCTTCACCGGTCACACGGTCGCAGCGCAGTGGTCGGTGCCGTCCAGCAGCGCGTGGTCGGCCGAGGACCCATGCCTCTACGAGGTGACGTGCGAACTGCTGAACCCGACCGGTGTGTTGATCGAGACCTCGACGCACCGCATCGGCCTTCGACGCGTCGAAGTGCGCGACCGTCAACTGCTGGTCAACGGTCAACCGATCTGGGTGTTCGGTGTCAACCGCCACGATCATCACCCCGACCGCGGCAAGGCGGTCAACGCCGGCGACATTCGCGCCGATCTGCAGGCGATGCGAGCCCACAACATCACAGCGGTGCGCACATGTCACTACCCCAACGCCAGCGTGCTGTACGACCTCTGCGACGAGTTGGGGATGTATGTCATCGACGAGGCCAACATCGAGAGTCACGCGTACAACGTCAGCATCTCCAACGACTCCCGATACCGCGAGGCATTTGTCGAGCGTGGTGCTCGCATGGTGCAGCGCGATCGCAACCACCCCTCCGTCATCCTGTGGAGCCTTGGCAACGAGAGTGGCTACGGTTCGAATCACGACGCGCTCGCCGGGTGGATCCGCCGCGTCGATCCCAGCCGACCGCTGCACTACGAGGGTGCGATCATGCACGGCGACGGCACGCTGTTCCCACGGTCGATGGGGAATTGGGTCAACGGCGGACTGCACGCCAGCGACCTCACCTGCCCGATGTACCCGGAGATCGAGAAGATCCGCCAATACGGCGCTGACGGTGTGGGTGGGCGACCGCTGATCATGTGCGAGTACAGCCACGCGATGGGAAATTCCAATGGCTCGCTCGCTGACTATTGGGACATCATCACGTCGACACCCGGTCTGCAGGGTGGATTCATCTGGGAGTGGAAAGACCATGGCCTGCGCCGTCGCCTCTCCGACGGAAGCACTCGACTGGCCCATGGTGGCGACTTCGGCGACGTGCCCAACGATGGCAACTTCGTGGCTGACGGTCTGATGTCGGCCGATCTCGAGCCGCACCCGGCGATGCGCGAGGTGGCCTGGGTGTACCGACCCGTCACGGTCGCACTCACCGGTGGTGCGCGTCACCGTGCGTTGCTCGTCACCAACCGCCGGTCGTTCGTCGGCCTCGATGATCTGACCGCAACGTGGGAGTTGCTGGTGGCCGGCGAGGCTGTCAAGAGCGGCAAGTTGCGCGTGCCGAAGGTACCTCCGCACTCATCGGTCAAAGTGCCCGTGCCGTGCGCGCTGCCACAGGGTGAAGAAGAAGTGCACCTCAGCGTTCGTTGGCATTCGCGCCACGACACCTGGTTTGCTGCAAAGCAGCACCTCGTCGCGTGGGACCAGGCGCAACTGCGCAATGCCAAGAAGGTGCGCTCGCGCGCCGCACGCTCCACGACGTCGAACGCGGCGATCGACGACCTGCTCGTGCTTCCCGTCGAGCTCGCGCTGTGGCGGGCGCCGACCGACAACGACGGATTCAAGTTGATGCCTGCGCTGTCCGAGCGGTTGGGCGTCGGTGGCCAGGCACTGCGACTGTGGAAGGAAGCCGGTCTCTTCGACACGCCTGCCGACCAACTGGTCGACCATCGATGCGAACGCACCGTCAGCGACGACGGCAATACCGTGACCTATCGCCACCGAGTTCATGTTCCCGATTCGCTCGCCGACTTGCCACGCGTCGGGGTGCGCTTCGCGCTGCCCGGTCGATTCCGCGGTCTGCGCTGGTTCGGACGAGGACCACACGAGAACTACCCGGATCGCAATGCGTCGGCGATGCTCGGCACGTGGGGCGGCAATCCCGACCTGCCGCCGTACCTCATTCCGCAGGATTTCGGTCTGCGCACCGACACGCGGTGGCTGGAGTGCGCGGACCCCAACACCGGTGAGGTGCTGCGAGTCGATGTGGTGCAGCCCACCGCCCTGCATGTGTCGGCGACCAACTATCGAGCCGAGGACCTGTTCGTGTGCGGCAACGAGGCTGATCTGTGGCCGCGAAACGAGTTGGTGGTGCATCTCGATGTTGCACATCGCGGCCTTGGCACCGCCAGCTGCGGCCCCGACGTGTTGCCGAAGTATCGCCTCACACCCGGCGATTACACGTTCTGCTACCGCCTCAGTCTTTCCTCCCATCCCTGAACGCAATTGGGCGGGCGATCACTGGTCGTCGCCTCTAGCATCGAACGCTGTGTCCGAGCGCATTTCCGCAGAGGTGGTGGCCAAGGTGGCGCGGCTGGCCCGCCTCGACCTGACG
>JBDTWJ010000223.1:0-4554 GCA_040006755.1 Ilumatobacteraceae bacterium | reverse complement strand
GACGACTTGAAGATCAGATTCGACGGATGCCCCGGTGACGAGCGCGTGGATGATGTCGCCGCAGTGTTCGAGTATCGACCTCGTGATCTTCGCCGACATCGACGCAACGTCGGCGGGATCATTCGACCGTGCCGCAGTGCCGGCGATTTCGAGGATGCCTGCTTCGGCGTCGATGAGGTCATTCAGGCGCAGAACCAGCGCCTGCTTCGAACCGATGCTGTCGTAGACCGTCTGGGCCGACACGGGTTCGCCATTCCCTAGAACGTCTCGGCGGGAGGAACCAACCCCAGCTCGGTCGCGTCCCCCATCGGAGTGCTTGCTGCCCGTCGAGTGTTTGGTGACACCCCGGGGTGTCACCAAACACTCGGATGGTTGCGGCCAAGGGCGGTGAGGGTCGTGTTACACCCTCGGCGTATGGTTGGAGGCATGGATGTAGAACTCGACGACATGCGCTTCGCCGTCGTCGATGTCGAGACGTCAGGCCTGTCCTTGCGCCGCCACCACGTGTTGCAGATCGGGCTGGTCGTCGTCGATGGCAACGGTCGGGTGCTGGATCGATGGTCCAGCCTGGTCGCACCCCGCAGGCGTTGGTGGTTCCGCGTCGGGCCTGTCGGGATCCACGGAATCAGCCGCCGAATGGTGCGCACTGCCCCGCCAGGCCCACAGGTGCTCGGCGAGTTCGTCGACCGATTGGGCGATGCTCGATTCGTTGCCCACAACGCGGCGTTCGATGCCGAGTTCCTCCGCAAGGCAAGCAAGACCCACGGCGTCGTTGTGCCCATCGCCAACCCGGTTTGCACACTCGTGATGTCGCGCCAGCTCGACCCGGATCGGCAGTTGTCGCACCGGCTACTCGATCTGTGCGCGCGATATGGCATCGAGCTCGTGCGGCCGCACGACGCACTGGCCGATGCCGATGCCACCGCCGCGGTGCTGCCGCATCTGTTGCGGGCCCACGGCATCACCACTGTCGATCAGCTGTCGGTCACCTCGTAGACGTCCAACAAGTGTCGCGCCGTCTCGGCGCCGAGATCGTGCCACTCCGCTGGTTCCAGTACCGCGGCGTGTGGCCCCAACCGCAGCAGCAACGTGCGCAGCCACTGCTCGTTGACAACGGCCATCCGCACGACGATGGCCCCCTCGGTTTCATCGAGCTCTTCGCGCAGCGGATACCGCTCGGCGGCCCAACGCGCCTGTGGTGCAAGGCGCAATAGCACCGACGGCACGTCACCATCGGCGAACCACTCGTCGCCGCTCGGCGGTACGACTGGAGCCGCGCCCGGTGCAGGTGCATCGATCACCCCTGTTCGCTCCCACTGCTCGAACCGGTCGATGCGGAACGTGCGCGACTCTCCGGAGCGGCTGTCGTCGGCGATGACGTACCAGTTGCCGCGATCGAGGAAGATCGACCGCGGTGTGATCTCGCGCTCGGTCGCCTCGTCGCGATTGGCCGACCAGTAGCGCACGCTCATCCGGGCGTTGTCATTCACGGCGGCGGCGAGATCGGCGGTTGCTGGGGGCTGCGGCACGTCGACGACCACGCCGTCGTCGCCCAGAACGCCCGCCAACTTGTCGAGCGCCCTGGCCAGTGATCCGTCAGGGTCGGCTCCGGGAAGTTGCATCGCGGCCCTGCCGGAGCTCAGCAGCGCGAACCCCTCCGGTGCGGTCAGCCGCAACGGCTTGGTGAACAAGCGTGGAATGCCGACAAACACAACGCCCGCGTCGATGAACACATCGATCATCTCGTCGATGAACGGTGGCAGCCCACAGAGGGCGGCCAACTCCAGATCGCCCACAAGCTCGGTCTCGGTCAGTTCGAACCGAGCGGCCATCTCGGCCAGCGGCACCTCGCCGCGCTCCATCAGCCACGGCAGCATCACCAGCAGCCGTCGCAACCGTTCGGCGGAGCGTCGCGGACCATGCCTCGGCGTCATACGCGGCTCGCCATCGCTCGCAGCCAATCGACGACTTCATCACGCACATCTGCAGGTGAAACAACCTCTGCGTGCACTCCCCAACCGAACAGCCACGATCGAAACGCGTCGACGTTGCTGCACGGCACCTCCACCTCGACGCCACCGCCGGGCAATTGGCGCACGACCGATTCCTCGCCGAGCTCGCGAACGGCAAAGGTTGCCCGAGCGCCGTCGATTCGGACCGTTGCCGACCGAGCACGGTCCCCCAGCTCCTTCGGGTCGGCGGGAAAGACAGTGCGCGGATCAAAGTCCTTGGGCCGCTCGAACTCGCCGGGCTTGCCTTGTTGAACCGCACCCTCGATGCGGTCGACGCGAAATGTGCGCAGCTCGTCGTGCCCGACGTCGTGCCCGATCACATACCAGAAGCCCTCTCGCAGCAGCAGCCCGTACGGCTGCAAGGACCGCGCCACAGCGTGATAGCTGAAGACGACCGTCGATCGCGCTGCAATCGCCTCGCGCAGCGCAGGCAACAACTGCAGTTGAGGAAGGTTGGCGGTGATCGACGCCGAGCCGTCGGCGACGCCACCGAGCTTCAAGATGCCGAACTCGGCTTCCGTCGTGCGGGCTGCGGCCACGGCCACCTGCAGCGCCCGACGTTCGTCGTCGGTCAGGTCGAGATGGCGCAGCTCGTAGCGATTCCGGTCGACGCGGTACGCGGTCTGGCCCGCTCTGGTCCCGGCGAGCACTTCCGTCTCGATCGGCACACCGACGTTGCGCAGCAAACTCTTGTCGCGCTCGAAGGCACCGCGCAGCGCCGTCGGCCCAGGCGGGTACTGGCCGCGCAACTGGTGGACGATGTCGTCGAGAGTCAGCGGAACCCGGGTCTCGAGCAACAGCGCGAGCAGGTTGGTGGTGCGCTCGAGCTGATCGGTCATGCCCGGAGCGTAGGGAATTCCAGGCGACATCGGCATACCCTGATCGCATGTCGGTGCTCGGCCAGCTTCCCGTGGTGAACGAGAAGCGGATGGCAGTTCGGGTCACTCCCGACGCTCGCCGGCAGGTCACCGCAGGGCACCCGTGGATCTTCAACGAATCGATCACGTCGATCAGCCATCGAGGCGCTGTCGGTGACCTCGCCGTGATCTTCGACAACGATCGCAACTTCGTCGCGATCGGCTTGTGGGACCCTGGCTCGCCAATACGGATTCGGATCCTGCACCACGGCAAACCGGCCACTGTCGACGCGTCGTTCTGGCGGCAGCGGATCGCGGCCGCTGTCGACAAGCGCCGGGAGATCAGCGGCGACACCGATGGCTATCGGGTGCTGAACGGCGAGAACGACGGCTTCCCCGGGCTCGTGCTCGACCGATACGCCGACACCCTCGTGCTGAAGATGTATTCCCCTGTGTGGATCCCGAATCTCCGGTCGCTGGTATCAGTCATCGGAGAGCAGTTCGACCCAACATCACTCGTGCTGCGCCTGGCGCGAACGATGAGCGATCAACGACTCTTCGGGTTGAGCGAGGGAATGGCGCTGATCGGCGACGCACCGACGGGTCCCGTGCTGTTCAAGGAGAACGGCCTGACGTTCGAGGCCGATGTGATCCACGGGCAGAAGACCGGTCACTTCCTCGACCAGCGCGACAACCGCGCGCTGGTCGGCTCGATGTCCGCAGGCATGCGCGTCCTCGATGTTTTCTCCGCCACCGGCGGCTTCGGTGTCTACGCCGCGGCGGGTGGCGCCACACGCGTGACCAGCATCGACCAGAGCGAGCCGACGCTGGCGGCTGCCGAGCGTAACTTCGCTCACAACGCATTGCTGCCCAATGTGCGCCATTGCGAGCGCGACGCAATGTGTGGTGACGCGTACGAAGTGATGGATCGGCTGATCCAACGACGCAAGCACTACGACATCGTGGTGGTCGATCCACCCGCGTTCGCCCAGCGGAAGTCGAACATCGAGCGCGCGTTGCACGCCTACGGTCAGCTCACCCAACGCGCCGTGCAACTTGTGCGTACCGACGGCCTGCTGGTGCAGGCGTCCTGTTCGAGCCGCATCACCGAGGAGCAGTTCTACGCAACCGTGCGCGGCAGTGCCCAGCGCGCCGGCTACGACCTGGTCGAGGTGCGCCGCACGGGGCACGCCGTCGATCACCCGATCACCTTCGCCCAAGGCGGGTATTTGAAGGCGCTGTTCGCGAGAGTCATCCCGCTCGATTAGGCGCTGACGCCGAGTAGTTTGTTGCTCTCTTCATCCAGAAGGAGCCCAAAGAATGAGCACCGACCGCACTCCGATTTCCGTGCAGCTGTACTCCCTTCGCAACGAGGCCGCGACCGACTTCGAAGGTGTCCTGCGGAGACTCGGCGACGTGGGATTCGTCGGTGTTGAGCTCGCAGGTTTTCATGACCTCACGCCCAAGCAGTTCGCTGCCATTGTCGATGAGTCGGGCCTCACGGTGTCGAGCGCCCACGTGAACGACCTCTCGCCGGATGGAATCAACGCCGCGCTCGACGACCTCCAAGAGACCGGCTGCGACGTCGCCGTGTGCGCATTCCTGCCGCCCGAGCGCTTCGCCGACCTGGCATCGGTGCAGCGCTCGGCCGACGCGCTGAACGAGGCGAACGAGCTTGCAAGATC
>JBDTWJ010000222.1:0-4614 GCA_040006755.1 Ilumatobacteraceae bacterium | reverse complement strand
ATCGCCGAGGCGGTTTCACGGAACGGGGCGTCGGTCGTCCACGACAGTCCTCGATGGACTGGCTCGTCGAGGTCGTCGAAGGCGCCCGTGAGGGCCGAGCTAAGGCGAGCGGCCAGCTCGCTCCATTCGCTGGGCGAGGTGTAGTGGAGGCTGGTGCCTTCATCGCGGCGGGCTCGTTCGATGAGGACGAAGTACGGCGGAGTGCCGAGCGGGTTGATCGCGCCGGCGGAGGTGATCGAGATCAACAGCGAGCAACCAGACGCGGCGAGTTCTTCGGCGACGAGGACTGCGTATGGCGCGCCGACCGCGCAGGGCACGATGCCGATCCGCCGGTCGCCGATGTTGGTCAGCCACAGTTCGGAGTGGTAGCAGGCCCAGTCGTCGTGACGGACTGCTTCGCCGGTGGCGCGGAGGTGGCGAACGACATCGCCGTCGGGGTCGAGTAGGCAGACGTCGGGCACTGGTCGGGTTTCGAGTCGTCGCTGGCGGCGCGCTTCGCGCAGAAGGTTCTCGACTTGGAACACGCTTGGTTCGTCGTGGTCCTTGGGTTGCAGCAGAGGCGGCACGGACGGGTCGGTCACAGGCTCGTGTCCTGATCGTCGATGGCAGGGGCGCCGCCGTCGCAAACGCAGAACTCATTGCCTTCCGGGTCGGTCATCAGGATCCACGAGGTGCCGTGCTCGTGGGTGGTGCCGTCGGTGACGCGGCGGGCTCCATGGCCGGTGAGCCGCTCAGCTTCTCTGTGGATCTCGCTGGCGTCGATGTCGACGTGCATGCGGTTCTTGGCGGTCTTGGGTTCGGTGACCTTCTGGAGGAGCAACTTTGGCCCGTCTCCTTGTCGCGGGTAGAGGGCGACGTACGCGCCGGCTGATCCGACGTTGACGTAGTCAAGGGCAGCGGCCCAGAACTCGGCGAGTCGGTCGGGGTCGACACAGTCGAGCACGAGGCCGAATCGTCGGTGGGGATGGTCGGTCATCAGATTCGGTCCTTTGGAGGTCGTGTGGTAGGTCAGAAGGTGCGGGTCTTGTCGTCCCAGATGGTTCAGTCGGTCACCTCGTCGAAGTTGGACTTGCGAGCGTCGGGGATCATCTCGGTAAAGATTCCGCGGGAGGCCTTGCAGGATGATCAGGAGTCCATGGCTCACCACGTCGTTGATGTCATCTGCGACGGGCAAGGAAGGCGTAGCCGTCGACGTCGAACGAGCGTGCTTGTCGCCTGCCGAAAGTGTCGACGCTGGTCCGATGGTGACCTGGTCGAAGCCGGAGTCTTCGAGCATCTGTTGCCAGCCCGCACGGGGCAGCCCCCGGCAATTCAACCGGGTCCAGAGGTCGACGTCGCGCATCGCTTCGATCGGTACGGGCGGCCGTTGGCGATGTCGGCGAACTGGAGCATGCCACCGGGTCGCAGCACTCGGTGAATTTCGGCGAACATGGCTTGCTTGTCGGCGCACAGGTTGATCACCCCGTTGGAGATGACGACATCGGCCCACCCGTTGTCGGCCGGGATGGACTCGTCGAGTCCTTCGTCGAACTCGACGTGGGCAAACATGAGTTGCTCGGCGGTGGCTCGCGACTTGGCGAGCATCTCGGGGGTTATGTCGATCCCTGCGACTTTGAAGCTTGGTCCGACTTGATCGGCGGCAACGAACGAGTCGAAGCCGGCGCCGACGTCGACGACACGTTCGCCCGCTTTGAGACGGCGCAGTGAGAACGGGTTGCCGACCCCGGCGAAGGACTCGACCGCGCGATCCGGAAGACCGTAGACCACGTCGTCGTCGTAGGCGAGCCGCGCCGCGAGTGGGCGGCCGGTGTGGAAGTGGTGCGCTCCATGGGGTCGAGGGCGACATCGCGATATTTTGTCCCGCACCTGGGACCGCAGCGTCGCGACGTCAACGAGGAGTTCGTTGGGCACGGTCATCCTCCAGATCCGGCCGCGACGGGGGGGCCGGCTCGTTTCCATTCGGGGAAGCCGTCCTCGAGGCGGACGGCGTTGGAAGCGGCGGCGTAGTCGTCAAATACCTGGCGAGCAATGTCTGGTCGACGTGTGTATACCGCATCGACACCGGCCTCGGCCAGTCCCCGCAACGTCAAGGGGTCATCGACTGTCCAGGTGAAGATGGCCATGCCGTGGGCATGCGACCAGGCGACGTTCGCTGGGTCCAGTAGACCAGTGTTGAACGGCGGCTGGCCGATCGGTGCCGGAGCGCACCAGGCTTCGTCGGTTTCGCGCACGCGGCGCATCTCGGCAACGTCGCGGTACGTAGTGGTGATCACCAACGAGCCGGGGCACTCGGCCTGCGCCGCATAGACATCGTCGTCGTTGTTGGCGCTCAGGTATACCCGCTCGACCGCGTTGAGGCGACGGAGCACATCGCACAACGGTTTCGCCATTGAAGGAGTGGTCTGCTTGATCTCCAGAGAGATCGTCACGTCTGGAAAGGCGGTGAGTATCTGCTCAAGCGAGGCGATGCGCACGGGCTCATCGATCGTTTTGCCGGTCCAGCCGGCTCGTAAGTCGGCCGCTTGTAATTGGTCCCAGGTGAGGTCGTCAATGTTGCCGGTGGCGTCGGTGTCGCTCGCGATGTTCCGATTGTGATGGGCCACCACCACGCCGTCTGAAGTCATCCACAAGTCAGCGTCCAGCAGGTCAGCTCCCGCTGCCATTGAGCGCTGCATTGCCAACAGGCTGTTGGCCGGGGCAAGTCCCTCGCCCCCCGCGTGTGCGATCACGAGCGGCGGCGTGCGGCGAAACGAGCTAGGAGCGCAGGCCGCAGTGGCAGGAGCAGCGTCGCCGCCAGAGCATCCGACGATCACTAGCGCGCAAGCGATATCGAACGGCCACCATGTTCGGCGAATGCTCACGACTTCGCTTTCGAGAATTCGATCAGCGTGACGCTGACGTCGATGCTGCAGTGGTCGATGCGGTCAGGCATCCAGAGGCCCATCACCGGCACGCTATGCCCAAGTCCCTACTGCGACGCGTGCTTGGCCGACTACCACCAACGCCGTGGCAGCGGTGTGCGCTCCGGCCAAACAGGTGAGGCAGCAGCGTCAACGTCGATCCCCTCGTCGCGCAACGAACGCTTCGACTCGGTCAAGGTCCTCGGTAGCCAGCGAGCGTGTCATGCCAACGTTGCTCCCTGGCCTCCACGGTCGCGGCCGGCCAGCAATCGGCGGGGATACGACGGGCTCGTCGTTCTTGCCGAGCGGTTCGCACGTCGCCGAAACGCGCGCAACACGCCAGGGAATATCGGGCGACGTGGTCAGACCTTGCTCGGCTCGTCATGCGTAGAAACCTACTTGTGTTGCGCCCGGCACGCTCGCAGATACGTCAGACGCTCGCTATCGCTCATTGCCTGGACCTCGGAGAAGGGTCGAACCTCGGACCTCGAAGTCGACTTCGCATCATCGTTGGCGCACGCTGTGAGCACGACCGCCACGACGCCGACCAGCGCGGCGAGATTCCTGGGCCTGCCAGGGATCATCATCGCCTCCTGAAGGGCGTCAGATAGCCGACGCTCGCGACGGCGTAAGGAATGACGTAGTTCGCGACCGTCCGCACCCAGGTCGCCAACGAGGCATCGCCCGACGCGATGAGCGACCCCTGATTGACCAGAGCCAGCAGGGTGCCCACGACGAGAGCGATCTTGCTCGCCGTGCGAAACGTGGCGCCCTTTGCAATCAGCACACACGCGTCGAGTGGCGTCGACCAGGAGATCCCGGGTCGTTCGACGTTCACCGCTCCACCGGCTCGTCGCCACGAGCGATGCGCGCCCCGAACTCGCGCAGCCTCGCCAGCGAGTCCGCCGGCACGGAGGGCTGGTGATCAGCGAGCGAGTGCTTGATCCGCGTGTAGGTGTCGGCTTCGAGTCCACACCTCCGACAATCCTCGAGATGCGCGGCCAATCGTTCGGAGCGACGATCATCGAGCTCTCCATCGAGATAGTGCTGCAACCACTCTCCGACCTCGCCGCACGTCATCGGCCGCTTCGCAGACGATCGTCTGGCACCTCGAGCACCACCATCGGCTGAAGGTCTCCCGCTCGACAGTGCACCGCGTGTTACGCCGCGCCGGACTCGTCACCCCGGAACCCAACAAACGACCAAAGTCGTCGAACGCCATGGAGCACCGCTTTCGACCTTGACAGACAACGCAATGGTGTTCACCACCCGCTACGCCGGCGGCCGCGGCGTGCGCAACGCCTTCGAAGCCGAGCTCGTCAAACTCGGCGTCATCCAGAAGAACTCGCGTCCCAATCATCCAACCACCTGCGGCAAAATCGAACGCTTCCAACAGACCTTCAAGAACTGGCTCGGCCACCAACACCAACCCGCCACCATCACCGAACTGCAAGCACTCCTGGACACCTTCACCGAGCTCTACAACCACCACCGGCCACACCGTTCGCTACCGCACCGATCCACCCCCGCCGTCGCCTACACCACCCGACCCAAGGCAACACCCGGCACCCGCAACGACCCCCACTACCGCGTCGACCAAGGCGGCTCGGTCAGCCTGCGCGTCAATGGCCGACTCCACCACATCGGCATCGGCCGAACCCACACCGGAACCGGCGTCATCCTGCTCATCGATGAACTCCACATCCGCATCATC
>JBDTWJ010000221.1:0-4618 GCA_040006755.1 Ilumatobacteraceae bacterium | reverse complement strand
GAGTTCAAGCCCGACGACACCGGCGAACTCGCCACCACGTTCGACATCGTCCTCGACCGCGCCTAGTTCAACCAGGCAAGTCACCGAATATCCGGCACGTCCGAACATTTCGTACCGTGCCTCGACGTGACCGCCGAATCTACGTGCCGCGAGCCTCCTTCAGTTGGGTGCGTAGGCCGTTCATCACATTGCCGAGATCGAACCCGACGGTGATCATTCTCCAGCCGGCCGATCGTCGCTTCTCGGCGAGACCGGCCTCGGCGTGGATGGCGGGGATCACACCGTTGGTTTCGCACGCTGCCTTCACGCGCTCCAGCGCTTCGTTCCACTCGACATCGTCCTGATCAGGTAGTGGTTCGAGCCCGTACGTGATCGACAGATCTGCGGGCCCGATGTACAAGGCGTCGATGCCGGCCACGGCGGCGATCTCGTCGACGTTCTCGACGGCCTGCTTGGTCTCGATCATCGGGATGCACAGCACCCGTTCGTTGGCCGTTGCGAAGTAGCCCTCACGGCCAGCGCGTGCTGAGACACCGACAGGGCCCATGCTTCGGCTGCCGATCGGTGCGTAGCGACACGCGGCAACCGCGGCGCGAGCCTCGTCGGCTGTGTTGACCATTGGCACGATCACTCCGTACGCCCCGGCATCGAGGACCCGACCGATGATGCTCGGCTCGTTCCACGGCACGCGCACGATGGGCGTCGTCTCAGTGCGCGCCATCGCATACAGCATCGTGACGGTGTGCTCGAAGCTCTGCAATCCGTGCTGCATGTCGATGCAGACGTAGTCGTAGCCGGCCAACGCCGCAGCTTCCGCAATCAATGGCTCGCGAAAGAACAGGAAGGCGCCGAGCGCAGTCTCGCCGCGGTCCCAAACCTGTCGCAGATGAGTCGTCATGATGCCACCGCGTCCGCACCGGCTTGGGCGATCTCTTGATCCTGCACGGTGGAACCGCCGGACGCGCCGACGGCGCCAACCAACTCTCCGTTCACCAGAACGGGAACACCACCACCGAACACGATCAGGCGGGATGTCTGCGGAAAGCCGTGCACAAGGGCCGGATCGTCGGCGAGCAATGGCCACCACTTGTGCGTTGGCAACCCATTGAAAACAGCGACGCTGTAGGCCTTGTTGAGCGCGATCTCCGCGGAGAGGCGAGGGGCGCCGTCCATTCGAAGCGTCATGATCGCCGCGCCCGATGGATCGCAGATGGCGACGCATGCGACAACGTCCTTTGAGCGGGCAGCAGCAATCGCGGCATCGGCCGCTCGCTGTGCCGCGTTGAGTGACAACGCGTTCATGGGCACGACGTCGGGACTTGGCATGGGTCTCCTCTAGAACTTGATGACGGTGCGGGCTGACTCCCCGGACATCATCATCGCGAATCCGCGATTGACCTCCTCGAGCGGCAGCGTGTGCGAGATCATCCCTTCGAGGTCGAGTTGCCCCGATCGCCACAACTCGGCGTAGCGAGGAATGTCGTCGCGAGGATTGGTATCGCCCATGAACACGCCGACCATCTTCTTGGCTCGCCGGAAGCCCGTCACCGGAAGCGTCAACTCGGCGTCGTCGCTCTGGATACCAAGGAGGTATGCGGAGCGGCCCGGCGCTGCCATCTCGAACGCCTGACGTACGAGGGCGGGTTGACCGACGACTTCGAACACGTGATCAGCGCCCGGTCCGGTGATGTCGCGGACGGCGGCGATGGGGTCTGCGGCCGATGCATCGACCGTATGAGTAGCGCCAAGTTGGCGAGCGCGTTCGAGCTTGCTCGCGTTGGCGTCGATAGCAATGATCTGGCTGGCTCCGGCAAGGTGAGCGCCCTGGATGACGTTGAGCCCGACGCCGCCGCACCCGATGACGGCGACCGAATCACCCGGTTGCACGTTGGCGGTGTTGAGCGCAGCACCGAGCCCGGTGACGACGGCGCATCCCAGGATGCAGGCCAACTCCAGTGGAACGTCGGTGTTGATCGCTGTGACGGCTCGCTCGTCGAGCAGTACGTAGTCCGCCAGCGAGCCGACGTTGGCCATCTGGCCGACACTGACGCCATCGAGGGTCAGCCGTGGCGGCAGGTTTTTCGGTCGCTTGGTGACGCCCGGGTTCAGACACGAAGTGGGTTCGCCGGCCGTGCAGCGGATGCACTCTCCACATCCCATCACCAAACACGTCACCACATGATCGCCAACACGAATATCGCGTACATCCGGTCCCACCGCCTCGACGACGCCGGCGCCTTCGTGACCGAGGATGACCGGTCGGGAGCGGTTCAGCGTGCCGTCGAGGTAGTGGTAGTCGCTATGACACAAACCCGCGGCGACGGACCGCATCAGGATCTCGCGGCGGATGGGCTCGTCGTGCTCGACATCGACAATCGCGAGCTGATCCGAGTCGTCGAGCAGAACGGAAGCGCGCATGGCCTGAGCGTAGGCGCGATTACCTCGACCCACTGCGTTTGCGAGGGAGGGTATACGCGCCGGCTGCGAGTGCGTTGGTCAACTGCCTGCCGGCGTTCAGCATCAGCCTGACGTGATGCGTTTCGTGATCGCCCAGCAAGCGATCCGTCGGGCCCGCAGTCGAGATAGCGGCGATCACGTCGCCGTCGGGATGGTCGCGGATCGGCACGCCGATCGATGAGAGCCCGATCTCGCTCTCGTCGATGCTGATCGCGTAGCCCCGCTTGCGCACTCGAGCCAGCTCCTCGATGAACACCTTTGGGATCACGATGGTGTGTCCCGTCTCGGGCTTCATGCCGGCCTTGATGCGCGCGGTGGCAACCTCTGGCCGAAATGCCGCGATGGCCTTGCCGGCACTCGAGCGGTGCACCGGGGATCGTCGAAACGCCTCGGTGGTGAACCGCAACGCACCGATGCCTTCCACGCGTTCGATGTACAGCACGTCCCCGCCGGACGGCACTCCGAGCTGCACGGTCTCGCCGATGTCGTTGCGCAGCTCGACCAGCCACGGCAGGGCTTGGGCGCGGAGCACCGAGCGGGTGGTGACGAGCTGTCCGTACTCGAGCAGGTGTACGCCGAGCCGGTACTTACCCAGAGCGGTGCGCTCCAGCGCGCCACGTTCCACCAGCACACCGCACGTTCGGTGCATCGTGCTCTTGGTCACGCCCACTCGCCGGGCGAGCTCGCTCAGGCCGATCTCGGCATCAGCGAAGAACGAGTCGAGGATGTCGAGCGCGATCGTCACGGACCGCAACGCAGGCTTGGCCGGTGCCGGTGCCGTTGACGGTCCTGATGTCTGGGCTGCCATCTCGTAACACCCTAGATCCTCATTCTGGCATCCACCTGGAGAATGGCGAACGGGTGTTCGTGGCTCTAGACTGGGGAGCGTGTTCGACTTCAAAGTCGTCTCCGACTATTCACCCGCCGGCGATCAGCCGCAGGCAATCGCCAAGTTGGCAGAGGGTGTCAAGCGCGGAGATCGTTTCCAGACCCTCCTCGGCATCACCGGTTCGGGCAAGAGCGCGACCATTGCGTGGACGATCCAAGAGGTGCAGCGACCGACGCTGATCCTCGCTCCCAACAAGTCGCTCGCTGCTCAGTTGACGCAGGAGATGCGCGAGTTCTTCCCGAACAACCGTGTCGAGTACTTCGTCAGCTACTACGACTACTACCAACCAGAGGCATACATCGCCTCGAGCGACACCTACATCGAGAAGGATTCGTCCATCAACGACGAGATCGACCGGTTGCGGCACTCGGCAACAGCTGGCCTGCTCACGCGTCGCGACACCATCGTCGTGGCGTCCGTCAGTTGCATCTACGGCATGGGCAATCCCGAGGAGTACAAAGGGCAACTGCTCGACCTCAGCGTCGGCGTCGACTACGACATGCGCAGCATCCTGCGTCGGCTCGTCGACCTTCAGTTCGACCGCAACGACCTGACGCTCGGCCGTGGCAAGTTCCGGGTACGCGGCGACACCATCGAGGTCCATCCGTCGTACGAGGAGACCGTTCTACGGATCGAGATGTTCGGCGACACGGTCGATCGTTTGACGATGATCGATCCGCTCACCGGCGAGACCCTCAGCGATGTGCCGCGTACTCAAGTGTTCCCCGCCACGCACTACGTAGCGGGCGACGAGCGGATGCGCAAGGCCGTGATCGGGATCGAGGCTGAGTTGCAGGAGCGACTCGCGTGGTTCGAGCAGGAGGGCAAGCTCCTCGAAGCGCAACGCCTGCGAATGCGAACCCAATACGACCTCGAGATGATCCAAGAAGTCGGTTACTGCAACGGCATCGAGAACTACTCGATGCACATCGATGGCCGCAGCCCGGGCGAGCCGCCGTTCACTTTGCTCGACTACTTCCCGAAAGACTTCCTGCTGGTCATCGACGAGAGCCACGTCGCCGTGCCCCAACTCCACGGGCAGTTCATGGGCGATCGGTCCCGCAAAGACATCCTTGTGGATCATGGCTTCCGGCTACCGAGCGCCCGCGACAACCGACCGCTGCAGTTCGAAGAAGTGTTGGGCCGTATCAACCAGTGCATCTTCTTGTCGGCAACTCCGTCGCCATACGAGATCTCGCACAGCGAGCAAGTCGTCGAGCAGATCGTGCGGCCAACCGGTCTCGTCGATCCCGAGGTCATCGTCCGGCCGAC
>JBDTWJ010000220.1:0-4796 GCA_040006755.1 Ilumatobacteraceae bacterium | reverse complement strand
GTGGCAGCAAGATGTTCTTTGAGCTGGATGTCTCGAATGCGGCAGTGATCACCTCATCGACGCAGATGCTGCCGCCGCTGCTATCGGTCCACGGACGCGATGCATCATGCCGGTCCAACTGAACGGTCGAACCGCCAAGATGGACCGCATTCTGCAGTTGGCCGAGCGGCACGATCTCGTAGTTGTCGAAGACGCTGCACAGGGTGTTGGCAGTCGATACCGCGGTCGGTCCGCCGGCTCGTTCGGTATGGCGGGCACATACAGCTTCTATCCCGCCAAGACGTTGGGGTGCTTCGGCGACGGTGGTGCGGTAGTGACCAATTCTGGTGAAGTTGCGACAACGTTGCGTCTGCTGCGAGATCACGGTCGAAACGATGAAGGACGCGTTGTCGCTTGGGGAGTGAACAGCCGTCTTGACAATATTCAGGCTGCGGTACTTCTCACAAGGCTTAGGCATCTGGACGAGGAGATTGCGCGCCGCCGCGAGGTCGCACAAATGTACGAGGATGGCCTTCATGACATCGCCGGCCTTGTGCTGCCGCCGGCACCCGAAGCCGATGCCGATCATTTCGACGTCTACCAGAACTATGAGATCGAATCGGACCGGCGAGACGATCTGCGTGCGTTTCTGACGCAACAAGGTGTCGCGACTCTGATCCAGTGGGCAGGCACGCCAGTTCATCAGTTCGAAGAACTCAAGCTCGATACCCAACTGCCGCTGACCGACGCACTGTTCCGGCGGTGCATGTTGTTGCCAATGAACTCGATGCTCACGAACGACGAGGTCGAGATCGTGATCAGTGAGATCAGAAACTTCTACGGCCAGTGACGGCTGCACTCGAAAACTTGGGATCGCTCGTCGACCCGTTGATGCACCGCGAGCCAGTACTCAGTGACGGAGTTCCTGACGAGACGGTGCTGAGATGGTTTCGATCGATGCTCACGATTCGCCTTGCAGAGGAGGCGATCGCCGGGATGGTCGAAAGCGGCGAGGCGCGCTGCCCATGTCACTTGGGCATTGGCCAAGAAGCTGTGGCCGTAGGACTTGCGGAGCACATACGACCCAGCGATCGGTGTTTCGGCGCTCACCGCAGTCACAGTCACTACCTTGCGCTCGGCGGCAGCCTCGATGAATTGATTGCGGAGATACTCGGCAAGGTGACCGGGTGTTCACGTGGGTACGGCGGCAGCATGCACCTACGAGCACCGCAGGTTGGCCTCATGGGCACGGTTCCGATCGTCGCTGCAACCATCCCGATCGCCACCGGCGCCGCACTTGCTGCAAAGTTGGACGGTCGAGGTGATATTGCGGTGTCGTTCCTGGGCGATGGCGCTACTGAAGAGGGTGTGTTCCACGAGTCGTTGAACCTGGCTTCATCCATGTCGTTGCCCGTGCTGTTCGTCGTCGAGAACAACCTCTACTCCAGCCACCTCCACATCGACCTACGTCAACCGAACGACCGGGTCGCGCGCTTTGGGGAAGCACATGCAATCGAGACACGTGTCATCGATGGCAACGATGTGACCACCGTGTCCAACGTTGGACGCGAGCTCATAGACACCATGCGAACGTCACCTCGTCCGTTCCTCATCGAGGCGGTCACGTACAGGTGGCGTGGTCACGTTGGTCATCGTGAGGACATGGATGTCGGCGTCGAGCGCACCGACAATTTGCCCTCCTGGAAGAAGCGAGATCCGATCGCTCGCCTCGAAGAGTCGCTGGGCGATCGTGGGCTCGCCGAAGCTCTCTCGGAAATCCGCGAAGCGCTGTCCAGTGATGTCGCCCGAGCGCTCGAGTTCGCACGCAGCAGTGACTATCCCGACGTCAGCGATCTGCTTCAGACCGTCTACGCGCCGTCCGCCGGGCAATAGCGCATGTTGTACGGAGACGCTATTCGCGAGGGGTTTCAATATCTTCTTGCTTCCGATCCCTCTGTGCTCGTGATCGGCCAAGGACTCTGGAGCCCTTGGTACGTGGGTAACACCATGCGGGACCTGGAACATGAATTCGGCAAGGACCGAGTGATTGACACACCCGTCAGCGAACTGGCATGTACAGGGGCGGCCATTGGCGCTGCCCTGTCGGGATATCGCCCGATTGTGACCCACCCGAGAGTCGACTTCGCCCTGCTCGCCGTAGACCAGATGGTCAACCAGGCAGCGAAGTGGAACTCGATGTTTGGCGGGCAGTCACCGGTTCCCGTTGTCTTTCGATTGATTGTGAATCGCGGCGGCGAGCAGGGTGCGCAGCACAGTCAGAGCCTGTACTCGTGGTTCGCCCACGTCCCGGGCCTTCGCGTCGTGACGCCGGGCACAGCAGCCGACGCACGAGACCTGCTGATCGCGGCGGCGCTCAGCGACGACCCGGTCGTGTACATCGATGATCGCTGGCTGTACGACCTCGACGATGACTTGGGCGCTCCGAAGCCAGTCGATCTCGACAAGATCGAACCGCAGGTGCTGCGGGATGGCTCCGATGTCACCCTTGTCGGTTTCTCGTGGACTTCGCGTTTGATGACCGAGGCTGCCGAGTTGCTTCACCAAGAAGGGATTGCTGCCGAAGTCGTCGACCTCCGCGTGTTGAACCCGCTCCGGCTGGACGTCGTGATGGCGAGCGTGGCGAAGACACGGCGTCTGGTCGTTGCGGAAGGGGACTGGAGCAGCTGCGGCGTCGCTGCGGAGGTCATCTGCCAATGCGTAACCGAACTCGGTTTGACGACGCTTTCTGCAGTGCCGATACGTCTCAACCTTGCGGCGTCGCCTGCACCAACGAGTCGCCCGTTGGAGGCCAGCTACTATCCGACGGTTGACGACGTAGTTCAGGCGGCCCTGACGGCATGCGATGCCAAGCCAAGGAAGGAGACAATGGACGTATGAAGCG
Organism: Ilumatobacteraceae bacterium; assembly: GCA_040006755.1. Taxonomy (GTDB): domain Bacteria; phylum Actinomycetota; class Acidimicrobiia; order Acidimicrobiales; family Ilumatobacteraceae; genus JAENVT01. Next base: position 1,915 of record JBDTWJ010000220.1, on the reverse strand, counting down.
AATCGTCGACGCAGTAGTTGCCGCAGGCGTCATGCTGCTCTTGTCGCCCGTGCTCATTGTGGTGAGCGTGCTGATCTGGCTCCAGGATCGACGATCGCCCTTCTACATCGCCGATCGAGTGGGACGCGACATGAAGCCGTTCCGGATGGTCAAGTTTCGATCGATGGTCGTCAACGCCGACAAGACCGGCCTTGACTCGACCAGCGCAAAAGATTCACGCATCACGTCGATCGGCCGATTCGTACGCAAGACGAAACTCGACGAGGTGCCACAGATGTGGAACGTCCTGAAAGGCGAGATGAGCCTGGTCGGTCCACGGCCAAACGTGCCGCGCGAGGTCGCCATGTACACAAACGACGAGAAGCATTTGCTCGACATGCGCCCGGGCATCACCGACTACGCGTCCATTGTGTTTGCCGATGAAGGAGAAATTCTCGCCGACAAGCCCGATGCACACGTCGCCTACCACCAACTGATCCGCCCGGCGAAGAGCCGCTTGGGGCTGTTCTACGTCTCCAACCACACCTTTGCATCCGACCTTCGGCTCCTGTGGTTGACGGCGGTGAATGCGGTCAATCGAGAGAAAGCGCTGCAGGCCTGCGCGTCGATGCTCCGGAAGCGGCACGCCGCGGCCGACCTCTGCGAAATCGCGAAGCGCGCCGACGAACTCGCTCCGGCACCACCTCCCGGATCAGACGAGATCGTCACTCGCTAGCGATCATGGCCAGTAGGTCTGCGTATTGGCCGTACACGTTGTCTGCGGTGAACTTCAGATCAAAGGTCGCTCGCGCATTCTGCGAGAATTGTGCTTGTGCAATTGGATTGTCGACGAACTCGCTCAACGCTGCGGCGAGAGAATCGTCCGAGTCGAACCTGTAGGAATGGCCAACCGATTGATCGACGAGAAGATCCGCAGTAGGTCCCTTTTGCAACGCAGTCACGATGGGTAGCCCCATGCCGAGGTATTCGATCACCTTGTTGCCGTAGTTCGCCTCGAAGTCGGCGCTCGGACGATAAGGGGCAAGTCCGACTTTGGACATGCGCATCAACCACGCTGCCTCACGGGCGTTGGTCCAGCCAGGAAACACCACGTTGGCCCGTGAAGACAATCGATCGATCATCGGCTGACGGAGCGGGCCCTCCCCGCACAGCACGAAAGTGACGCTTGGTCGGCTCGCGCTCCACGCCTCGATGACATCGGCCACAGCATCAAAGGAGAACTGCTTCGTGAAGCTCCCGACGAATGTGACGACCGTGTCTGTGTCGTGAACACCAAAGGCGTGCCAATGTTTCCTTGCGGCGTCGGCGTCGGTCTCGGACAGCACGATTGGGTCCGTGGCAAGCGCAAAGACGTTGTCGCGCGCCTGCCTCGGCCGTCTGGCGCGGCGAAGTCCCCACTCGAGGAAGTCGGGGCAGACACCGACCAACGCGGCCGCACGGGCGCAGGCTTTGTCGGCCTGACGTTCCAGCGGCATGAGCGCGAGCCGCACGAGGGGCCGCAGAACACGAGGAGCCTCTCGGTGGTAGATGTCTGGCCAGAGATCTTGTACATCTGTCACCAGGGGGACACCGAAGTGGATGCCCAGATCGCTCGATGCGACGGCCAAGTCGAGCGTGGGCAGACCGGCACAGATCACGTCAGGTCTCGGTTGGGTCGCTCCGAGGTTTCGCAACGCCTTGGCTGTGTACCGGTGATCTCGCAAGCGTTTGATGGAGATGTGCTTCGTATAGCCCAGGGCCGGCAAGACCTCGATGTCATATTGCCATCCCGTCCCCTCGATGCGGTGACGTCCTACTGGCCGTGTGGCTTTGCGGTAGTGATCGAACGAAGAGGTCCACCATGTCACCTCGTGACCACGACGCGCGCACTGCTCGCTGAGCAGCGCTGCTCTCATTCGTTTCGGCGTTCCGGGGT
>JBDTWJ010000219.1:0-4812 GCA_040006755.1 Ilumatobacteraceae bacterium | reverse complement strand
GATGGCCACCGCGGTCGTGCACGGCAATTCGAAGACCGAGCGGATGATGACGTTCGGTGCCGACGAGCAGCCGCGCAGCCTGCAGATCTACGGCAGCGATCCGGTGACGCTTGGGGAGGCGATTCGCAAGCTCTGTGACGCGGACCGCGTCGATCACATCGACCTCAACTTCGGCTGCCCGGCAGCGAAGGTCACGCGCAAGGGCGGCGGGGCGGCAGTGCCCGCAAAGCCGAACCTGCTCCGGGCCATCCTGCGGCACGCCGTGGCAGCGGCAACTCCTCACGGCGTGCCGGTGACGATCAAGTTTCGCAAAGGGCTCTTCGATTCGCTGCTGACCTACATCGAAACTGGGCGCATCGCGGTCGACGAGGGCGTTGTGGCCATCGCCCTGCACGCCCGCACGGCCGAACAGCACTATGCGGGCACTGCCGATTGGAATGCGATCGGCGAGTTGAAGGCGGCCGTACCCGAGATCCCGGTGCTCGGTAACGGCGACATCTGGGAGGCTGCCGACGCCGTTGCGATGATGCGCGAGACCGGTTGCGACGGCGTCGTCGTCGGGCGCGGCTGCCTGGGTCGGCCATGGCTCTTCCGCGATCTCGTCGAGGCCCTCAGCGGCCGGCCGGTGCCGCCATCGCCGTCGCTCGCCGATGCCTGCGTGGTGATGGCCCGCCATGCCCATCTGCTCAGCGATCACCTCGGCGAGAACCTGGCGATGCGAGATTTCCGCAAGCACACCTCCTGGTACCTCACTGGATATCCGGTGGGTGGGGAAACCCGTCGGCGGTTCGCGAACATCTCGTCATTGGTTGAGTTGCACGACCTCATCGCCGCACTCGACCCCGATGTGTATCTGGTACCCGGTGGCGAGCGCATCCGTCGTGGTCACACCAACGGTCCCATCCGCGTGGCGCTGCCCGGTGGCTACCTCGATCATCTCGACGACGTCACGGTGCCGGATGACTCGCATGTGATGGCGCTCAGCGGCGGATGACGACCGTCGTTCTTGCTTCGGCATCGCCACGACGGCAGGAGCTGTTGACACAGATAGGCGTGCGCTTCGAGGTGCGCACGCCCGACATCGACGAGTCGCCTCGTGAACGCGAGGAGCCGGTCGAGTACGTGCGTCGGCTGGCATTGGCAAAGGCCGCGGCGATCGACGTTGCTCCGGAGGAGTTGGTCATAGCAGCCGACACGACGGTCGATCTCGGCTCCGTGATCCTCGGCAAGCCGCTCGATGATCTCGACGCGACGGCGATGCTGCGACGGTTGTCGGGACGCACTCATCATGTGCACACAGGGGTCGCCGTTCGAATGGGGGATCAGGAGTTCGCCGACGTCTGCAGCACTGCCGTGACATTCGTCGAGCTCGAGGGCTCGACCATTGATTGGTACGTGTCGACGGGTGAGCCGATGGGCAAGGCGGGTGCATATGCCATCCAGGGTGCCGGCGCCGCGTTGGTGTCGAGCATCGATGGCAGTGTCAGCAATGTGATCGGGCTGCCTCTGCACGTCGTCGTCGAACTCGCTGCCTTTGCGGGCGTCGAGCTCCTGGTGACGAGCGGCGACTGAGGTCTTTCAGAAGTCGGGCCAGAACGCGACCTGTGTGCGATTGTGGTCGAGAATCTGAACAGCGAACGAGACGGGCTCTACGAACACGGCCGCGGCAAACTCGTCGGGCAGGTCTGGATCAACATCGAGAAATGGCGTGACGATGGCGGGTAGACCGGTTCGATTGACATGCAGTTCTGCGCCTGACATCGAGCGGGGAACCTTTGCGACCACATACGTACGACCCTCTTCGACAAAGGTCTCGATGGTCGGCCCCCCGCTTGGCAGGCTCGGTCGAATTCGAGTGGGGCGATTCGAATCGTCCGGCTGGGTGAACCACCACAGATATCGCCACCCGGTGTCGTCACGATGTGGCGGAGAGACTCGAACCGCCCATCCCGAGCCGTCGGGGAGCTGTCCGGTTGCAATCGGTTGGGATGCCGAAGGCATCGACGTGTTGGCGCTCGAGAGGGCCACGAGCTGCTTGCGTACCGCGTCGTCGGAACTGCGGTGGACGGTCGCGGCGATGGCCTGCAACCGTTCGGGATCGATGTTGCCGCTGACGGTGATCAGCTTGTCGCCGTCGCGCCACTGGACGATCGACATCGCCGGGTCGGCAACGGAGTCGCCGACCACTGCCGGATGACCTCCTACCCTGAACTCAGTGGCGTGCGCCAACGCGAACTCGGTGACTGTCGGTCGGTTGACGACGTTGTCGCCGGAGACGGTGATGGTGAAGCGATCGGCCAACGGCGCAACCGCATCGGTCGCGTACTCAACCCGGGCGACGGGCAGGCCGAGCAGCGCCACAGCCGGATCTACATCGAGGAGGCGCCGGTGATCGGTCGTGAAGAAGTCGTTGCTGAAGTTGATCACCGAGTCATCGATGCTGACCGACCTGACGAGCCTGACCAGCTGCCGATCGAGCCAGCCGAAGGCGGTGATCTCGACGGCGGTGCCGTTCTTGGTGAACGACACTCGTGATTGACGAGACGACGGATCGCGTTCGATCACTACTTCGACTCCGTCGACGAGCGTGCGGTAGGCGTTGCGGCCCGTTGCGTGGTGGCGACCCTGTGAGACGACGAACCATGATCCCCGCGTTGCGGTCGCCTCCTTGGTCGCCCACAGCTGGGCTGGGCCGCTGTCGATGAAGTGGTCCTGCGCTGCACCGGTCTGATCGCGATCCTCGGCCAGGTACAACGTGAATCCGGGCGGCGGCTCGGCGACGTAGTACTGCGGATCGATGAGACCCGGCGTCGAAGATTTGTTCGTCGGATCGGACTCGATGGCCGAGCTCACCACCCCATACCCGATGACAGCGATCACCGCGGCGACGACGGCTGGACCGGCCCAACGCCAGCGCCCGCGGGTATCGGTGACGGTGAGATCGGTGGAGCGATCAGTGAAGTCATCGTCGTCGATCATCTCGACGATGTCGGGCGATGGCTCGATCTTCACGGCGGCCAGGATGCCAACGTGTTGGCAGGACGGTCACCGAAGGGATCGACGTCGTCGTCGATGATCTCGATGATCTCGGGTGGTGCTTCCGTCTTCACGAGGGCCACGAGGCCAGAACGGCCCCATCGGCACCGAGGATCTGTGCGGTGAACTGTGTGGCTTCGCTGAAGGCGTATGCCGCGAACGTTCGGTCGTACTCAGCGCTGATGTCGTTGAACGGAACCATCACAGGGTCGAGACCGGCGCGTGTGATCTGCAAGTGCCCCGTAGGTGCGACAGCACGTGGGAGGTCGGCAAGCACGTAGGTGCGCTGTCCCTCGACCACCGTGTTGATCTGTGCTGCTGCCTCGGCCGTCGACCCGAACCCGTTTCCGTTCCATTGCCAGGTCACCTGTTGCTGGTTCGGGAGCGTGTAGATCGAGACGTCGATCGTCCACGGGTTCGCCTCGGTGTCTGTGCCGAACGCAACCGAAGCCATAGGCGACTGTTCGAAATCGCCGAAGTTGTTGTCGGAGGCGTGTCTCGCGGCCTGGAACTGCATGCCATCCCACTGGTCCTTGGTGACCGTGTGCACCGTGCGGGCGAGCGCGATCAGTTCGGGAACGGACATGTATCCCGAGATGGTGACGATGTGATCACCAGCGATCCAACTGGCCAGCGCGTAATCCCTGATGCCGATCACGGTGCCAGCCACCGCCACATGGCCGTCGACGTCGAACGGCGTAGCGCGATCGAGAAGGAAGCGAAGGGCGATCTGGCGATCGAGCGTGGCGCCGCCCTGATCGGCGTCCTGCCGCGGCGAGACGCCCAGCGCGAAACCCCCGTTGACGTCGTCTTTGGATGCGTAATAGATCTGTTCGATGGGCATTCCCTGCACGGCGAGCCAGGGCGTCACCGAGCTGATCAATTGGTAGTCGGGGAACGCCGAGGGGTCGGCGAGCGTGACGTCGTTTCCCTCCGCGGTGAACGACTGCGCAAGTCCGACAAGATCCTCATCGCTCCAACCGAACGACGTCAGTGTGACCGCCACCGGTGTCTGCACTGAGAACTGGGCGACGGACTGCCCCGTTGGCATGTGGGAGATCGCGATCGATTGCTCGCCGGACTGCACTCGGTACGCGTTGGTGGCGTAGATCGAACTCGAGCCTCCGATCACGGTTTCGATCGAGAACCAGGAGCCCGACGTCGCGGTTGCGCCGGCGGTGGCCCACAACTTGTACTTGCCCGGCCCGTAGTAATTTGAACTCAACGGCTGAAGATCTGCGTACTGGATGCTGAACGCTCGTGGAGGGTCGGCCGCGTAGTACGGGACCGGTGGTGGCGGCTCGGTCGTCGTCGTTGGGTTCGGCAGGGTGCTCGCAGGGGCGTGAGCGGTGGTGCTCGGCGAGGGGGTCACCTTCGGTGCCCCGCTCGACGCCGAGGTCGCGATGCCGTACCCCAACAGGGCGACCAGCGCAGCGGCCGCGACCGGCCCGACCCAGCGGGGACCGCCGGTGTCGTGGATCGTGACGTTGTGAGGGCGATCGCCGAACGCGCCGACGTCGTCGTCGAGGATCTCGATGATCTCGAGATCTGCATCGCCCTGCAGGCCCGTGGCCTTCACGTCACGAGTATCGCGCATAGCGTCCCTGTTAGCACTCTCGCCTCCCGGTTGCTAACGGTGATGGCCACCGCCTAGGATTGGCACTCGCGGTAGCCGAGTGCTAACGCAGTACGTAATCTTCAAAGTTGTTCTACCCAACCCGCCGAGTGCCCATGCCAACGGAGGCCCGCACCCATGAATCTCAAGCCCCTCGATGA
>JBDTWJ010000218.1:0-4816 GCA_040006755.1 Ilumatobacteraceae bacterium | reverse complement strand
TGTCGCTGAAGCTCGGCGCGATGACGGCATCGAACCCGCCCTGCTGAATGGCCCAGACGGCGTGCTCTCGCGACGAGCCGACTCCGAAGCTCGGCCCGGCAACGAGGATCGATGCGCCCGCGTATTGCTCGTCGTTGAGCACGAAGTTGCGATCGTCGCGCCATGTCGAGAACAGCCCCTTCTCAAATCCGGAGCGCTCGACGCGCTTCAGCCACTCGGCGGGAATGATCTGGTCGGTGTCGACATCGCTGCGGCGCAGCGGCACCCCGCGACCGGAGATGACATGCACGGACTTCATAACGGTGCCCCGATATCTGCGGGTGTGGCGAAATGGCCGGCCACGGCCGTCGCCGCAGCGACCGCGGGCGACACCAGATGGGTGCGACCGCCACGGCCCTGGCGACCTTCGAAGTTGCGGTTGCTGGTGCTGGCGGATCGCTCGCCCTGCGCCAGTTTGTCGGGGTTCATCGCCAGACACATGCTGCAGCCGGGTTCGCGCCAATCGGCGCCGGCCGCGAGGAACACGTCGTGCAAGCCTTCAGCCTCGGCTTGCGATTTCACTGCGTGGCTGCCGGGGACGATCATCACCCGCTTGGCCGTGACCGACCGTCCCTTCAAGACGGCCGCAACAGCGCGGAGATCCTCGATGCGGCCGTTGGTGCAGCTGCCGATGAACACGGTGTCGACCGCGATGTCGCGCATGCGCGTGCCGGCCTCGATCCCCATGTACTCGAGCGAACGCGTGACGGTTTCGCGTGTTGTTGCATCTGCAAAATCATTGGGAGAGGGGACGCTGCCGTCGATGGTCGTGACCTGCGCTGGATTAGTGCCCCATGTGATGTGCGGTCGGAGGGTTGCAGCGTCGATGACTACTGCTTTGTCGAACAGGGCGCCATCATCGGTGACCAAGGTTCGCCAATCGGCGACCGCCGCGTCCCACGACTCGGCGCGAGGGGCGTTTGCGCGCCCCTTGAGATATTCGAACGTGGTGTCGTCTGGTGCGATCAAGCCGGCCTTGGCCCCTGCCTCGATCGACATGTTGCACACCGTCATGCGGCCTTCCATCGTCAGCGACCGAATCGCGGAGCCGCGGTACTCGATGACGTGCCCGATTCCGCCGCCCGTACCGATGTGGCCGATGATGGCGAGGATGACGTCCTTCGCGGTGACGTCGGCTGGAATCTGACCCTGGACCGTGACACTCATCCACTTCGGCCGTTGCTGGGGGAGCGTTTGCGTGGCCAGCACGTGCTCGACCTCACTGGTGCCTATGCCGAACGCCAGCGAGCCGAATGCTCCGTGCGTCGCGGTGTGACTGTCTCCGCAGACCACGGTCATGCCGGGAAGGGTGCGCCCCTGCTCGGGAGCGATGATGTGGACAATGCCCTGACCGGGATCGCCCATGGGGTAGTTGACGATGCCGAATTCCTTCGTGTTCTCGCGCAGCACCTCGACTTGGCGAGCCGAGATCGGATCGGCGATGGGCTGATCGATGTTGGCCGTCGGCACGTTGTGGTCTTCCGTGGCGACCGTGAGATCGGGCCGGCGAACCTGGCGGCCCGAGAGCCGTAGTCCGTCGAAGGCCTGTGGACTGGTGACCTCGTGCACGAGATGCAGGTCGATGTACAGCAGGTCGGGCTCGTCGATTGCCTCGTGCACCACGTGGCGATCCCAGATCTTCTGGGCGAGAGTACGAGGTGACGACTCTGAGTCAGACATGTCATCTCACTTTCTGAGATATGATTCTCGTTGTGGACAGTGTAAGCGGCGTCGGGGTCATTGACAAAGGGGTTCTGATTCTTCGTGCCCTGGCTCGGGCGCCGCTTGATCTGGCGAGTCTGCAGGCCGAGACGGATCTGCCCCGGGCGACGGCGCACCGCCTCGCCAGTGCTCTGGAGCAGCACGGGTTGGTACGGCGCGATCCTCAGGGCCGGTTCTGCCTCGGATTCGAGCTGATCCGGCTCGGTCAAGCCGCTGAGGATGAGTTTCCGTTGGCCGAGGTGACTCGGCCCGTCCTCACGGGCTTACGCGACGCAACCGGTGAGAGCGTGCAGCTCTACGTCGCAGACGGTGATGGGCGTCGGTGCGTGGTCTCGCTCGAGTCGACCCACGGGCTGCGCTGGATCGTACCGCAGGGTGCGTTGCTGCCTCTCGACCGCGGCTCGGCTGGCAAGGTGTTGCAGGGCGACGAAATCGCCGAGAGCGTCGAGGAGCGCGAGCCGGGTGTCGCATCGGTCAGCGCGGCGGTCCGCGATCGCCGGGGCGCGGTCATCGCCGCTGTCAGCATCAGCGGGCCGGTCGAGCGGTTGAGCCGTCAACCACGCCAACGCTTCGGCAAAGTCGTCGCCGACGCCGCCGATGCAGTGACGGCCGCGCTCGCCCGTTGAGGCCGTGGCTCACAGCGATCGAACCCGGTGCGGAATCACACGCGCAATGGTTCGAGGAAATCGCCACCGACGGCAGTCTGTCCATGACGAAAGATCTCGCTTCGCCCCGCCACGACGCTGGCTCGCCTCAGTATGCCGCGATCAGGTCGATTACCATGATGAGGTCGGTCGAAGCCGGCAGACCCAGATCGGGGTTGCCGTCCTGCCCGAATGCCTCGGCAAACGGAATGTCGACCTGTCGGCGACCGCCGACCTTCATCCCGGCAACGGCCTCTTCGAGGAAGGGCAGGGACTGTCCGCCACCCGGTGCGAAGGTGAGCGGCGCGCCGGTGTCCCACGATGAATCGAGCAGCTTGCCGTCGGCGGCGCTGAAGGCGAGCAGCTGAATCGCGATGGTCTGGCCGGCCTCGATTCCAGGGCCATCACCGACGATCAAGTCAGTGAACGTCTGGTCCGCCTGGTTGGGCGTCGCCGGAATGGAGATGTCGGGTGTCTTGGCGGGATCCGTCTTGGGGATGATTCCGACCAGGTCGATCACGAACGACAGAGCATCGCCGGGTTGGATGACATCGGTGGACGGGGGGTGGTCGCCGTAGGCCATCTCGGCGGGGATGTCGAGCTGACGACGACCACCCAGCTTCATGCCGACGAGTCCCTCGTCCCATCCCTTGATCACCTGTGCTACTCCGATCGTGACGGAGAACGGTTCGCCGGTGTCGAAGTTGTTGTCGAACTCCGCTCCGTCGACTGAACGCACGCCGACGTAGTGCACGATCACCGTGTCGCCACTGGCGGCGGCAGTGCCGGTGCCTTTTGTGATATCGGTGATCACCAGGTCGGTGGGGGTCTCGGTTGGGAGCTTCACCGCGGGCTTTGGGATGGCATCGGCGGCAGTGCCGGAAGGCTTGGCGCTGTCGGAATTGGCGTTGTCGCCGCAGGCAGCGAGCACACCCAACGCGACCACGGGAACGAGAAGCTTGCAGAAACGCATCCGACGACGCTACCGCCGCACACCTGCCTCCGGTAAGCGCCCTGCTACGCACCCAACGATGCGGCGAGATTGCACGGTGAGCTCGCTCGGAACCGTCGTGACAACAGTGAATCCCACAGTCGATGAAGTGATCTCGTGCGATTCGGGTACATGATGACTCGGTGGCTGTCGATGACGCGATCACTCTGGCCGACACGCTGTTGCGTGAGGCGCTTGCCGAGTCGACGCGTCGCGAGCACCGCCAACTACGCCGACTCGGTCGACTCGTCGCGGACCCCGCTGGACGCGAACTGGTCCAGCGCCTGACCGACGAGATCTTGCGTATTCAGTCGAACCGTCGTGCTGCGCGCAGATTTGCCGATGTGGTCAGCGAACACGGACTTCCACCGTCCCTGAGCCCGGTAGACCGCGTGCTCCTCGCGGTGGGGGCCAAGGTCGCCCCGCTCATCCCACAGGTCGTGATGCCGCTCGTACGACGCCGCATCCTGGGGGAGACCGAAGGCGTGGTGCTGCCGGCGGAGGATCCGCAGTTCGGTGTCCACGCCGCCCTGCGCCGCAGCGAAGGCATCGGGTTGCTGGTCAATCCCCTCGGTGAATCGATTCTCGGTGACGACGAAGCCGCCCGCCGAGTCGACCAGGTGCTCGAGAAGCTGCGCCGGCCCGATGTCGATGCGGTTTCGATCAAAGCTTCGGCGCTGGTTGCCAACCTCGATGTGCTCGACTTTGATCGCAGCGTCGAACGGATCAGCGAACAGCTCCGCGAGATCTACCGCGCCGCGCAGACAAAGGCGCCGCCGGCGTTCGTCAACCTCGACATGGAGGAGTACCGCGACCTCCACCTCACGGTCGCCGCGTTCACGCAGGTGCTCGACGAGCCGGAGTTCGAGCATCTCGAAGCCGGGATCGTCCTGCAGGCGTACCTGCCCGACAGCCACGGGGTTCTGGAGCACCTCGGCGAGTGGGCGGCGGCTCGTCGGGACGATGGGCGTGCAGGCATCAAGATCCGAATCGTCAAAGGTGCCAACCTGGCGATGGAGTCGGTCGAGGCCGAGCTGCACGACTGGATTGCTGCGCCATACCCAACGAAGGCCGATGTCGATGCGAGCTACAAGCTGATGCTCGAATCCGCGCTTCGCCCTGAATGGAACGGCGCAGTACGGGTCGGCGTCGCCAGCCACAACCTGTTCGACGTTGCGTGGGCGTTGGTGTTGCGCGGCGGTCTGCCGGTCGATCAACGATCGCGTATCGAACTGGAGATGCTGGAGGGCATGGCGCCGGCGCAGAGCCGCGCCGTGCGCAAAACTGCCGGGTCTCTGCTGCTGTACGCACCCGTCGTGCAGCATGATCAGATCGATGCGAGCATCGCCTACCTCGCTCGCCGGCTCGACGAGAACACGGCACCCGAGAACTTCCTGCGTGCGCTGTTCACCATCACGCC
>JBDTWJ010000217.1:0-4845 GCA_040006755.1 Ilumatobacteraceae bacterium | reverse complement strand
TCGGCCTCCTCGCCCTTTCCGCGTGCGCACATGAATCTTGAGGCAAGCTGAGAACGACGAGTCTCATTGATCCAATTGCGTCCAGGTTGCGAATGACGGTCATGATCGTCGCGAGCACCATGGGAGCGGGAGCCTCGGGAGTTGCGGACGAATGATGGCGACTCTGGCAGTTCCGTTCGATACGTGGCATCCGTGGCAGCATGATGACATCGCCGAGTCCACCGCCGATCTACCCACGCTCGTCCAACGAGTCCAACGTGGAGATCAGGCCGCGTTCGCCGATCTGTACGACGTGATCGCCCCCATGGTCTTCGGAACCGTGAAGCGGGTACTGCGCGACCAGGCGATGTCAGAGGAAGTGACCCAAGAGGTTTTCGTCGAACTGTGGACGTCGGCGGCCAGGTTCGATGACACTAAGGGAAGTGTGTCGACGTGGGCGTACACGATTGCTCGTCGGCGGGCCGTCGACCGCGTGCGCAGAGAGCAGTCTCAACGCAAGCGAATCGAGCACCTCGGCCGGCGCCGTCAGGACGAAGAGTCGCTCACCGACGACACCGTGGTCTCCTCGATCCAAGCCGAGTGGGTGACCAGGGCGTTGGGCGAGCTCCCATCAGATCAGCGTCAGATCATCGAACTGGCATTCATCCAGGGGCTCAGCCACTCGGCGATCGCCGAGCAGCTCGGCCTCTCGCTCGGCACCGTCAAGGGACGGGTGCGGGGCGGCCTGCGACGTCTCAGCATCACACTTGGAGGTGACTCGTGAATCCACGCATTGACGATCTGATCGCTATGGCCGCGCTCGGCGAACTCACCGACAACGAGGCGGCCGAACTCGATGCTGCGACTTCCGACTCCGAGGTGGCCGCCGAACTCGAGGCGGCGCTATCTGCCGCAGCCGCGCTCCAGGCGTCGGCTCGAGAGGTGCCGCGGACGACTTTGCGGGCCTCGGTGCTCGGCGCCATCACCGGCGTTCACCAGGACGTTGCGCCTGCCGCGCCAAACGTGGTGTCGATCGATCGAGCGCGGAGCCGACGATTCGCGCCATTGGCTGCTGCCGCGGCGGTGCTGCTTTTCGTCGCCGGTGCTGTCGTTGTCGCTTCGAACAACGACTCGCGATCGACTGACTCGGTTGCCGCAGTGTTGGACGCCGACGACGCCTCGACTCGACCGTTTTCCGGATCTCTCGGTGATTCGCTCGTTGCGGCATATTCGCCAACTGAGGCCGCCCTTGTCATCTCCGGCGCAGCGGTCGTCGCACCAGACGTGGACGAGACCTATCAGTTGTGGCTGATCGACGATTCCGGCGCCACCTCGGTCGGGGTCTTTCGACCCGACAGAAGCGGTGCGGTCTCGGTCCGTTTCGGCAACACTGACCCGTCCGACTTCTCGTTGGGTGTGACGCTGGAGCCATCGGGCGGGAGCTTGCAGCCAACGATGCCGATCCTCGCCACCGCCTGACTTCGGCGGACCCGTTGCTGGATCCAAAGAGCGTTGCGGTGGGGGATCGAGCATCCTGCCATCCCCGGCGACGACACCGCGGCCGCCAGCCTTGTGATCCATCCCGACAGCCGCACTCGACGCATGTTCAGGCATCGCGCGATGCCTGCCGCAACCTCGCGGTCCAGCACCAGGACTCGCGCCCGGCGGATGGTCGCTTCGGTTCTCGCAACTCCCGCACTCACCGGCGCGAAGGGATCCGGCGGCCACCTTGTCAGCGTCGAACGGCTGCGATGGCCATGCCGAGGACAGCCCGACGACTAGGCCGACGCTTCCTGCCGTCACGACGGCGCCGAACGCTGCAAGGCGAGCCTCCACCGCACGGCCTATGGAGCCGTGGCGATGATAACGCGCTCGCCCCAGAGTCATCCGAGTCGATCTCATCTGGATCGGTGGCAGCGCGTCACCGCTCGTCAACCATCTTCCCCGCCATTGGGCCTCTGGGTACCTCAACACACATCGTTCCATGATCAACACGGCGGCGATCACCCACTCGGCGACCGGAGCATCGTATACCCCTGATGCATTGCACACCAGGACACCGGTAGGGACGAGGGAAAACAGCCACTCGACTGCAGCAATAAGGGTCTGGATGAGCTGCAGTTCGCGCATGTTGCCCAGTTCCGCGAGCAAATGGCGGAGCTTGGTGCCAAAGACCAGCACGTCGGCGCGTTCCGGCACTTCTTCGACGCCTGTCGGCAGCAAGCGCATCCCTAGCGGGAATGTCGCCCATGGCAGTCATCAATGCGTTCGCTGGAAGAGTGACGTCGACGGTCATCACAGACTAATTCTCCCGCCGAAAGCGAGCGAAGGCGTTCCTCCGCCTCGTCGCTGATGCGCACACCTTGCGCGTCAACATCGATCACGCCATCCGACTCGGGGAGCATCGGCTTCACCATTGCGCGCCAGGTGAGCGCTTCGAAAGGGCACCCAAGGGTGAGGACTCGGCCAACATGGCTCACTACGCCGTCACCGTGAGTGGGCGGTGTAGACATTCGTCGCTCTTCCGCTCGTGTTTCGATGGGTTACGCCTGAGATATTCGGGTAGGCCTTCCTCCATGGCAACCTTCAGCGCCCGGAACATCTCCGCGTCCACGGTTCCGGTCACCGCTGATCGCATCTGGGCACAGATCTGCGATCCCGCCTCTCTGACCGCGCTCACTCCCCTCGTTCGTTCGATCGTCGTCGAAGGGGATCTGTGGCGATGGCAGTTGATGGGCGTCGAGGCACTCGGCGTCAGCGTCGCCCCCACATTCACCGAGCGGATGGAGTTTATCGAGCCGCGCCTCATCCGCTTCAACCACGAGACGACTCGTGGCGACAGGGAACGCGCCGGGGCAGACGGCACCTACGAGTTGACGCAACGTGGTGAGGAAACCGAACTCAAGGTCGACATCGCCCTGACGGTCGAGCTTCCGCTGCCCCGACTGTCTGCCGGAGCCGTCGAGCGGGTGATGAAGGCGTCAATGCAGCGAACCGGAAAACGATTTGCCATCAACCTGTACCATCGACTCGGGCTGGACACTGCAACGATCGTCATCAAGCAGTTGCGTTCTTGATGAGCGAGTTCCAGGCGTTCGCCGTACGCGGGACCTCAGGTCCCGTGGTCACGTTGCAAGCGGGGGTCGACTTCGGCGGCTACTACTGGACGACCACCTCCCGACGCGCCGCAAAGGTCGCTGCCTTGCGCCGCGATTCCAGCGCATCTGTGCTGTCACGCAAGGACGGGTCGTGGAGGCTGCGTGCTGGACGCGCCGTTGTCATCGACGTCAGTCGCGCCCCGGAAGGAATGCGCGAACTTCCTGCATTTGCCCTCGCGGGTAGCGCGCTTGCGCTGATTGCGGTCCGTTATCCCGAACAACTTCTGGGCTATGTGGCCGATGCTGCCTCGACCCCGAAAGCGTGGCGACTGCACCACCGGGTACTGATCGCTGTGCGCCACGAAGAGGAACTCGTGTGGACCGCCCACGGTGTCATGACGCATCGGACGGACCGATTTCGACACAACTCGGAAGCCGAACGAGGCTCGGCCCAGCCGAGTAGCCGACGATTGACAACTCAACACGACCCTGATGGATCGCCGCTCGACATCAACGGCAACTGCTCGCTGGGGCTCGACACCGACGCCGGGCCCATCGTCCTGCCAGGTGACTGGCAAGCCATGAACTCGGCTGTCGGCGTGCCCGCGCCGGTGCTCGCTGCCGTCGATGCACGTCTCCCCGGCCGCGCATGCGTCACGATCGACCACAGCGACTCAGCACGTCCATCCGGCAAGTCTGGGATCATCGCGCACGGCATTGCATCGCTGTCCCGCTCCAGTGGCGCTGTCGCTTCGATAGTCGTCGAAGTAGATTCCACGACGACTTGGAACGGCTTCCGATCACAGGGCGCCGCCGCCTGAACAGGGTAATTGAACCGCTGACCCGTTCCATGCCATGGTCGACCCGAACGCGACGAAACGTAGTTACACCATCTATTGCGGCTTCAAACCGCAGTCTGGTGCAGGTGCGATGGCGCCACATGCGGTCTCCTGGGGTGCAACCGTTGGCTGGTCTGTGGGTCGACCCGGCCGAACTGTCCATGGCGGGCCCCTTTCTGATTCAAGGGCGCAACCGTTAGGTCCCGAGAAGCGCGGTAGCAAAGACTTCGCTCCGCGGCCGGTGGAACGCTTACGACGAGGCGATCGCACTGTCCACTGATCACGCCCGGTCGCTGCGCGGCTCTTGTCGGATAACCATGATTGCGCCACGAGTTCTCGGCGGATAACGACCAAACACGAATCGCTGGCACTATTCGCGACGCGGCTCCAAGTGGGTAACCAAACTCCTCGAGTTCGGCCCTGCCATGGCATGGAGGGGACAGGGGCTCAATCCCTCGCACTCCACGAGACTCTTGAATACGGAGGGTGATTCCCCGTGTCGAGGTTCTCCTCCCGGAACTGCTCGGTCGCCGTCGTGCCCACGGGCGTCGATGCCTTGTGGACAGTGCTGATCGATCAGAGCGCGCTCGCCGAACTGACTCCGTTGGTTGCACGCATCGAAACCCAGGGCGACCGATAGACGTGGCCACGGTGGGTCAAGACTGCAAGTCAGCCCATTGCCATCAACGATGTGGTCGAGTACTTGGCCTTTCCTCCGATCGAAATGCTGTGCCAGCCGATCACTACGACATCGGTGCCCCCGAGTCGAGCACTTACCAGCACATGATGGAAACCGTCGCCAAGCTGCTCCGTAAGCCGCTCATCATCGTGCCGGTCCCGGTGCTCTCGCCCGGGCTGTCGGCTGGTTGGCTTCGGCTGGTGACGGACGTCGACATGACAACCGCGCGGTCGCTCGTTCGGTCGCTCGT
>JBDTWJ010000216.1:0-4919 GCA_040006755.1 Ilumatobacteraceae bacterium | reverse complement strand
AGAAGCACCGCAAGCAGGTGCTCGAGCGAGCCAAGGGCTACTACGGCAACAAGAGTCGCTCGGTGCGAGCGGCGAACGAACAGGTCATGAAAAGCGGCCAGTACGCCTTCCGCGACCGTCGCGCCAAGAAGGGCGAGTTCCGTCGTCTGTGGATCCAGCGCATCAATGCCGCATGCCGCCTCAACGACATCAGCTACAGCCGCTTCATCGCTGGACTGAACGCAGCGGGGATCGAAGTCGACCGCAAGATGATGGCCGACCTGGCGGTCACCGACGCGGTGGCTTTCACGGCTTTGACCGACGCTGCGAAGGCTGCCCTCTGAGCACTCCCTACACGGCTGGGCTCACGTTCTCGAACGACAGGGTTCAACGACTGCGGCGCCTCCTGGGGCGCCGCAGTTCTCGTTATGAGGAGGGTGTGTTCGTTGTGGAAGGGCTCGGTCTCGTGCGCCAGGCCGTCGATGCCGGATGGGCAGTGGAGGGCTGCTATCTCGCTCCCGACACGACGGTCGAACTCGATGTCGCCCAGTACGAGCTCGCGCCCAACGTGATGGAACGCGTTGCCTCTACCGAGTCGCCGCAACCGGTGCTCGGCGTCGTCGCGATGCGTTCGGCGGCGTTACCTGACGACGCGACGTTCGTGCTGGTCGCCGATCGTCTCGCCGATCCCGGCAACGCCGGCACCATCATCCGTTCGGCCGAAGCTGCCGGAGCGAACGCGGTCGTCCTGACGCCGGGATCCGTAGATCCGTACAACCCGAAAGTCGTCCGGGCCAGCGCGGGATCGCTGTTTCGAGTCCCGGTCGTCGAAGCGACCCTTGATCAACTGCGCGGGTTCCGCCGACTCGGCACCTCGTCGCACCGCGGCGACATGTACACCGACCCGGTGTACCACGGAAGGGTTGCCCTCGTCGTTGGCAACGAGGCACATGGACTCGACGATGATGCGCACATCGACCAATGGATCACCATCCCCCACGCTGGCCCTGCCGAGAGCCTCAACGTCGCGATGGCGGCGACCGTGCTGTTATTCGAAGTAGCCCGTCAGCGGAGCAGTGTCTAGGATGACGACATGTGTGATCGGCGATTTCGGTGCCCCCGGGCGATGCTCGGGGTTGCGCGCTGACTCGCTGACGTCTCGCCGCCTCATCGCTCGGGGGTCTTGTGCCCAATGGTCGTGTGATGTCGTGAGGAGCTTCTGGAGATGATCGAAGAAGTCGAGCGGGCGAGTCAAGCTGCGCTGGACCGCGTCGAGCAGGCCGAGACCGCAGACGAGGTTCGTGCTCTCGAAGCTGAGTTGTTGGGCAAACGCGGTCCGTTCGCGGCGTTCAAGACGAGCCTTGGCTCGTTGGGAACGGTCGACGAGAAGCGTGCAGCGGGCCAAGCCGTCAACGAGGCGACCAATGCCGTTGCCGAAGGTCTCGAGCGACGTCGACGGGAACTGGCAGCCGGCGAGCGCGTGGTGCAGTTGGCAGCCGAACGGATGGATCTGACCGAGGTGTTGTCACGACCGCGGCGAGGGCACGCGCACGTGGTGACACAGGCGTGGGAGCGGTTGGAGGACGTGTTCGTCGGTCTCGGTTTCCAGGTCGCTGAGGGTCCCGACGTCGAGACCGATTGGTACAACTTCGAGGCGCTCAATCTGCCACCCGACCACCCTGCGCGCAGCATGCACGACACGTTCTACATCGAGCACGGCGAGCCTGGTTCGACGGTGTTGCGCACGCACACATCGCCTGTGCAGATCCGCGTCATGCAGACGCTGCCGCCACCCATCTACATGATCATGCCGGGGCGTGTCTTCCGCAACGAGACGACCGACGCAACACACCTTGCGGTCTTCCATCAGCTCGAAGGTCTCGTGATCGATCGCGGTATCACACTCGCTGATCTGGCCGGCACGATCGACGCGTTCACGAAAGCGTTCTTCGGTGCCGACTTCGGGTCGCGTCTGCGGCCGAGCTACTTTCCGTTCACCGAGCCGTCTGCAGAGTTCGACATCCAGACTCCTTCGGGTGAATGGCTCGAGCTCGGTGGTTGCGGCATGGTGCATCCCAACGTGCTGCGCGCGGGTGGGCTTGACCCTGAGGAGTGGAGTGGGTTCGCGTTCGGTTTCGGCATCGACCGCATGGCCAAGGAGCGTCATGCAATCGGCGACGTGCGCGAGATGTACAGCAACGACCTCCGCTTCGTGGAGCAGTTCTGATGCGGATCGTTCTTTCATGGCTCAACGAGCTAGCGCCATTGGGCGACGATGTCGACGGGATCGCCGCGACCTTGACCGATCTCGGCATGGCGGTCGAGGAGATCATCCATGTCGGCGTCACTGTCGACGGGGTCATCACCGCAAGGGTCGTGCGGACCGAACGCCATCCCGACGCTGCGAAGGTGCACCGAGTCTTCGTCGACACAGGAGATGGTCCCGAACGACATGTGTGGTGCGGCGCCTTCAACATGGCTGCTGGGGACATCGTGCCGCTAGCGACGCCAGGCACGGCGATGCCCGATGGCCGAGTCATCGAGCCCAAACCGATTCTCGGTATCCAGAGCGACGGCATGTTGTGCTCCGCTCGCGAACTGGGGCTCGGAGATGATCATGCCGGCATCGTCATTCTGCCTGCGGACACTCCGTTGGGTGTGCCGTACGGCGAGGCACTTGGACTCTCGACGGAGGCGGTCTTCGACCTCGATGTCACTCGCAACCTTCCCGACTGTTTCGGCTATCTCGGAGTCGCCCGTCAGGCCGCGGCACGCCTCGGCGTACCGCTTGCCGAACAGCCTGCAGCCATCACAGCCACCGACGGCGCACCCACACGGCAAGCCACAGTGGAGTTGGCCGACGGTGAACGTTGCGCGCGTTTCACCAGCACGGTGATCAGCGGCATACGCATCGGCGCGTCGCCGGACTGGATCGCGCATCGGCTCGCGGCCGCCGGCATGCGATCCATCAACAACGTCGTCGACGTCAGCAACTACGTCATGCTCGAGCTCAACCAGCCGAACCATGCCTACGACCTCGACACGCTGGGCGGTGGCGGGTTCCGCGTGCGTCGCGCAGTTGACGGCGAAACGATGGTCACGCTCGACGGCGTCAAGCGCTCCCTCGCCGCCGACGATCTGTTGATCTGCGATGCGAACGACACACCGATCGGCATCGGCGGGATCATGGGTGGCCTCGACAGCGAGATCAGCGACAAGACCACGACGATCGCGCTCGAGATGGCCTGGTTCGAGCCCATCAACATCGCCAAGACCGCCAGCCGCCTGGGGCTCCGCAGCGAAGCGTCGCTGCGGTTCGATCGTGGAGTCGATCCACACGGAATGCCGCCGGCGATCGCCCGGTTCGTGGAACTGTTGCACCTGACGTGCCCAGATCTTGTCGTTCACGAGGGAATGGTCGATGCTCAGTCAAAGCATCTTCCGGTATCGCCAACAATCGATGTGCGAGTTGCCAAAGTCAACGCTCTGCTCGGCACGTCTCTCTCCAGTGATGAGATCAGCGCCTTGATCAGTCGCCTCGGGTTCAAGGTCAGCGGTGGCGACACCCTGGCTGTCGACGTTCCGTCATGGCGGCCGGACTGCACCGGCGAAGTCGACATCATCGAGGAGGTCGCTCGTCAGTACGGCTACAGCAGAGTCGGCAAGACGGTACCGAAATCGGCCATGCATGGTCGGCTGTCACCGATGCAAGCGCGGCGTCGTCACCTGCGTCAGGTCTTGCTCGGCCTCGGCTTCAACGAGGCCATGCCCAACCCGTTCCTCGCGGACGATGACCTGATTCGAGCGGATTTGGGTGGTCCGTCGCTTCGGATCGTCAATTCGTTGGTCGCGGAGGAGAGCGTGCTGCGAACCTCCCTGCGGCCCGGCTTGTTAAAGGCAGTCGCGTTCAACGAATCGCATCGTCGTGCTGCAGTCAGCCTGTACGAGATCGGCCACGTGTACCCGCCCGGTCATGGCGAACTGCCCGACGAGTACGAGCAGTTGGCTGTGGTCGTCGCGGGTCGCGATGCGATGGCTGCCATGGAGGCGTGGCGTGAGGTTGCCGCGGCGATGGGTTTCGGCGCACGGGTAGACCAATCGAATCCGCCGACAGGGTTGCACCCGACGCGTTCGGCAACTTTGTCGCTCGGACGCGATGCGATTGGCGTGGTGGGAGAGGTTCACCCTGATGTGCTCGATGCATTCGGTGTTACTGAGCGAGTTGCGGTGCTCGAGCTCAACCTCTCGGTGCTGCTCGCGAATGAAGCGAAGGTTCCGATCTGGAAGCCGACCAGTCGGTTCCCGTCAAGCGATCTTGACCTCGCTTTCGCCACACCGGATTCAGTCACCGCGGAGAAGGTCGAAAAGGCCATCAAGCAGGCTGCTGGTGCGTTGCTGGTCGATGTCAGCCTGTTCGATGTCTACCGCGGTGCCGGAGTTTCAGCAGACAGTCGCAGCCTTGCCTATCGCCTGCGCTTGCAGGCTCTCGATCGCACGCTCAGCGACATCGAGTTGGCAGACGTTCGCAACAAGGTGGTTGCCGGTGTGGCCAAGCTGCGCGCAACGCTTCGTTGATCGCGCCTTCCCTGAGTCGTGCCGCCTCCCTAGTCGTGCCGCCTCCCTAGTCGCGAAGGCCGAGGAGGGCGGCGACGACGGGCGATATGGGTGCCCTCCACCGGCACCTTGGAGCGATGTGCCGCGTCGACACTCGGGTCGTCCTTGACTCGATGTAGTCACTCCTGTTAGATAACCAACCTGTGAAGTATCTGCAGGAGCGGCGTCAACGATGACCGTGACGGCCCCCGATCGGTTCGACGTCGTCTTCGCCGCCCTGTCGGACCCTACGCGGCGCTCGATCGTACGTCGGTTGGCCGACGGTGAGGCGACCGTGCTCGAGTTGGCCGAGCCGTTCCCGATCAGTCTCCCGGCCATCTCCCGTC
>JBDTWJ010000215.1:0-4946 GCA_040006755.1 Ilumatobacteraceae bacterium | reverse complement strand
ACGACGTGTGCGGGATCGTGGGCGTGATGGGGTTCGCCGGCGCGGGACCCGAACTCGGAATTGTCGAGCGAATGGCCGCGGCGATCCGGCATCGAGGGCCCGACGGCGAAGGATTTTTCTCGGACGGACGCGTGGCGTTCGGTCATCGAAGGCTGGCGATCATCGACATCGAGGGATCTCCGCAGCCAATGAGCAGTGCCGACGGGAACTTCACAATGGTCTTCAACGGCGAGATATTGAACTATCAGCAACTCCGACGGGAGCTCGAAGTCGAGTGGCGAACGGAGGGAGACACCGAGGTGCTGCTGGAGCTCATCGCGCGGAAGGGTGTCGATGGGCTTCAACGGCTGCGGGGTCAATTCTCGTTCGCCGTCTACGACCACCGCGATGGATCCGTTCTGTTCGCTCGGGATCGCCTGGGAATCCTGCCGTTGTTTTACGCGATCGACGCCGACGGCCTCGCTTTCGCCTCAGAGGTGAAGGCGTTGCGGTGTGCATTGCCGGCTCTCGCACTCGACCAATCGGAGCTGCCGGCATACCTGTCGCAACGTGCCGTTCCTGCACCCGCCACGTTGTTCGCAGGTGTGAAAAAGGTCCTGCCGGGGGGCTGGATGAGGGTGCATCGCGACGGGCAGATGGAGTCCGGTCTGTATTGGAGCTTGCGGCGACGGCGCGCATTGCTCGAACTCTCGCCAAACGCTGCGGTCGATGAGCTGGAGCGTCTGCTGACGTCAGCCCTCGAAGAGGCCCTTGTCGCGGACGTTCCAGTTGGTGCGTACCTGTCGGGCGGCGTCGACAGCACGGTGACTGTCGCGCTTGCGGTCCGAGCTGCCAAGGCCAAGCATTTGGCGACGTTTTCCGCCGCGTTTCCCGGAACTGACGACGACGAATCGGCGTATGCGCGCCGCGTGAGCACGATTCTGGGCACCGATCACCACGAGGTCGAGGTCGATCCGCAAAGCTTCTTCGACGAGCTGTGGCGCCTGTCGTGGTACCGCGATGCGCCGATCTCGGAAACCTCAGATGTCGCCGTCGCAGCCCTCGCCAAGGCGGCATCGCAGCATGTCAAGGTGGTCATCTCGGGTGAGGGAAGTGACGAGCTGTTCGGCGGCTATCCGAAGTACCGCTTCGCTCGTGCGGGCCACCTCGTCGGTTTGGTTCCCACACCGTTGCGCAAGCCGGCTGCGCAGCTCGCAGCTCGCGCCGTCGCCGGGCATCGGCCCCGCGTTGGATCAGCTCTTCGCGCGATGCAGGGACATCGCGAGCTGGATCGCCTACGCGGGTGGTTTTCTCCGTACTCACCCGATGAGGTCCGCAGGCTTTGTGGCAGGTTCCCAACCGATGACCAACCGAACTTGACGGGAGATCCGGTGCAGCGAATGGGCATCGTCGACCTCGGCTCCTGGCTGTCCGACAACCTCCTAGAACGTGGCGATCGAATGACGATGGCATCGTCAATCGAGCTTCGTCCACCGTTTCTCGACCCTCGGGTCGTCGAGTTCGCACTCTCGCTTCCATCGTCGATCAAGCTGCACAACAAGACGCTGAAATGGCCGGTCAAAGAACTCGCCAAACGGTTTGTAAGCGCCGACATCATCGATCGGCCCAAGGTGGGCTTCCGTGTACCGGTCTCGGACTGGTTCCGCACTCATCTGAGCTCGTCAGTTCGCGAGCTTCTACAGTCCGAAGCCTCGCGCTGCCGACATTGGCTGGACGCCCCGACCATCGATTCGTTGGTCAACGACCATCTCAGCGGCAAGGCCGATCGAGGCAAACAGCTGTGGCCCCTGGTTTCGCTGGAGGTATGGGCGCGGACGGTTCTCGAGCAGGGGATCCCTGCTTCGACCCGGGAATGAGCGCTGGAAGCGCGGATCGCACTGCCTTGTGGTATTGGCGGCGGCTACGCCGATTTCAACGAGGCGAACTCGTGTGGCGGATCAGCAGCGCGGTGCGGCAACGCTGGTGGTTGCGCATGTGGCTGGTGTCGAAAGGTCGGCCAGTCCCCGTCGGGACGTTGGCGACGACGTGTGTGCAGATCGACGACAGTGTTCGCGACTCGATCGATCCAGATGTTGCAACGCGTCTGGTCGAAGCCGCACAGAATCTAATGAGCGGGCAATGGACCGTGCTCGGTATCGAGCGTCACGACCTCACAGCGCCGGATTGGACGAGCGACGGCACGAGCGATATCAATCGATCCCCGGATCTGGACGGAACAGTCTCCACCCAGCCCAGCCTCAAGCACACCTGGGAGCTCTCGAGACATCACATTCTCACCGTGCTGGCAACAGCTTCCTGGATGACGGGCGACCCGGTCTACTCGGATCGCGCGGCGGAGCTCTTGGCCGCGTGGGTTGCCTCGAATGACGAACCTTCGACGACTGTGCATTGGTCGAGCGTCGAGATCGCCGAACGATTGATCAGTTGGGTGTGGCTGAGACGGCTGGCTACTTCATCATCGGTGCACGAGCTCTTCGAGACGCAGGCCGTGCGTCGGGTCCTGTACCTACACCTCGACTGGCTGCGGCGGTTTCCGAGCCGCTTCTCGTCAGCAAACAACCACCGGATCGCCGAGCTGGCGGGTCTGCTGACCGGCGCGTGCGGATTCGCCGACCTCATTCCGGTGGGATATCTCCGAGCACCCGCCCTCGAGAGTTTGCAACAGGAGCTGGCATTGCAAGTCGGGGCCAGCGGCCTTCAACGAGAACCTGCGCTGGACTACCACTGCTTCGTGTTTGATCTCGCAGTGATTTCCTTGGCGGAAGCCGCTCGAGCTGGCCTGCCCGTTTCCGAAGACTCCAAATTGCTGCTCACCCGGATGGCCGACGCACTAGCTCTCTGCGCCGACGATGATCTTCGCACCCCTCGGTTCGGCGACTCGGACGAATCCGAGGTGGCGCAGATGGACGCGCCCGGTGCTACACCCGCACACCGATCGCTGTCGCTGGCGGCCGCATGTTTCGGGCCAGCGTCGAGCGGCTGGCCGACTGTTCCGCCGACCGTGCGCGCCGCGGTGGTGTCGGGATTCGCCGGGAAACTCGAGGTTTCTGGACCACAGCCTCGTTCGTTGTTCACGACCCCACAGCTGTTGGCGACCACCGGCTACATCGCGATGCTGAGATCGCGGCAGTCGGTGTCGCCCGAGGTGTGGGCAGCGATGCGGGTTGGAGAGTTCTCCTATCTGCCGATCGGATCGCACTCACACGCCGACCTTCTGTCGCTCGAACTGCGAGTCGATGGCGAAGATCTCATCGTGGATCCGGGCACGTACTGCTATCAAGAGCTACCCCAATGGCGAAGACATTTCCGCTCCACGTCTTCGCACTCGACGCTTGCCATCAATGGTGAGGACCAGGTCGAATACTGGGGGGCATTTCTCTGGGGCGGCGATGCGAAGGCGCGCGTCGTCGAAGAGCTGCACGACCCTTCGGGAGATGTCTACGAATGGGTTGCTGAACACGACGCGTACCGCCGGTTCGACGACGCGCGCCGAGTTCGTCGAACGGTGCGTCTCGACACCGATCGCGTCAGCGTCTTCGATCGGATCGTCGGAGGTCCGATCGAAGACGTGGTGCTGACATGGTCGCTGGGAGAGCGTTGGCGGATGCGGTCACCGAAGGCGGGTGAGTCCACACATGTCAGGATCGTCGAGATTGGCCCACTCACGGTCACCATCGAACTGCCCCACCAGCTGAAATGGGGTTGCGTCGATGCCGACGCTCACGTTCTCGCACCAAGCTTCGGTCGCCGGTCGCCGACGATCGTGCTCGACGGTCGTGGCACAATCCGCCCTGGCGACGACCTGTTGACCGTATTCTCATGGAATTCCCTGTCGAACGAATCGGAGTCGCAGACGTGAAGAGAGTCGACTCGTCGGACGCTACGCCTGTGCGCTGCGTGAACATCTTCGGAGTCGATGTCGACGCCGTCGACATGGCAGGCGCGGTAGAACTGGCTCGCGACGCCGTGCTCAGCGGACGCCCACATCAGCACGTCGTTCTGAACGCCGCGAAGATTGTCGCCATGCACGACGACAAGGAACTCGCTCGGATCATCAAAGGATGTGATTTCATCCTCGCCGATGGTGCACCGATTGTTTGGTTTGCTCACCTCGCTGGTCGGCGGTTGCCGGAACGGGTCGCTGGAGCCGACCTGTTCGAGGAGCTCGTTGCCACGGCGGCCGCCGATGGGCATGCGGTGTACTTCCTCGGGGCGCAACAACACGTGGTCGACAGAGTCGTGAAGGTGTTTCGTGACCGGCATCCCACGCTGAAGGTGGCCGGTTGGCACGACGGCTTCTGGACGAGCGACGACGAGGTGATCGAGCTGATCCGTCAGGCCCAGCCGCACTACCTGTTCCTCGCCATCCCCAGTCCGCGCAAAGAATACTGGTTGAACGCCAATCTCGACAGATTGCTGGTGCCGTTCTCGATGGGTGTCGGCGGGAGCTTCGATGTCGTGGCCGGGGAGATCACGAGGGCGCCGCGGTGGATGCAGCGCATTGGCATGGAATGGTCGTGGCGTTTGATCAAGGAGCCTCGCCGCATGTTCAAGCGGTACCTCGTTGGCAACACACGCTTCATCATCTTGGCGGGCAGGGAACTCCGGTCCGCGCGACGCGGTAGCGCAGTTGGTTGAGGCTGTCTCAGTTCAGCCGCGTGCCGTTTCCGAGGAAGTCGACCTGGCAATCCAATGACCGGGCGCAGTTGTTGGTCCAGGTGAAAACGACACCTTGGTCCCACCCGTTCCACCAGTCTGCGTGGAGCGAGTAGCCGCCGGCGCCACCGGTGTAGTGATCACTCGCGAGCTGAAGCACATCAGGACCGCCCTGGGGGACGGTGAAGGACACGTGGTAGGTGATCTCCGGTATGCCGACTGGATGACTCGTTGGGCACCCGGCACCATTCGCGCCAGCGATCGGCCCCCATGTTCCATATGCCATGTGG
>JBDTWJ010000214.1:0-4970 GCA_040006755.1 Ilumatobacteraceae bacterium | reverse complement strand
GCGTGCCGGCACTCATCAGCGCGTCGTAGACGGTGACGGCGTAGTCCGCGGGCATGTGCAACTCCCATCCCAACTCGCCGACGTATGTGACGCGCAAGGCGCGAACCGGGCACCCGGCGATCCCGATGATGCGCTGCGTGGCGAACGGGAACGACTCGTCCGACACGCCGGCATGCGTCACTGCGTGGAGCACGTCGCGTGATCGCGGTCCCATCAGCGAGAGCACGGTGGTGGCAGAGGTGATGTCGAAGAGCTGCGCATTCGACCCCTGCGGGATCGATCGTTGAATCCAGTCGAAGTCGTGCGTCGCGAAGCCGGTACCGGTGACGATGTAGAACTCGTCGTTGGCCACTCGACACACGGTGAGGTCGCACTGGATTCCGCCGGAGTCGTCGAGCATCTGGGTGTACGTCAGTGACCCGACGGGCTTGTCGACCTTGTTTGCGCAGATCCAGTTCAGGGCTGCGAGCGCGTCGGGACCCTTCAACGCGAACTTGGCGAACGATGTCTGATCGATCAGCACCGCCGCCTCGCGTGCAGCACGGTGCTCGCGCCCGACAGCCTCGAACCAGTTCTGCCGTTCGTAGCTGTAGACGTCGTGCGGTGTTTCACCGCGATCGGTGCAGGCGAACCAGTTGGGCCGTTCCCAACCCAGCTTTTCGCCGAAGCACGCACCCGCGTCGAGCAGCCGCGAGTAGAGCGGCGAGATGCGGCACGGACGGCCACTCTCGTGCTCCTCGTACGGCCAGGCCATGGTGTAGTGCTTGCCGTACGCCTCGACCGTTCGTGTGCGCACCCAGTCGGTGTCCTGGTGCGGGCGTCCGAAGCGGCGGATGTCGACGACCCACAGGTCGTAAGGCGCCACGCCGCGATCCACCCACTCCGCCAGCGCCATGCCAGCGCCACCGCCGGCCGCGATTCCGAAGGCGTTGAATCCGGCGCCGACGAAGAAGTTCTTCAACTCTGGAGCCTCGCCGAGGATGAAGTTGCCATCGGGCGTGAAGCTCTCCGGTCCGTTGATCAACTCGTTGATACCAGCAGTTTGCAGCGCCGGGACCCGGCCCATGGCCAGCTCCATCGTCGGCGCGAAGTGATCGAAGTCGGCGTCGAGCAGCTTGAAGTTGAAGTCGTGGGGAATGCCGCTGTCGGCCCAGGCTATTGGATTCGGCTCGTAGCCACCCATCACCAGTCCGCCGACTTCTTCTTTGTAGTACGTCAGCCGGTCCGGGTCGCGCAACGTCGGGAGGTCGCGTGGCACCGGTGGATCGAACGGCGTGGTGATGACGTATTGGTGCTGCACCGAAACGAGCGGCACGTTGACGCCGACCGTTGCGGCGAGCGAGCGCGTCCACTGGCCGGCGCAACACACGACGACGCTGCAGTCGATGCGTCCCTGCGACGTCACGACACCTCTGATCACACCATCCACCACGTCGATCTCGAGCACATCGGTGTCTTCGCAGATCGTTGCGCCCGCCTGTCGCGCGCCGCGTGCCAGCGCCATGGTGATGTCGGTGGGGTTCGCCTGGCCGTCAGTCGGCAGGAACGCTGCTCCCACCACATCGTCGACCGTCATCAACGGCCACAACTCTTGTGCCTCTGCCGGCGACAGCAGGTGCATCTCCAGGCCGAACGACTTGGCCGTCGTTGCCTGTCGTTTGACCTCGTTCCAGCGTTCCGAGTTGCAGGCCAGGCGCAAGCCGCCGTTCATCTTCCAACCGGTCGCCTGGCCGGTCTCGTCCTCCAACCGTTTGTAGAGATCGACCGAGTAGCCGAGCAACTGGGTGATGTTGGCGCTGCTGCGAAGCTGGCCGACGAGTCCGGCCGCGTGGAACGTCGAACCCGACGTCAGCTTGTGCCGCTCGATCAGCACCGTATCGGTCCAGCCCAACTTGGCGAGGTGGTACGCGGTCGAGCAGCCGACGATGCCGCCGCCGATGATCACGGCCCGAGCCGTCGTTGGTTGATCCGTCACGCGTCGTACCCTTCCGGTGTCTCCCCAGGGTATGACTAGCATCGGCGGCGTGGGGGAAACCAACTCGTCGATCTCCGTGCGCGGCATGTGGAAGGTGTACGGGCCCAAACCGGAAAGGCTGGTCGGAACCGACCTTGCGGATCTGCCGCGCAAGGAACTGGAGTTGCAGACAGGCAATGTGGTTGCGATGCGCGACATCGACATGGACGTCGCTCCTGGAGAGGTCTTCGTGGTGATGGGCCTGTCGGGCAGTGGGAAGTCGACACTCATCCGTTGCCTCACGAGGTTGATCGAACCGACCGTCGGCACCGTGCGAATCGGCGACGTCGACGTGACGAAGGCCGACAAGGAAGCGCTGCTCGACGTGCGTCGCAACAAGGTGTCGATGGTCTTCCAACACTTCGGCCTACTGCCGCACCGAACCCTCACCGACAACGTTGCGTTCGGTCTCGAAGTGCGCGGCGTCGACCGGACCACCCGTCGCAAGAAGGCCAACGAGACGCTCGAACTCGTCGGGTTGGCGGAGATGGGCAGCTACCGGCCACATCAGCTCAGTGGTGGTCAGCAGCAACGTGTCGGCCTCGCCAGAGCGTTGGCCACCGACCCCGACATCTTGTTGTTCGACGAGCCGTTCTCGGCCCTTGATCCGTTGATCCGTCGCGACATGCAGGACGAAGTCGTGCGGCTGCGGCGCGAGGTCAACAAGACGATGGTCTTCATCACTCACGACCTGTCCGAGGCCCTGCGTCTCGGCGACCGCATCGCGATCATGCGCGATGGCTGCTTCGTACAGGTCGGTACTCCGGAGAACGTCGTCGTCGAGCCGGCCGACGAGTACGTTGAGAACTTCGTCCGCGATGTGCCACGGTCGTTCGTCGTGCCCGTTGAACATGTGATGCGTCCCCTCGATGGCTCTGCTGGCTTCTGTGGATCGGTGGTCCTCGGCACGAAGGTGCGCGACATTGTCAAGCTCATAGCTCAGTCCGAGTTGCCCGTGCAGGTGGTCGACATCGCCGGGCATCCAGTCGGGTGTGTCGACCGCAACCACGTGCTGACCTTGATCGCAGGCGCCGACGAATGACCGAGGCGCTGCCTGCTCTGCCGGCCTCGACCACCGCCGCGATGTCTCGGCGGACCTTCACGGCGCTCGTCGCCGGCGCCTCTGCGATCGTCGGTATCGTGCTCTACAAGGTCACGCGAGGGCATGACGTACCGCCGTGGCTCGACCTGCACGTGCAACGCCACGCCCAGAGCGTCTACCACTGGATCACCCAGAACACCGGGCGAAACGTTGTGCTCGATGCCATCAAGTCGTTCGGCACCGGCATCGGGTGGTGCGTCAAGCGTGCGCTGTCGCTGCTGCGCGTGCTCCACTGGACCGGTGTCGTCGCGCTCGTCTTCGTGATCGGCTATCTGCGTGCCGGTTTGCGCACGGCCGTGCTCGCAGCGGCAGCGGTCTTTGCTGTCGGTCTCTGCGGATTCTGGGACCTGACGATGGTGACGCTGGCGATCATGGTGGTTGCCGTCGCCCTGGCCATGCTGATCGGGGTGCCGCTCGGCATCTGGTCGGGCCTCTCCGATCGGGCTGAGCGCAGGCTTCGTCCGCTGCTCGACACTGCACAGGTCATGCCAGCGTATGTCTACCTCATCCCGTGCGTCGCGTTCTTCGGGATCGGTGTTCCTGCCGCGGTGGTCGCCACGATGATCTACGCGATCCCTCCGGCCGTCCGGCTCACCAGCCTCGGCTTGCGTCAGGTTCCTGTGGTGTCGACCGAAGTCGGCCGGTCGTTTGGGTCCACCCGCACGCAACTGCTCGGCAAGGTGCAGCTCCCTCTGGCACGGCGAACCGTCCTGCTCGGCCTCAACCAGGTGATCATGATGGCGTTCGGCATTGTGGTAATCGCCTCCCAGATCGGCACCGGCGACGTGGGCGGTCAGGTGCTGGCAGGCCTCCAGAAGCTCAATGCCAAGCTGGCGTTCTCGGCCGGCTTCTCCATCGTGTTCGCCGCCATCGCGCTTGATCGCATCACCACCGGTGAACGCTCGCTGCGGCCCGGCCGTCGGGTCACGGTGTGGGTCGTCGATCGGCCCAAGCAGTGGGTCATCGGCCTCGGTGTAGTAGTCGTGGCGGCCGTTGCGGCCAACGCGCTCAACGTCGAGGACTTCCCGTCGTGGCGCATCGGCCTGGGCGACTGGGCCAAGTCGGTGATCGATTGGGTCAACGAACACTTCCGGCGCGGTGTGCCCCTGATCGGTGGCACAGGCTCGATCAGCGACTTCATGGTGCGCGACATCCTCGACCCCATCCGAGGTCTCCTGCAGTCGGCGGCGTGGTGGTTGGTCGTAGCGTTCTTCGCCCTGATCGGTTGGTTGAGCAAGGGCTGGCGGCTGGGTCTGCTGTGTGCGCTGTCGTTGATCGGCATCGCGGCCATGAACAACTGGGACCTGGCCATGGACACCCTCAGCCAGGTCTTGGTAGCCGTCACCATCGCCATCTGCCTGGCTGTCCCGATCGGCATCTGGTCCGGTCGCTCACGATGGCTCGAACACGCGCTGCGACCGTTCCTCGATACTGCGCAGGTGCTGCCACAGTTCGTCTACCTCGTCCCGGTGGTCTTCCTGTTCAACGTCGGCCGTACGCCCGGGGTGATCGCCGCGGTGATCTATGCGTTGCCACCCGGAATTCGCCTGGTCAGTCTGGGGCTCAAGGAAGTGCCCTTTGCCCCCCGCGAGGCCGCCATCTCGTTCGGTGCGACGCCCCGTCAGGAACTGCTGAAGGTGCAGCTCCCGCTGGCGTTCAAGGCGATCATGCTGGGGATCAACCAGGTGATCCTGATGGTGCTGGCAACCGTCATCATCGCCGGGTTGATCGGTGGGGGAGCATTGGGCCTGGAGGCCCTCGGTGGATTCACCAAACCCAACCTGAAGATGGGTGATGGCGTGGCGGCCGGGGTGAGTATTGTGCTGTTGGCGATGATCCTCGATCGGCTCACCC
>JBDTWJ010000213.1:0-4996 GCA_040006755.1 Ilumatobacteraceae bacterium | reverse complement strand
CCGGCCTGGATGCTGACGTCGAGCGCCGACACGGGCTCGTCGAGCACGATCAGCTTCGGCTCCAACGCGAGCGCACGAGCGACCCCAACACGTTGGCGCTGGCCGCCGGAGAACTCGTGCGGGAATCGCTTGGCGTGATCAGGGGCCAACCCAACCAGCTCGAGCAGCTCAGCGACGCGCTCGCGATGGCTGCTGGCAACCTTGTGCACCTGCAATGGCTCGGCAATGGCGTTGCCGACTGTGAGGCGTGGATCGAGCGATGCATACGGATCCTGAAACACCATCTGCATCTCTTGACGCAATGGCTGCAGCTTCTTGCGTGACATTCCCACGAGTTCAGTGCCGTTGTACTTCACCGAGCCGGCGGTGGGATTGAGCAACTGCAACACGCAGCGCGCAACGGTCGACTTGCCGGAACCGCTCTCGCCGACGAGGCCCAAGGTGGTACCGCGGTCGATCGAGAAGCTGACCTTCGACACCGCCTGCACGATCCCTCTGATGACACGAATGCCCTGCAGCTGACGGATGGGGAACTCTTTGACGAGGTCCTGAACTTCGAGGACCGGCGCCTTGTCGGAGCGCGGCGCGCCGTGGACTTCGGTGGCCACGACGCTCATGCCAC
Source organism: Ilumatobacteraceae bacterium (assembly GCA_040006755.1). Taxonomy (GTDB): domain Bacteria; phylum Actinomycetota; class Acidimicrobiia; order Acidimicrobiales; family Ilumatobacteraceae; genus JAENVT01. Next base: position 4,374 of record JBDTWJ010000213.1, on the reverse strand, counting down.
GCCCTCGACCACGAGAAGCTCCTCGGCGCGCACACATGCGGTTTCGAGACCGAGCAACGGATGCAGCTCGGGGATGTCGCCGGCGCAGATCTCTTCGGCAAACGGGCAGCGTGGACGGAATGCGCATCCCGACGGTGGACGCAGCATGTTGGGCGGCGCGCCCGGAATGGGCGTCAGCCGCTCGCGTCCCAAAGCAGGAAGGCTGGCCAGCAGGCCGCGCGTGTATGGGTGCGTCGGGTTGCGGAAGATGGACTCGACATCGCCTCGCTCGACGGTGCGACCGGCATACATCACCTGCACTCGGTCGGCGATGCGGGCGACGACGCCGAGGTCGTGGGTGATGAACACCACGCCCGCACGGAACTTGTGTTGGATGTCTTGGATGACGTCGAGGATCTGGGCCTGCACGGTGACGTCGAGTGCGGTCGTCGGTTCGTCGGCGATCAACACATCGGGATCGTTGGCAATCGCGATAGCGATCATCACGCGTTGACGCATTCCACCGGAGAACTCATGGGGGTACTGCGAAGCGCGTGTGCGCGGTTGCGGGATGCCGACGATGTCGAGCAGCTCCACGGAACGATCCCACGCCGCAGCCTTGGAAACCTCGTTGTGGCTGCGGATCATCTCGGAGACCTGGTGTCCGATCTTGTGTGTCGGATTCAGCGCCGAGAGCGGATCTTGGAAGATCATCGAGATGCGCTTGCCGCGCTGTGCACGCATCTTGGCGTTGTTCAGCCCGACCAGCTCTTGGCCGTGCACTTTGACGGATCCTTCGATCTTCGCTGTCTTGGGGAGCAAGCCCATCGCCGCGAGGAAGGTAACCGATTTGCCGGAACCGCTCTCGCCGACGACGCCGAGCATCTCGCCCGGGCCGACGGTTACGTCGACACCTCGAACGGCTTGAACTTTGCCACTTTCGGTGGGGAAGGTGACCCGCAGATCGCGGATCTCGAGTACAGGCTGCTCGTCGGTCACGCTCGGCTCATGTCTGATTTCGGGTCGAATGCGTCACGCAACCCGTCGCCGACGAAGTTGATGGCGACGATCGTCAGCACCAAGAGCGCACAAGGGAAGACGACCAACCACCAGTAACCCGACAGCACCGTCTTCTTCGACTGAGCGATCAGGAGACCCCACGTCGTGCGTCCCTCGCCCGGGCTTGGCCCGTACCCGAAGAACGACAGCGTCGACTCGGCAAGAATTGCGCCGACGACCGACAACGACAGCGCGACCATGATGGGGCCGAGCGCGTTGGGAATGAGGTGGCGGAACATGATGCGCGGACCACTGGCGCCCACCGAGCGCGATGCCTCGATGAACTCACGCTCCTTCAACGACAACACCACGCCACGCACGATTCGTGCCACGGCCATCCATCCGACCGCGGACAACAGGATGACCATGAATCGCACCGAGGTTCTCTCCCCCATGATCGATTTCACAAGGGGCGCTTCAGCCAACACGTTTCTCAGCACCAGCAACGAAACCAGGATCGGGAAGGCCAGGAAGACATCGGTGATGCGCATCAGGACATCGTCGAGCCACCCACCGATGTAACCGGCGATTGCGCCGATGATGGTGCCGACCGTGCAGGCGATCAGGGCCACCGAGATACCGATCATGATCGATACCCGGCCGCCGTACCAGATTCGGCTGTACACGTCGCGGTTGAGGTCGTCGGTGCCGAACCACGCCTTGGAACTGGGTGGCGAGTTGATGTACGTCGCGTCGGTCTTCGGCAATCGTTGTGTCTCGCTGTACCGAGCAGGAATGCTGGGGAACAGGCAAGCCAACATGATGATGATGAGAATGCCGAGCGCCACCATCGCCACCCAGTTGCGCCGGTAATGGCGCAGTGCCAGGCGGAACGGTGAGAGTGATTCGCCGCCGACACCTTCCGATTCATCGCGCAGACTGAGACCGGTGAGATCGGCGTCGGTGTTCGCTTTGATCGCGTGGGCGGCTTCGGCCCCGGCCTCGGTGACCTGTTGGTCTGGAGTTTGATCGATCTCAGTCAAGGCGGATCCTCGGGTCAAGGACGGCGTACAGCACGTCGGCAAGCAAGTTGGCCATAATCACGCCCACGATGACAAATACCATCCACGGCATCAGTTGTGGGAAGTCTCCCTGCTCGTAAGCGCTCAGGAAGAAGTCGCCCATCCCCTTGTTCTCGAAGATGCGCTCGGTGATGATCAGTCCACCGATGATGCCGCCGATGTCGATCGCGGCGACCGTGACGATGGGGATGAGGGCATTGCGAAGCGCATGGCGAACGAGGATGCGCTTTTCGCTGACACCTTTCGCCCTGGCGGTACGCAGATAGTCGCTGTTCTTGACCTCGAGCAGCGAGGCCCGCATGTAGCGCGAATACACGGCGATGATCTGGATGGCCACCACCGTGATGGGCAATATCAGATGTTTCAGCCGCAACAACGGAGCGAAGCCCTTGTGACCGGCGGGGTAGACACCCGATGTCGGCAGCAGCGGCTTGCTGAGGCCGAGCCAGCGGGTGAGCGTGATGGCGAAGAAGAGTTGCAGCAGGATGGCGCTGACGTACGGCGGGATCGAGATGCCGACGAACGCTCCCGTTGTGGTGGTCTGGTCGAACAGCGAGCGAGGGCGCAGCGCCGACAGGATGCCGATACCCAGACCGATGACGACACCGACCGCCGTGGCGAGCGAGCCGAGCACCAACGTGTTGGCCATGGCCGCTTTGAGCTCTGGCCACACCGGGCGACTGCCCTTGATCGACCTGCCCCAGTTGAACGTCACGAAGTGATGCAGCCAGCTGAAATATTGCGACACCATGTTTCCGGTCAGGCCGTTGGCTTCCTTGTACTGCTGGACCTTCTTCTGGCTGGCTCGAGGATTGATCCTGAGGTAGCTCTGCACCGGATCGGTGCCGATTCGAATCGCGATGAAGACCAGAAACGTGATGAGGAACACGGTGGGAATGGTCCACAAGAGCCTTCGACCAACAAACCTGATCATCGTGCCGCCACCTCCAGTTTTAGATGTGTGATTGCGAGAGCGGGGCCGGCTGATGCCGGCCCCGCTCACACTACGTCATTTTTTGGACTGTGTCCTATGTCACCCGAGGGCGACGTCCGGCTCGCCGGTAACGAGCTGGGTTGCCTCGTACGTGCCCTGCGATGTGGTTGCCCACACGCTCGGCAGCACCTTGAACGCCGTGGTCCAGACGTACCACGAAGAGTTGGCGCACTCAGTGACCGGGTTGAGGCACTCTGGCCACTGCTCAGCACCGATGACGATCTGGCCGTCGCCATTCGTGTCTTCCCATTCATTGATGTTCTGGAAAGCCTGATAGTTGGCTGCGTCCTTGTCGACCGGGCCACCGACCTGGTCGGTACGCCATGCGGCGATGTTGGGGAACTGGTACAGCGGCAACATGACCGCGTCTTCGGCGAGGAACGTACCGATTTGATGGATCAAGTCAGCGCGAGCCGTGTCGTCGACCGTCTGGTCGGACTCGGTCATCAAAGCCGAAGCTTCCTCGTTGCACCAACCACTGGAGTTCTGACCCTGGTTGCCGTTGGCCTCGGAAGGAACGGAATCGCAGTGCAAGATGCCCGTGACCGTGGGGTCGGGGCTCGCGGTGTTGATGTACATGGCGAGGTCGTACTCGAGTGCTGGCAGACGCTGCTGGAAGTAGCAGGCTGCGTCGCAGTTGTCGGCGACGACGTTGAAGCCGGCGGCCTTCATCTCGGGGATCAACAGAGCCTGCGTCGACTCACGCCGGGTGTTGCCGGAGTTGATGACCCAGTGGATTGCCGGGGCGGCGCCGCCCTTTGCCCACATGCCACTGCCATCTTTGGCCCAACCGGCATCGGTCAGGATCTTCTCGGCGGCAGCGGGATCGTAGTAGCCGTCAGTACCGTCGGCAGCGCCGAAGATCGTCTGGTCACACCACGGGCCGATGGTCGGAACCCAGACACCGCAGTTCAGCAGCGGGCCACCTGGGAAGATCGGGTCGTAGATGTTGGCGAGGATCAAGTTGCGGTCGATCGACTTGGCGAATGCGTGACGGAAGTCGGGGTCCATGAATGCACATGAACGGCTGTCGTCAGGTGTGCAGTCCTTGCCTTCCTGGAAGTACAGGCCCTCGTAGTTGGTGCCGTAGCCAGGGGTCGACTTGATGTTCGGATCAGCCAACGCGTCCTTGATACCGGCATACGCCTGCGGGAAGATGAAGTCACTCTCGCCGGCGACCAGCGATGCAATTTCGGTGTCACTGTCGGCCTTGGGGACCATGACGACCTTGTCGACCTTCGCGGTATCCGTTCCGTAGTAAGCATCGTTCTTCACCAGCACGAGCTGGTCGAGGCTCCACGACTCGATCTTGTACGGCAT
>JBDTWJ010000212.1:0-5056 GCA_040006755.1 Ilumatobacteraceae bacterium | reverse complement strand
GGCGTCGACTTCTCCGACGAGGGGATCTACCTCGTCAGCTACCGCTACTACCGCCACCCGGAGATGGTCTACAACGGCGCGCCGGCGTTCTTCGGGCCGCTGTTCCAACTCGTCGGCTACTCGGTCGTGTCGCTGCGCAGGATCAAGCTGATCCTGATCCTGATCAGCGGTGTCGGGCTGGGTTGGTCGACTGCGAATTTCGTGCACGCCCGTCCTTCCGAGACGCCGTGGTCAGACGGTCTCGAGACCCGCGTGGCGATCACGTTGTTCGTCGCTGCCGGCGGCTTCACGATGTACACGTGGCTGCCCCAGTCGCCTGGTTACAACGATCTATCGGTTCTGTGTGCGATGGGACTGGCCGCGGTGGTGCTACCTGCGCTGACCGCCCAAACAGCGAACCGTCGATGGTGGATGGCTGCGGCGGGCGCAGTGTCGGGTGTCGCTGTGATCAACAAATGGCCCGCTGGGCTGTGCATGATCCTGGTCGTCGGTGCCGCCGTGGCCTTGGCACATGGATGGCGCGAAGTCGGCCGCGATGTCGCCTGGTCAGCAGGTGGACTGGCGCTGGGCTTGGTGATCCTGGCCGTCGTCAGTGGGCGATTCTTCGACCGGATCAGCGAGCTGCGTTCAGCGAGCGAGCAGATCACGGACTCGATGCCGGTCTGGGAGAACTACTTGGTGCCGTACTGGCGCAATGTTGCCGACGTGTCGGCAATGGTCGGCGGAAGGGTATGGCTGTTCCTTGCGGTGGGCATCGCTCTCGCGTTGTTCGCCGCCGCCCGGCGAGGCATGGCGGTCGGCGTGTTGCTGACCGTTGGTGTGTTGCTGATCGTGCAAGCGTCGATCTCCGCCGGAACGTTCCGCGGCGCAACGCAGAATGCCGGTTTCTCGCAGGCGGCGCTGCCACTGCTGTTGGTTCTCGCTGGCGCTGTTTGGCTCATCGCGCGTGTCGCCGGATCCGGGGGTCGAACGGGCGACGACGCCGACGACGAGGTTTCAACGACACGAGTACGCGGTGGCGCGTTGGTGCTGATGATCGGGCTGGCCGGCGCTCACGCCTTTGGCACGCTGAATCCGCCTCTGTACGTGATCATCTCGTCCGGCGCGCTGTGCGCCGCTGCGATCGTGATGCTCGCTTTCTGGTCAGTACACGTGTGGCGGCCGGCGATGGTCCCGATGGCGGCCCTGCTGATCGTGTTGCCGCTGGCGACGGAGCGGATGATGGTGTCGGGTCTCTGGCAGCACCCATACCTGGTGCCGACGAACCTCTACGGACAGAGCGAAAAACTCGCAGACGTCATCGGTTACGACGGACTGCGGACCGATGCCGGCACGGCGACCCTGCTGCACAACCTCAGTACGATTGCGCGCGAGAACGATCTCGTCGGACGACCGGGACTCAGCGTTTCGACCGATCCGGGCTACACGTTGGCCCTCGGCCTGACGCAGCCTCCCGCTGACCTGTTCGTCGGGTCACCGGAGCAATATCCGTTCAACGGGATCGTCTACGAAGCGAGGCTGCGCACCGCGTGCTCGCGTCGATTGATCGATCCCGGCAACCCACCCGTGATTCTGACCGCCGGCCCGTCCGCTCCAGCGGGGCTCACTGAGATCCTGGCCGATTGCGGCATCGCGTACCCTGCCGACTTCGATCTCGTGATGGCCGAGAGCCCGACCGACTCGATCGGTGTGTGGGTCCCGCACGAGGTCCCTAGCGGCTGAACCAGAGTGCGATTCTGAATCGGAGGAGCTCGACCAGATTGCGGACCATCACGCTGGGCCGGAACACCCGTGATCGCCCAGCACGACGAGGGCGCCACTCTGCCGTCACATAGGCGATCTTCCAGCCGGCGTGCCGTGCGCGCAACGCAACCTCGAGGGTGAAGAAGACGTCGCGTGAGCGGATCGTCAAATCGTTCCACCGGGTGCCGCTGATCACGAAGATTCCGCAGTAGCCACTCGCGTCGAAACCGAACAGCACGCGGATCAAGCCGTACATGATCGTCGAAACGATGTTGCGTCCGGTCTGTCCTCGGGAGGTCCGCTTGACCAGCACGATGTCGTTGCTCGTCAACAGATCCAAGCCGAGCAACACCTCGGAAAGGTCGTACTCGCCATCGCCAGGAATCCACGTGATGACGTCACCGTTCGCACGCTCCAGCCCACTCGCCAGGGCTTGTCCCATGCCGCCATTGGTCGCTCGATCTACGACCACGACCGCGGCCGGGCACGATGCTGCAATCGCCTCCGCAGTAGCGAGGGTGTCGTCGGTGCTGCCGTCGTTGACGATCACCAGTTGACTGCGGCTGGGATCGGGCAGAGCCGCGATCACCGCTTTGACCGTGGCCTCGAGTGATTCCCGTTCGTTGTACGCCGGAATGATGATGCTCAGGTCCGGCGTCGCGGTGGGGTCGTTGGTTGTCACGTCGGCGTATCAGCGAGTCGACGCGCCGCTCCCTCGTGCACCACTCCCGGAACCCCGACCACCACGCTCCACTCGGGAACGGTCGTGAACTGAGGGACGACTGCACCAGCGCCGACCACGGCGTGATCACCGATCGAGCATCCCATCAGCACGATCGCGCCGGCGCCGATGTGCACGTAGTTGCCGATGAGCGTTGGGGCCCGCTCGATCTCGGCGTCACCGTTGGTGATGACGCGTTTCACGGTGGAGTGCGAGTAGATCTGGGCGCCCGCAGAGATGTCGCAACCTCGTCCGATCGACAGTCCACCGGAGCCATCGATCACCGTGAAGGCACCGATCCAACATCCCTCGCCGATCTCCGCTTCACCGACGAACCACGCATGCGGGTTGTACGGATTTTCTGGCAGATGATGCCAGTCCGGAGACTTCACCGAGCCACCACCTGAACGATCTCGGTGATGAGTTGCACGACCTCGTCCTGATCGGCCTCGGTCATCTGTGGATACAAGGGGAGGGTGACCGCTCGCCGGGCGACCTCGACCGTGGCCGGAAGGTCGTGTTCTGCGATTCCGTAGCGTTCGGAGTAGAAGCGGGTGAACGGGATGGCGTTCGTTCCAACCGTCGCCTCGACGCCGCGTGAGCGAAGGGCGGCGATCACCTCTGAAGCAAGAACAGCGGGCGGGCAGAGCACCACGTATGACTGCACGGCTGCGCCCTTGCCCCTGTGTTGCGGCTCGAAGTGCAGCGGAGTGAGCAAGGTGTCGTAGCGATCGGCGAGTCGGGTGCGATCGGCAACGAGGCCGAACAGGCGCCCCATTTGGGCGACGCCGATCGCTCCTTGCAGATCGGTGAGACGCAGGTTGTCTCCCGGCATGACGAACTCGGCAGAGCCATCCACAACTCGTTGGCCGTGGTTGCGAAACGTTCGTGCAAAATCGGCGACACCGTCGTCGTTCGTCACGATCATGCCGCCTTCGCCGGTGGTGATGATCTTGCGCGGATGAAAGCTGAAGCAACCAATCGCACCGAACGACCCCGCGGGACGCCCATCCTCGTGTGCGCCGAGAGCGCACGCCGCGTCTTCGACGATTGGGATCATGTGCTCAGCAGCGACTGTTTCGAGGTCGCTGATACCAGCGGGATTCCCGAAGGTGTGCACCGGCATGATCGCCTTCACCGTGCTGATCCCCCCTGCCGAGCTGAGCTCGTCGAGCTTCACACGGAGCAGTTCGGCATCCATGTTGAACGTCGCAGGATCGATGTCGACGAACACCGGGGTGGCGCCACACAGCTCGATGACATTGGCCGTGGCGACCCACGAATACGGTGCAACGACGACCCGATCACCCGGCCCGATACCGAGCGCGAGAAGTGACACCCGGAGAGCCGCCGTGCAGTTGCTCACAGCTACGGCGTGACTGCTGCCGACATGCTCGGCGACGAGGCGCTCGAACTCGGTAACGCGACTTCCCTGCACAAGGTGGCCGGAGTCGAGCACGGCGGCGATTGCGGCGAGTTCACTGTCACCGAGTACGGGCCGAGTGATGGGAATCGTCATGGCTCACACCCCCAGTTGCGTGCGAACGAACGCCGCTGTTGCGGCGATGCCTTCGTCGAGATCGACCTTCGCCTCGAAACCAATGAGGTCGCGTGCCTTGATGACCGAAGGGACTCGTAGCTCGACATCGACGTAATCCTTGCGCACGAACGACACCGTCGAGGTCGACTCGGTGATTCTGACAACGGTGCTGGCCAGACCGTAGATCGTTGTGACGGCGCGCTGGTTGCCGATGTTGAACGATTCGCCGACCGCTTTCGGATGGTTGAGGGCGATGAGCACGCCACGAACCATGTCGTCGACATAGCACCAGGCCCGGATCTGGGTGCCATCGCCGTGGATCTCGATCGGGAGGTTCTGCACGGCACGCTCGATGAAGATCCGCAACGCTCCCTCGCCGACCTGGCCGGGGCCATAGACGTTGAATGGCCGCACCACGGTGACCGGCAGGCCACGCTCGGCGTGGTACGCGATCGCGAGGTGTTCCTCGGCCAACTTGCTGACGGCGTAGGTCCATCGAGCTTCGCCGACTTGCCCCATCACGGTCTGGTCGGTTTCGCTCGACCGGAACGCGTGCTGACCGAACACCTCACTGGTCGAGAAGCACACGATGCGCTCGAACGAATCGAGGTTTGCTGCCGCTTCGAGCACGTTGGCGGAACCGATCATGTTGACCCGCATGGTCGTGATGGGACTGCGGATGACGGTGTCGATGCCGGCGATCGCCGCGCAGTGGACCACGTGTGTATGGCCCTGCATAGCGTTAGTCAGCGCCGGAAGATCGAGGATGTCGCCGCGCACGACCGTCACATTCGGGTGTGAGGCGAGCGAGGTGGCTGAAAGCGCATCGCGAGCAAAGTTGTCGTAGATCGTGATGCGATTCTCGTCGACAAGTCGCGACGCCAGCGTCGAGCCGATGAAGCCGGCACCACCGGTGATGAAGACACTCGCGCCGCTGAGTCGCTCGAAGGACTCGGCACTCATTTGGCGCCGCCGCCAACGGTGATGACATCGAGGTCGGTCGACGTGTCGATGCATCGCCTGCCGTCGACGATGATCGGCGCGCCGCCGAG
>JBDTWJ010000211.1:0-5083 GCA_040006755.1 Ilumatobacteraceae bacterium | reverse complement strand
TTCGCCCGACGCCCCGCAAAGTCCCTACACTCTCCACGTTTGCCAACCAAGCGTTGCCCCTCAGTTGGGCGCGCCCGAGATTCCCGGAGAACGACCGGTGTCATCACTGATTGCTGCCGAAGGCGGCTACCAAGACTTCATCCTCAGAGGCGGAGAATGGGCGGTGCTGTTCCTCTCTGTCGCGGCAGCGCTCGTGGCCATCGCAGTCGGCCTGATGCTGGCGAAGAACGTCATGGCACATGACGAGGGCACCCCGAAGATGAAGGAGATCGCGAAGGCGATCCAAGAGGGTGCATCGGCGTATCTGCGCCGCCAGTTCAAGACGATCGGCATGATCCTCGTTCCGCTGGCGATCATCGTGTTCCTGACGTCCACCGCGATCAAGAAGCCCGATGGCACGGAAGCCCTGAGCTTCGGCCTCGCCGGAACGTGGCGCACGCTCGCGTTCATCATGGGCTGTGTCGCATCCGGTGCCACCGGCTTGATCGGGATGACGTTGGCCACGCGTGGCAACGTGCGCACCGCCGCCGCGGCCAAGACCGGCTCGATGCCAAAGGCACTCACCGTCGCGTTCCGCACCGGCGGTGTCGCCGGCATGTTCACCGTCGGGCTCGGCTTGCTCGGCGCGACGCTGATCATCATCCTGTTCCAGAACACGTCGTCGGTCATCCTCGTCGGGTTCGGTTTCGGCGGCTCGCTGCTGGCCCTGTTCTTGCGTGTCGGCGGTGGCATCTTCACGAAGGCCGCCGACGTCGGCGCCGACCTCGTCGGCAAGGTCGAAGCAGGCATTCCCGAAGACGACCCGCGCAACCCGGCCACCATCGCCGACAACGTGGGCGACAACGTCGGCGATTGCGCCGGTATGGCCGCCGACCTGTTCGAGAGCTACGAGGTCACCCTGGTCGCGTCGATCATCCTCGGTGTCGCGGCGTTCAACTCCATCGGCGCCAACCCCGCACTTGGGCTCATCTTCCCGCTGGCCGCTCGCGCCATCGGCGTGGTCGCCTCCATCGTCGGCATCTTCTTCGTCAGCGCAAAAGAGGGCGAGACCAACGCTCTGAAGCCCATCAACAAGGGCTTCCTCGTTGCCGGCTCGTTGACGCTTGTCGGCACGTTCCTGGTGGCCTTGATCTACGTGGGCAACGACAACAGCAATGCAGGCTGGAAGTGCTTCGGCGCGGTTGCCATCGGCCTGGTCCTGGCTCAGTTGATCAGCCGCCTCACGGAGTACTACACCGCGACTCACCACAACCCCGTGCAGGAGATCGCCGAGAGCGCCGAGACCGGCCCGGCAACGGTGATCCTGGCCGGTACCGACAGCGGTATGGAGAGCTCGGTCTACGCAGTGCTGGCCATTGCGATCGCCATCGGCGCCGCTCTGCTACTCGGCGGCGGCAACCTGCAGTTCTCCTTCTATCTCGTCGCGCTGTGCGGCATGGGCATGCTGGCCACCACGGGCATCATCGTCTCCGAAGACACATTCGGTCCTGTCAGCGACAACGCCGCCGGCATCGCCGAGATGAGCGGCGAGTTCCACGGCGAGCCGGAGCGGATCATGGTCAGCCTCGACGCCGTCGGCAACACCACGAAGGCTGTCACCAAGGGCTTCGCGATCGGCTCAGCGGTCATCGCCGCCGTGGCGCTGTTCGCCAGCTTCATCGAGACTGCCGTCAACGAGACCTTCTCGCAAGACATCATCGACGCGGCACTGCGCACCGAGCGAGGCGTGTTCGACCTGCTGCCCATCAACGTCGCCGACCCGAAGGTGTTCATCGGCCTGCTCATCGGTGGCGCCGTCCCGTTCATGTTCAGCGCTCTCGCCATCCGCGCTGTAGGTCGCACCGCAGGCGTCGTTGTGCAAGAGGTTCGCAAGCAGTTCGCCGACGGCAAGATCATGAAGGGCGAGAAGCTGCCGGAGTACGGCCCGGTCATCGACATCTGCACCGAGGCATCGCTTCGCGAGTTGGCGACCCCTGCCCTGCTCGCAGTGTTGACGCCGGTCATCGTCGGCTTCGGCATCAACTTCTTCGCCCTCGGCGCGTTCTTGGCGGCGGTCATCCTGGTCGGTCAGTTGATGGCCAACTACTTGTCGAACTCCGGTGGTGCTTGGGACAACGCAAAGAAGTACATCGAGGACGGCCACCACGGTGGCAAAGGCAGCGACCCATATCGTGCGGCGGTCATTGCCGACACGGTTGGCGACCCGTTCAAGGACACTGCCGGTCCCGCGTTGAACCCGTTGATCAAGGTGATGAACCTGGTCTCGTTGCTGATCCTTCCGGCCATCATCAGCCTCAAGGACAACGACGGCGCTCGATTCTCGATCGCCGCCGGCGCCTTGGCCGTATTGATCGGTGCTGTGATCTTCTCCAGCCGCAAGGCCGGGTCGATCATGAACCCCGCAGCGGACTGACCGGCCCCACTCCACCATGCTGGCCCTGTTCAACATCGAGAAGTGGCTCAAGCAGGGCGGGCTGACAATTGCGGCGCTGATCGTCTTCGCCGAATCGGGATTGCTGATCGGGTTCTTCCTTCCAGGCGACTCGCTCCTGTTCGTCGCCGGGTTCCTGTCGTCGAATGCGGGGCACCACGTCATGCCTCCGCTGCCGGTCACCGCTGGGGTCATCTTCGTGGCCGCGGTGCTCGGGGACCAGGTCGGTTACTTGTTCGGCCGAAAGGTCGGCCCGAGTCTGTTCGACCGCTCGAAGAGCCGCCTGTTCAACCCGGTCAACGTGGCGAGGGCCCATCTGTTCTTCGAGCGTCGCGGACCCGCGGCGATCGTGCTGGCACGATTCGTTCCCATCGTGCGCACGTTCACACCGATCGTCGCCGGCGTGGCCAAGATGAACTACCGCACGTTCGTGACGTTCAACCTCATCGGCGGATTTCTGTGGGGCGTCGGCGTCACGACGCTCGGATACTTTCTCGGCGAGATCGACTTCGTGAAGAACAACCTCGAGATCGCAGCGGTCGTGATCGTTGCGATCTCCCTGCTTCCCGTGGCCATCGAATACATGCGTCACCGCAAAGCAGCGTCCGCGACCGCAGACGACGTGTAGCGCGAAGCTGGCTGGGTGGCCCCCGGATACACAGCCGGAGAGCATTCGGACCGGTCCGCTGGGGTTCGTCAGTAGTTTGTGTCAGCGATTTCGCGGCCGGTCGCGCTATCGCTGACTCAAACCTGTCGAGGCCTTCCTGAGCGCTCGCGCCCCCTGCAGATCAGCTAACCCGGCTCGATTCGCGATCCTAATTCACCGGCCTCCGGAACCGTCATGCCCCAGCGGACCACGCCCTGCTCGACGCGGTGAATTGCCGTCTCCAGCACCTGCACACGCGCGAGGCGCTTGTTCTCGCCGGAGATGAGATCCCAAGGCGCGAGGTGATGATCGGTGCGCTCGAACATCTCCTCCGCCGCGGCCAAGTATTCGGCCGCCTTCGTGCGGTTGCGCCAGTCTTCGTCGGTGATCTTCCATCGACGGAGCGGATCGTTCTGTCGGTCCTCGAACCGCTTCAATTGTTCTTCGGCACTGATGTGCAGCCAGAACTTCACGATCAGCACGCCTTCCAACGCGTTGGCGCGTTCGAACTGCACGATCTCTTCGTACGCCCGACCCCATTGCTCCTCGGTGGCGTAGCCCTCGATGCGCTCGACCAGCACCCGTCCGTACCAGCTGCGATCGAACACCGACATCCCACCGAGACCCGGCACGTAGGGATAGAAGCGCCAGAGGAACGGGTGGCGCTTCTCGTCGAATGACGGCTTGGAGAATGACGTCACCCGGTAGTGCCGAGGGTCGAGCGGCTCGACGAGTCGTTTGATCGCGCCGCCCTTTCCGGCAGCGTCGCTGCCCTCGAACACGAGCAGGAGTCCAGGGCCGAGCTCGCCGGAATCCATCTGGCCGCCGACGTGCAGGCGCAGCTGCAGTAGCCGTCGCTGGGCGGCGTAGAGACGTTCTTCGTACTCCTTGCGCGTGAGGCGCTGCGAGAGATCGAGTGAATCGAGGCGGCCCATCGTTGCCGAGACTATGTCCGGCCGCGTCACATGACTGACATGCCCTTCCGGGAACCAGATCTGCCGACGCTCACGTCGAACACCCATGACACACGTGAACGCAGCGCATCGAGGGGCACGGATCGCCGCCGTCCTCGTAGCTGTCATCCTCGGCGCAACAGCATGCAGTCAGAGCGACAACAAGGCATCGTCCAGTGCCGGGGTCGAGACCGCAAGCCCCGACGAAAAACAGGCAACGGCCGGTGACGCCGGTCGCGTAACGCCGGCGGCCGATCCTCAGTCGGGACCACCCGGTTCCGGATCCGAGATCTCCAATCTGCCTGTCGTCGCTCCGCCGGAGCCGAAGAACCTTGCGATCGACGTCAGCTACGGCGTCGAAGTCGGCGACATCAGCAAGGGGATCAACGATGTGATCGCACTCGCCGATCGCCACGGCGGTCGGATCTACGAGCGAACGATCAACATCACCGATGATCGCTCGGCGACGGCCTCGTTCGTGATCAAGCTGCCGCCCGAGCAGGTCGAGGCAGCCATCGCCGATCTCGATGCCATCGGAATTCAGCGCACCGCGTCGCAGGGCACCGAGGACGTGACGAGCCAGGTGGTCAACATCGACGCCCGTCTCGTGACGGCGCAGGCCAGCCTCGACCGGGTGCGCAAGTTGCTGGAGGCAGCGACCGACCTCGGCCAGATCCTGAGCCTCGAGAGTCAGCTGACCGAACGCGAAACACTGGTCGAGCAGTACACGGCGATGAAGCGAGCCCTCGCTGATCGAGTGTCGCTTGCTACGTTGCGAGTGCAGTTGAACCTCAGCCCCGACGCAGCGACGACTCCCGCAGAGCCGAAGCCTGCCCACAAGCCGACGATCGGCAGCGCGTTCAAGACCGGCTGGAACGGTTTCGTCAAGGTGCTCGCCGCGATCTTGATCTTCATCGGCTACACCGCACCGATCCTGGTGATCGTGGCGATCGGTGCGGCGATCGTGATCCCCATCAGCCGTCGTCGGCGTCAGTTGGCGCTGGAGCGACAAAGTCGATCAGTTGCTCCACCGCCCCCACCAACTCCGGTCGG
>JBDTWJ010000210.1:0-5099 GCA_040006755.1 Ilumatobacteraceae bacterium | reverse complement strand
CGAAGCACGCGACGAGCGCGTCGAGATCGTGGGCGTTGGTTGCCTGGACCAATCGTTCGAGCATTGCTCGTGTTCTGTCGGTGTGCACGTCGGCTCCATCTCATTGATTATTCATTCTAGTTCGCTAGAATGAATATATCATGACCCTGAACAACGGACCCGTCAAGCCGAAACGTGCCTACAACGCCAGCAATCGTCATCGTGAAGCGCTCCGCAACCGCGACCGCATCGTGTCCGCCGCCGAGCACCGATTCCTGACCGACGGCTACCCGGCAACAACGATCGCATCGATCGCCAACGACGCGAACGTGTCAACAGACACGATCTACAAGACATTCGTCAACAAAGCAGGACTTGCCCGAGCGATCCGCACTCGAGCACTCGACGGTGTCGGCGAGACCCCAGCCGAGCAACGATCCAACGAACTCCACGAGCTCGGCGTGAACGGACGCGAGATCCTGGCCGCCTGGGGCAGGCTGACCGCTGAGGTCGCACCTCGGGTCGCGCCCATCGCGCTCCTCATGGTCGCCGCGGCCGCCACCGACCCCGATGCCAAGCTGCTCGTCGACGAGTTCGACCGCGACCGGCACAATCGAATGACCTACAACGCCCGCCAACTCCGCAGACACGGGCACCTCCGCCTCGACGTCAGCGTCGCCCACGCAGCGGACATCCTGTGGACGTGCAGCGCGCCCGAACTGTACGACCTCCTCGTCAACCGACGCGGCTGGACTCTCCGGCGCTACGGTCAGTTCGTCGCCGACACCATGACCACCGCGCTCCTCTAGTGCATGGCCCGGTGGACAGCCCAGCGACCGCCACGAATGGCTCGGTTCACGACCGTCCACAGTGGGAGGGTCGTCAGCGGCCATTCGTCGGGCGTCATACCGTCTTGAGCATCAGCGCGGCGGTGGCTCGTCTGTCGCGGCATTGAACTTGCATGAGTTCGGCTTGCACGACCGGAACCGTTCTCGGCAAGGTCCTTGCCCAGCGACCAAAATCCGCTGTCATCAGGCGTGAAGTTCCGATTGTGCGATGGTCCGATCAACCGAGGACCAATGCAGCTGCGCGGTGGCGGTACCGTTGCGCTAATGACCGCCACGAATCGGCTCGCCCAGGAAACCAGCCCCTACCTGCGGCAACACGCCGAGAACCCGGTCGACTGGTATCCGTGGGGACCTGCGGCATTTGCTGCGGCCGCAGAGCGGAACGTACCCATCCTGCTGTCGGTCGGCTACAGCGCCTGCCACTGGTGTCACGTGATGGCGCACGAATGCTTCGAGGACGCGGAAGTTGCTGCCGAGATGAACCGCCGATTCATCAACATCAAGGTCGACCGCGAGGAACGACCCGACGTCGACTCGATCTACATGGATGCGGTGCAGGCGATGACTGGCAGAGGCGGTTGGCCGATGACTGTCTTCCTGACGCCCGACGGTCACCCGTTCTACGGTGGCACGTACTTTCCGAGAGGCAACTTCCTCAGCTTGATGGCCGCCATCGACGATGTGTGGAGCACTCGGCCCGACGACGTGCGTCAGAACGTCGAGGCGCTCGGGAACTCGATACGACAAACAGCGCAGATTCAGCCGGCCACCGACCTGCCGGGAGAGTTGGCCCTCAACCAGGCGCTGCAATCGCTGGCCGGTTCGTTCGATCCCACGTGGGGAGGGTTCGGGGCTGCCCCAAAGTTCCCGTCGACGATGAGTCTCGACCTGGTCTTGCGGGCTCATCGTCGCTCGCCACGAGACAACGCGAAGACGATCGTGACGACATCACTCGACGCGATGGCGAGCGGTGGCATGTACGACCACATCGGCGGTGGCTTCGCTCGCTACTCCGTCGACGAGCAATGGTTGGTTCCCCACTTCGAGAAGATGCTGTACGACCAAGCGTTGTTGATCCGCGTCTATTTGCACGCTTACCTCATCCTCGGAGAGCAACGCTGGAAGCAGGTCGTCGAGGAAGTCATCGAATACGTTCTGCGCGAACTTCGCCATCCATCGGGCGGGTTCTTCTCCGCTGAGGACGCGGACTCGCCTGATGAACACGGACATGGGCACGAGGGCCTCTTCCATACGTGGACGAGCGACGAAGTTCGCGAGGTGCTCGGCCCTGACGCAGACATCGCGCTCGAGTGGTACGAATTCTCGGACGTCGGCAACTTCGAGGGCCGCACGATCCCGAGTCGCTTGACGCACCGCGGCGACCTGCTGCGCCCGCTCGAAGTCGAGTCGGCTCGTCAGCGATTGTTCGACGCACGTGCAGAGCGCCGTCGACCAGGACTCGACGACAAGGTGCTGACTGAGTGGAACGGGTTGATGCTCGCGTCGATGGCAGAGGCTGCCGCAGCGCTGAATCGGCCCGACTGGCTCGCAGCCGCCGTCGCGAATGGCCAGTTCCTGATCGAGAATCTTCGCCATGAGGATGGCCGGTGGCACCGCTCGTGGCAGGCAGATGGTCGGCCACCGGCGCGGCATGCTGCGCTGGCCGGTGACCACGCGGCACTCGTCGACGCGTTCACCCGACTCGGCGAGGCGACCGGGGACGGCTCGTGGATCGAACACGCACGCGCCACCGCCGACACCATGCTCGATCACTTCTGGGATGTCGACAACGGCGGTTTGTTCTCAGTCGCCGACGACGGCGAACAACTCGTCGCCCGGCAGAAGGATCTGATGGACAACGCCACGCCGTCCGCCAACTCGACCGCCGCGGTTGCGTTGCTTCGCCTCGGTGCGTTGACTGGCGAGGCGCGCTATACCAACCACGCCAATCAGGTCCTCCGCCTGCTGGGCCGGATCATTCCTCAAGCGCCGACGGCATTCTCCAACGCTCTCGCCGCTGTCGACCTCGCTGCCAACGGCATCACCGAAATCGCCGTCGTCGGCGACCGGCCCGATCTCGTCCGCGCGGTGCAGTCACATTGGCTGCCCAATGCAGTACTCGCGTGGGGCACGCCATACGACTCGCCATTGTGGGAGCAACGCAGCAACGGCTTTGCCTACGTCTGCCAGCACTACGCCTGCCAAACACCGGCCGACACGGTCGAGATGCTGCTCGCCCACCTCTCCATGACCACCGCCGTCGTCTGACCACAACCCCCCGAATCGGCGTCGTGAATCGTCTGTGACGTTATGGGCCCTCGGGAGGCCGTCGCATCTGGGTGCCAGAGCTGGATGAACCTGGACGTGTCCGAGGAGCGTGGCGCCCAGATCCCCCAGTGGCGCCCGGATCCGTCGAGCGGCGCGCAAAACGAGGGCGAGTTTCGTCACGGACGATTCACGAGGGACTTGATGCAGGAACGGGGCTGCTTCACGTACACCGGGGTGCGGACGCACGTGGAAGCGAGCGCGGCATGACAGCCGTCAGGCGGCAGCCTTCTCGAGGATGTGCACACCACACGCCGAACCCAAACCAATGACATGAGCAAGGCCGACCTTGGCCCCTTCGATCTGGCGATCGCCAGCCTCGCCGCGCAGGTGGTGGCAGACCTCCCAGATGTTGGCGATTCCCGTCGCAGCGATCGGATGACCTTTGGACTGCAGGCCGCCCGACACGTTGACCGGTGTCGATCCGTCGCGCCACGGCGCGCCTGATTCGAAGAAGTCGACCGCGCCACCTGGCGGGCAGAGCATGAGGTTGTCGTAGTGCACCAGTTCTGCAGTGGCAAAGCAGTCGTGCAGCTCGACCAGGTCGAGATCCTCTGGGCCGATTCCCGCCTTCTCGTATGCGGTGGTCGCAGCGTTGCGCGTCAGTGTGTTGACGTCGGGTAGTACCTGGCACGCCTCTTGCCACGGGTCGGTCGTCAAGACCGATGCCGAGATCTTGATTGCTCGGCGTTGCTGCTTGAGCGACAACGTCTTGAGCTTGGCATCGCTCACCACAACAGCGGCAGCCGCGCCGTCGCAGTTGGCCGAGCACATCGGTCGCGTGTTGGGGTACGCGATCATCATGTCGTTCATGATCTCGTCGAGCGTGAAGCGCTTGGAGTACGCAGCCAACGGGTTGAGCGTCGAGTGCGCGTGATTCTTCTCGCTGATCTTGGCGAACAGTTCGAAGCTGGTCCCGCCGTACTTGTGGCCGTACTCCATACCTACCTGGGCAAACACGCCAGGCATCGCGTCGGTGCCGATGCGGCCGTCAGTGGTCGCGACCGCCCCATAGCGCCCACCGGGAGTCCAGGTGGCATTGTCGCTCTTCGAGCGGCCGCCACCGCCCAGCAGACCGGCGCCGGCCAACTTCTCGACCCCGACCGCCAGTCCCATGTCGCACTCGCCTGACTTGACGGCCATGATCGCCGTGCGCAATGCAGTGGCCCCTGTGGCACATGCGTTGGCCACGTTGTAGACAGGAATACCGGTCTGGCCGATCTGCTTCTGCAACTGCTGGCCGATGCCCGCGTTCGCTTGCATCAGGCAGCCTGCCGCGAGCACGCCCATGTCTTTCATCGTCACACCGCCATCGGCGAGCGCGGCCAGGGCGGCCTCGGATGCAAGGTCGATCGTGTCCCTGTCGGGATGCTTGCCGAACTTGGTCATTCGGATCCCGAGGATCCAGACGTCGTCGCTCATCGTTGCTTCGCTCCTCTACTGGGGCTCGAACCCGAACCCGATTGCTTCAATGCCGTTGTCATCGGTCCCCAGCGAGTACGTCGCCAACCGCACCTTCATGCCCAAGGTGACGCTCTCGGGTGTCGGGTCGACGTTCATCAGGTTGGCGCGCACGCTGGTGCCAGCGCAGTCGACAATTGCCGAAACGAACGGCACCGTCACGCCAGGCGCGGCGAAGGTGACGATCGTGAACGAACGCACTTCGCCCTCGGTTGCCACATCAGCTTGGCCGAATTCAGTGGTGCCACCGCAGTTCGCGCACGCATTGCGGCGATCGAAGTAACGCGCACCACATGTCGAGCATTCGTGAGCGACGAGGTGGGGCTGATCGCCGAGAGCCAGATAATCGACCAGCGGAACCTGCGATGCCATTGCACCGACCATAGCTACCAACGGTCGAAGTGCACGACCTCGGTGGTCGCCTTCCTGGGCCGCGTCGTGCCGGACCCTGAGGGACGATCGGTCGGCGCCCGATGGCCGATCGCC
>JBDTWJ010000209.1:0-5143 GCA_040006755.1 Ilumatobacteraceae bacterium | reverse complement strand
TCGAGCATGTGGATCAGCTCGACGGAGACTCCCTCGGTGTCCATGACGCCGGCGACGCGTGAGAGCAGCCGACGGGTGTGCGACTTTGCGGGGTCATGAACGAGCGAGCAGTTGAGGAGCACAGCGGAAAGGCCGGAGAACTGAGGCATGGATACCACCTAACACGAAAACTGTTGACGGGGACCACTTCAGCCTCGCACCACAGGGACCTCATCACGGCGACTGGTGCCGAGCGAATCAGCTGATGCCCGTTTGATCCACGACTCGGCCAGCGCCCCCGAAAGGATTCGAACGGCCGTCTTCAGTTGACGAACCCGTCGCTCAGTACTGGTTTTCGACCACTTCTGGAGGGCCGCTGGCGGCCGTACTGCTGTTCCTCACCAATGGTGATACTGGCCACACCCCCGGCGACGTAGCAGCACGGTTTCCGCTGTGAGCTGAGGCAATACGATGAAGCCCTGATGGAGGTTCTTCTCAACGAGCAGGCGGGCGACGTGCTGGATGGCGGAGTTCCGGCTGTCCGGCTGGTGATCGACGATCAGGCTCCGTCCGCGCCGCCGCGCGTGCAGTGATCGCTCGTGTCGAAGGCTTCGAACTGACGGACGAGGCAACGTCCGGCGTGGAAGCGGTGGACCTGGTCGGGCAGCTGCGACCGTCACGTCTTGATGGACGTCAACACCGCGTGATGGACGGATTGCTGGCGACACGCCCGATCACCGAGGCCTGCTTGCTGCGACGCCTTCAGGAGGCCGGTGGCGACTCCGTCTGGCGCGGCTGGTCCTGACAGCCATGGCCGCGGTCGCGCTGTGGGTACGCACCACCCTTCGGCGGCGATGGGCTGCCACCGTCGTGCTCGCCGTGTTGGCCGGATTGTCGGCGGGCATCGTCGGTGCCTCGCTGCAGTCGGCGCGTCGTGCCGACGGTGCGGTGCAACGACACCACGAACGCAGCCGCACGTACGACTACGTGATGCAGGCATGCCCGCCCGAGGCCGGAGTGCCGGAAAGCTTCGAGCAGGTGCTGCGCGACTGCATCTCGCCCGACGTGATGACCCGCTTCGCGAACGAGGTGCTGGCACCCCGCGACGACGTGGAGCAGACGACGGTGCTCGCGACCTACGTGGGCGGCGTACTGGACAGCACGGCCAGGAACGGTTGGGGCCGCGTCGGCATCATGTACGTGATCGTGAACGACGACCCGGTTGGGTTCGTAGGTCGGCAGGTGCTCGTCGGTTGCCGCTTCGCGGACCCTGCCGCACCCGACGAAGTGATGGTCGGTGAACAAGCGGCGCGCGTGCTTCGGGTACACGTCGGCGATGTCATCCAGATGGCGTCGTGGAGCCAGGACACCATCGACTCGGCCACGTCCGCAGGTGCGCCGCCGAACACGACGGCCTTCGGTTCCACGGTTGTCGGCATCGTCCGCTACGGCCGCGACGTGCAGAGCCCTCAGGGCGGCGACCTCACCGAGGCCGCCTTCCCTGATGCGCTCTATGCAGAGCGCGGGTGGGTGGCGGCCCATGGGGGCAACTTCGCCACCTTTGGCGCCGCTGTCGGCGTCCGTGTGCGCGACGGCATCGACGTGACAGCATTCAGCACGTCGGTCCAGGAGGATTCGCACGGCTGGTTCATGGCCCCTCCGGAGATCGAGGGCAACGTCGACCTCTCCGCGCTCGAACGTTCGGTCAGCGCGGAGCGCCAGGCCACACTGATCTTCGCCCTCATCGGTGTGCTCGCGGGTATGACCTTCATCGGCCTCACCCTCGCTCGCCAGTTGCGTCGCGAACTGGCCGACGCGCCGGTCCTGTCCACGCTGGGGTTCACCCGCTCGTATCTCCTGATCGGCGCGGTGGCGCGTTCGTTGGTTGCCGGGTTGGCCGCCGGTGCAGTCGCGGGCGGCGTGATCGTGCTCACGTCGCCGTTCGGACCGGTGGGCGTCGCGGGCCGGTTGGAGTACGAGCACCCGATCCGCTTCGACGTGGTGGTGTTGTTGATCGTGTGCGTGGGCGCGCCGCTGTTCTTCGCCGGGATCGCGGCGGCGACGGTGGTGCTGGTGGGCACTGTCCGCGTGCACTCGGTCCGCCGGGCGCGGGCCTCGCCACCGCTGGGTCCGGTGCCGCGCGTGGCGGCGAACTTCGCCCGCGGGGGATCGCCACGAGTCGCAGGCTTGGTCGGCGCGGTCGCGATCGGGGCGACGTTGGCAGCCGGGGTGCTCGCTGCCAGCTTCGACCGAGTGATCGACGAGCCGGCTCGTTACGGTGCGTGGTGGGATGTCGCTGTGGGCCAGTACAGCGACCCGGATGAGGTCGACGCTGCATTGCAGCAGCTGTCGGCCAACAGCTCGGTCGCCGATGTCAGCGGCGTCCTGGAGGAGGGCACGACTGCGGTACTCGACGGGGTCGGTGTGCCGTACGTGGCCATTGTGACCCTGTTGGGGGATCCTCCCACCTTGGTCAGTGCCGGTCGCGCGCCGGTCGAGGTCGACGAGGTCGCGCTCGGTGCGGCCACGGCGCGAGCGCTGCACAAAGGCATCGGCGACACCCTGACCCTCACCTCGACCAACAACGCCTACACCTCGACCGTGCGGGTTGTCGGCATTGCGGTCCTGAACAACCCGATCAACGACATGTCGAACGCCGGTGACGGCGTAATGTTGACGGGCCAGGGCGTGAGCGAGATCGTCCAAGGCACCATCACCGCGCAGTCGTTGGTCGTCCGCCTCAAGCCCGACGTGGATCGCGACGCCGCGATCGCTTCGATCGCGCGCGACTTCGGTGGCTCGACGCGTTTGGCCGGCCCACCAACAGACCTGCGCAACCTGCAGCGGCTGCGTTTCGTGCCATGGATGGTGGCCGCCCTCATCGCGGTGCTCGCCCTGGCGTCACTCGTGCACGCGCTGGTCACCTTGCTGCAGCGGCATTCGGGCGACCTGGCCGTGATGGCCGCGCTGGGGATGACGACGCGGCAGCGACGTCGTGTCGGCCTCGGGTCCGGTCTCGTGATCGTCGGCCTCAGCAGCCTTGTCGGCGTACCCGCCGGTCTGGTGCTCGGTCGGCTCGTGTGGCGTGTCGTGGCACATCGGGTGTTCATCCCTTCGAGCCCGGTGATGCCGTGGCCGCCAACAGTGCTCGCACCGCTGATTGCCGTTGCCGCGACGGTGTGCGTCGCGGCCATTGCCGTCCGCTGGGTCACTCGGCACACGCCGGCAGCACAACTGCGCAGCGAGTGACCGCCGCCTCAGCGCAGCGCAGCGCACCTCGAGCCTGCAGCCGAAGGAGCCCATGCGATCGCGCATGTTGACGAAGCCGTGGCCGGCCGACCGGTTGTGGTGCCCTCGCCGTCGGCGAAGACACCGGCCAGCGAAGTCGTAGCCTCGGTGCTGCATGGGGACAAACGACACGTATGGCCTCGGCTACGAGCGGGTGGATGACGATCCGAACGTCTCGGTGCTCCTCGCCACGATGGACGCGACAGCAGGGTGGGAGGCGACGCGCCGGCTGCGGACATGGGAGCGCGATCAGCTGAAACTCGGTGGGGCTCAACGGCTTCTCGACATCGGCTGCGGCCTCGGCGAGGCTGCGCTCACCCTCGCTCAGGACCTCGGCGAGGACGGAGAGGTCGTCGGTATCGACGTATCCGCCGAGATGCTTCACGTCGCCCGCGCAAAAGCAGGCGAGGCGAGGTGTCGCGTGCGTTTCACGGTTGGCGACGCCTGCGCTCTCGACGAACCGGGCAGTTGCTTCCACGTCGTCCGATCCGAACGCACTCTGCAGTGGCTCGCCGACCCCGTTGCTGCCGTGGCCGAGATGGCGAGAGTGGTGCGCCCTGGCGGCCGGATCTCGCTCATCGACACCGACTGGTCGACCTTCGCGATCGACGTCGGCGACGACGATCTCGCCGCACGAGTGCGCGAGGCCATGCGGACCGAGCGGGGCCGACCGTCCAACATCGGACGCCGACTCCACGACCTGATTCGCGACGCAGGCTTCGCTCCGTTCGCCGAGGCGGAGGCGACTCACACTTGGAACTCGTGGAACCCCGACGAGTCCCCGGCACCGGATGGCTGCTTCTCCATGCAGAGCCTCGCCGATGATCTCGTCGCTGCCCATCAGTTAGCACCGGCGGATCGGGATCGATTCGTGTCGACCATCCGTCAGGCCGCCCTTCGTGATCGATTCTCAATGACTCTCACGATGTACGCCGTCGTGGGCGCAGCACCGACAACGTAGAGCGAGGCGCATTCGGGCGAACCTAGGTCGCACCGACGACGGAGTTCTGCGCCGGTGTGATGCGTGCATCCAGCGGGACACGAGGGGCACGTTTTGACTATTGAAGACAGAACTCGTTGCCTTCAGGGTCGCGCATCACGACGTGGTACTCGCCAAATTCTCCACCCTCATTGACCTTGATGGCGCCACGCAATACGAGTCGGTCGACTTCTGCATCGACACGGGATCGACGGACGTGCGGAGGAGTACTTCGATCGCCGCCGCAGTTGACGTCGAGGTGCATGCGGTTCTTGGCCGTCTTGGGCTCAGGAACGCGCTGAATGAAGATGCGCGGTCGCAGGCTGTCGGGGTCGACCAGAGTGGCGACCGATGTCCACTGATCCTCGGGGATCTTCATCGCCACGAGCCAGTCGTCCCAGGAGGCGAAGCCCTTTGGCGGCGGCTCTGCAACATAGCCAAGGACTTCACTCCAAAACTTGGCGAGCGCCGGCGGATCAGCAGCGTCGAATGTGAGTTGGAAGCTGACGGCCATCGCGCAAGTGTGCCTCGCGAGTCAAGCGCACGACGAACCGCGGTCCCAGCACGCCGTCGTTGTTCTGCGCTGCGCGTTCTGCGTCGCCCAGACGGGATTTTCGCCACGCTGGATCTGCCGAGTCGGCGAGCGATATGGGACAGTTGCCGCTGAGCACAATGTCGGTTCCCGAGCGGGAGATCAAGCCTGCCAGCGTTGTTCTGAGTGATCTTGCTCTTGGCCTTGACCCACTGTGTCGATGGGATTAATACTATTAGCACTATGCGTTGGGCGATCGATCACACCTCCCGAGAGCGTCTCCAGGATCAGATAGCCACGTGCGTTCGCCGCGGCGTGGCCTCCGGAGAGCTGCCCGTCGGTGAGCAGCTACCGCCCGCCGCCGA
>JBDTWJ010000208.1:0-5161 GCA_040006755.1 Ilumatobacteraceae bacterium | reverse complement strand
AGCAGAACCGTACGCAGCCTTCAATCGCTGCTCGCACCTCGACGTGGGGATGGCCACCTCGCCGCCGGCTGCCGATTTCAACACCACGGTTGCACCGAGCGGCGCATAGGCAAAGTCGGTGACTCGGTCGAACACCGAGACACGCCCATCGAGAGTGAAGTGCTCGCCGTCGATGGCAACATCGACATCAGTAGCCGACAACGGAAGTACGACGCCTTCGTTGTCGCCGAGCGATATAGAGCGCTCTACTCCTGGCGCCAAACAAACGACTCTCAGGCCCGCATACGTCCAGCCCGCATCGTCGGGCGTCAGCGATACAGAAAGATCCTCGACCGCGAGCGCGCCAACAGGGCGATGCAGTGACGGGGTCATTGCCGATCCTTGGCAGCCTGCCGTACGAGCGCAGCGGCGCGAGCGACCGTGCCGGCGACATCGCCCGACGCCGGGTACAGCAACGACCGCCCGATCACGAGGCCACGCACAGTTGGTTGATGGAGCGCATCTTCCCACAGCGCGAAGGTTGCCTCGGGATCAGGGCCGGGTGCGCCGCCAAGCAGCAGCAGCGGTTGCGTCGTGACCTTGGCAACCGTGGCGATATCGGCGGTGGCCTGGATCTTCAGCCAGGTGTACGCACTGGATCCGCCGAGGGCGGCGCTGACTCCAACTGCCTTTACGAGCGCAAGGGGGTCGGTGTCCCACACCGCCTCACCCTTGTCGTTCTTGGTGTACGGGATGGGCTCGACCATGGCCATCAGCTTTGCATCGTTGAGCTGCTGCACCGCCTGTGCTGCACTGGCCAAGGTAGGTACGGTGCCCGCGTCGTTGTAGTCGATTCGCAGCAGCAACTTGCCGGCGTCGAGGTTGGCGGCGCGAAGGTGGGCCGTGTCGTACGCAGTAAAGCGATCGTCGATCGTCCAGCTTGCACCGGCGAGACCGCCGCGGTTCATCGTGCCGACCGCGACCTTGTCGTGCAACGCGCCGAGCAGCGCGAGGTCGTCGATGATCTCGGCGCTGGCCAACACGCCATCGACACGCGGATGCTCGAGCGCCGTGAGCAATCGATCGAGCATCGAGCGGCGATCAGCCATCGCCAGCGGGTCGTCGTAGAGGCTGACCATGGCTCGCGCCGTGTGGTCGGCGGCCACGATGAACAGCATGCCGTCCTGCGTCAGCATCTGGCGTCGTCGCCGTTCCGCGAGCGCTTCGGCGATCACGTGCGGCGCACTGACACGGGTCTCGGTCAACGAGGCGAAGGTCTTGTCATCCAGCGACACGACGATCCTCCAAAGCTTCCTCGACCTCCGCCATCGTGGGCATGGCATCGCTGCACAGCAATCGTGACGCGACGATGGCGCCGGCGACGTTGCAGTACTCGACGATCCGCACCGGGTCCCAACCCGACAGCAGTCCGTGTACCAGCATGCCGCCGAATGCATCGCCAGCGCCGAGACCGCTGACGACGTCGACGAGGTGCGGCGGAACGATGGTGGTGCCCTGCGACGTTGCCACCATCACGCCTTCGCCGCCCATCTTGACCACCGCCAGTTCGACACCTCGATCGAGCAGCCTGCGCGCTGCTTCTGGCGGATCGCCCGACCCGACCGCGACGTCGCACTCCGTGCGGTTACCGAGCGCGACAGTGACGTGATCGAGCACCGGACTGATGTCGGAATGAGCCTGCGCGGCATTCGGCCAGAAGTTGGCCCGATAGTCGAGATCGAACACCACTTGCGGCCTGCGACCCCGAGCTGACAGCAACTCCCAGCACGCCTCGCGCGCCGGCGCCTTGCTGAACCAGGCTCCGGTGAGCCACAGGATCGGCACGTCGATCGCTGCTTGCAGATCGATCTCGGTTGAGTGCAGCGTCTGATCGGGCCCGATCGGATACCGGTACATCAACAGCTTCGGGTCCTCCGGCGGGTCCATCGCCGCGAAGGCCAACGGCGTAGGCATCGATGGATGAACGCCCACGAATCGAGTGTCGACTCCGAACAACTCGAGCTTGTGGCGCACGTATTCGCCGAACGGGTCGTCGCCGACCTTTGTGAAGACCGCCGTGCGCCGTCCGAGTCGCGCCGCGGCGATGGCGACGTTGGTCGCGCTTCCCCCGACCGACTTCGTGAACGTCTGTGGAGCCATGAAGCTGGCATTCGCTTCATTGGCGTAGAGGTCTACGCAGATTCGGCCAACCGTGATGAGATCGAGGGTGCTGCCGGGGCCTGCGATCATCGAGTCTCAGCGGATACCGATCTCGTGTTCGAGTTGTTCGAGCTCGGCGCCACCCGCCATCAGACGGGTGAGCTCGGTGCGTGAGATCTCGTCCTTGGCGAAGTCACCGAGGCTGTGCCCTCGGTTGAGCAGCAGGAACCGGTCGCCGACAGGAATGGCGTGATTCGGGTTGTGGGTGATGAAGATCACGCCGAGGCCTCGTTCAGCAGCGGCGCGCGTGTACTTCAACACGACACCCGACTGCTTCACACCCAGCGCGGAGGTCGGCTCGTCGAGGATCAGCACGCGAGCTCCGAAGTAGACCGCGCGTGCGATGGCCACCGACTGCCGCTCGCCTCCAGACATGGTGCCAACCGGTTGATCGACATCGCGCACGTCGATGCCCATCTTTGCCATCTCTTCTTTGGCGGTCTTCTTCATGAAGGCGGTGCGCATGAGGACGCCGGCGCGCATCGGCTCGACGCCGAGGAAGAAGTTGCGCCACACTGACAGCAGCGGCGCGAGAGCCAAGTCTTGGAACACGGCTGCAATGCCGGCAGCACGCGCGTCGCGCGGTGACGTGAAGTGCACCGGGGTGCCGTACATCGTGTATTCGCCGGAGCTGGGTTGGTGCACTCCCGACAGGATCTTGATGAACGTCGACTTGCCGGCACCGTTGTCGCCGAGCACGCACGTGACCTTGCCGGCCTCGACGCGCGTCGTGATGTTCTCCAACGCCGTGACGTTGCCGAAGTACTTGCAGATGTTGCGCAGCTCGAGAAGGGCGTGTTCGCCCCTGTCGGCAACCGCCAGGTCGTCTTCGATGAGAGTCATCGTGCCTCCTGAGCCTTCTTGCGAATGAAGTTGTTGACCAGCACGGCGAGAAGCAACACGCCGCCGAGGAATGCGAAGCGACCATCGGAGTTCCACGGCGTGGTCTGCACACCCACCACCGAGATGGCCATGATCGCCGAGCCGAGGCCGGCACCGATCACGGATCCATATCCGCCGGTGAGCAAGCATCCACCGACCACCGCGGCGATGATGAACTCGAACTCCAACCCGGTGCCCTGGTTGGCCTGTACCGTGCCATAGCGCAGGGCGATCAGGGTTCCGGCCAGGCAGCCGCACAGCGAAACGGTGACGAACAACCCGACCTTGACCTGGTTTGCGGGCACACCGACGGCTCGCGCCGCCTCCTTGTTGCCACCAACGGCAAAGATCCAGTTGCCCCACTTCGTCTTGACCAGAACGTACGAGCCGATGATTGCGACGAGGAGCCACCACACGACCGTCTCGCGCAACACGTTTTGCCCGACGCTGCCGCCTGCGGCCTTGACTTGGCGGGCGTGCTCGGGGGTGAGGTTGGACCACACCAGGCGAATGATCAGCCCGATGAAAGCCGCGCCTCCACCGATCAACTGCAGCCGCTTGCCGAGCCGGTCGGCCTGCGCGTCGGCATGCGTGCGCTTCTCCATCAAGAACTCGACCAGCGTGTTGGCCGCGATGGCCATGGCTCCGATCATCATCGCCGAGACGAGGCCGGTGCGGAACCGCACAGCTCCAGAATCGGCGCGGATCACCAAGCCGAGCACGACGAGCGAGGCGGATACGAGCAGCCCGATGGCCAGTTGCCACGTCTTGCTGGACCTGCCGGCGATGCCGCGCGCCAACATCATGAACGTCAGTCCGGCACCGCTGAGCACCAGCATGCCAATGGAGCGCAGTGCCTGCACCGTGGTGAGCTGCAGGAAGCAGATGAACAAGGTCATCACCAGCAAGCCGGAGTAGATCGCGAAGATCGTGACTTTGGCGAAGCTGCCCGCTGTCTTCTTCTGGCCCAGTTGCGGGACGATCGCTCGAATTGCCAAGGCAATGCCGATGAGCGCAGCGGCGATGGCGACGACCGGACGCAGGTTCGGCGACGTCCACGTCAAGATGGCGTCGCGTTGACGCCGATCGAACGGGATCGGTGTGAGGCAGGCCAGCACGAGGCAACCGATGCCGAGGCCGAGGCGACGCTTGGCGTTGGGGGGTAGTGTCCGCTCGCCGACGGTCGTCGTGCGGCTGACCCACCTGGCCAGAGCGACTCCAACGATGGCCAGCGTCGCGCCGACGAGCGAGATGACGGCGTAGAGCGCGTTGTTGCCGACACCATCGGTGTTCAGCAGTCCGGTGTACCCGGCAGCGGCAGCGATGATGCCAACGACGGTGATGCCCAAGCCGGCCGAGTTCAACGAGACGCGCCGGATGAACGATTGCTCCAGAAGGCCGTAGACAAAGGCTGCGCCGCCGGCGATGACGAGACCGAGGAACACCTTGTCGCGGCCGGTGAACTCGGTGAACTTCCACTCGTGGGCAACCCAGCCCTTGAAGAACTTGGCGCCTTTCTGATTGGTGATCTGATCAACCTGGACCTTGCCGACAAGGCGTTTGGATATCACCAACATCACGCCGCGAAGTGTGAAGAACGATGCCAGCGTGACGATGAAGCTCGGTAAGCCGGTCTTGTTGACCATGAATCCGTTGAACCACCCGACTGCGGCGGCAGCCAGGAATGCGGACCCGATGGCCCAGCCGATGTTGATGCCGGTGCCCATGAAGTATCGAGACACCAAGCCGATCTGGATGGCGGTGGCACCGGTCATGACACCGGACGACAAGTCGAACTCGCCACCGATCATCAGCAGGGCTACGGCCGCGGCCATGATGCCGGTCGGCGCAGCGACATCGAGCCAGTTCAGCGTGGTGTCGGCTTCGCCGAACGTGCGGCCGTTACCCCAGAAGAACGCCCAGACGATGACAGCACCGATCAGTGCGCCGATCTCCGGCGAGACCAGCCACCGCCGCATCGGGCCACGGTGTGAGATTCGCTCATCGGCTGGCACCGGCGGCGGATCCGTTGATGGCGGGTCTTGCCCGACCACTCGTATATCTGTCGCTGTCATGGGTC
>JBDTWJ010000207.1:0-5169 GCA_040006755.1 Ilumatobacteraceae bacterium | reverse complement strand
GCCAACTCGTTGGCGAACGCGATGTTGATGTCGCGGTACGTCGTTTCAGCCAGCTTGGCCAATTCAGCAGCTTCGGTGCTTCCGAGGTTCCACACTCCGTTGGGTGCGGCCAAATCGTCGCGCTCATCGAACTGCAGAGCTGACTCGTAGAAGCTCACAGCCCGCTCTGTGCTCGGCCGGTCGGTGCCACCCACCAGCTTCGGGTAGCGCCGCAGGTCGGCGAACACCCGACCGGAGTACACCCGTTCTGGACTGAAGGCAACGAAGAGATCGTCTCCCAGGGTCAAGCCGGACCCTGCCTCGAGCGCCGGGGCAAACCGCGTACGCGTGGTGCCCACCGGCAGCGTGGTTTCATAGACCACCAACGAGTCGGGTCGCAGACCGGCTGCGATCGCCGCAGTCGCGTGATCCAACGCAGCAAAGTCAGGGCTTTTGTCGCGATCGACGATCAGGGGCACGACCACGACGACGACTTCACTGCCGTTCACAGCTTCAGTCACGTCAGTGGTTGCGCTGAGTCGTCCCTGACCGACGACCTCGGAAAGGAAGGTGTCGAGATCGGCTTCGTTGGGGAACGGCGCGATGCCGGCATTCACAAGGTCAACGGTCGCAGTCGAGATGTCGGCACCGACGACTTGATGACCACTCCGTGAGAACTGAACGGCCAGCGGTAGCCCGATCTTGCCCAGCGCAACGACACAAATGTTCATAAATCCTCTCAGCTCAGCCCGGATTGATCCGAGCCGCTGGCTCTAGGCCACGAGCACGAAACGCTATCGTTCCCACACCGTGTCGGCCGTACATCACCTCGCACTGCCGTCTGGGCAAGTCTGCGTACTCGCTGGTAGTCGACATGTGGCACTGCCTCATCCGGCAGGACCGCGGTGACCAGAGGATGACGTCGACCGACGCCAACTACACGCGTCGACTGCAGCGACTCAGCAGCAGGCGTTGGAAGCGGCTGATCCCCAACCCGTACGGTTGGAACGTCCGTCGCTTGGCTGTCGGTCGGGTACTCGACATCGGTTGCGGCATCGGGCGCTGCCTCGACTTCCTCCGACCCCGAGGTGTTGGCGTGGATCCCAATGACACCGCGATCGCGGTGTGCAGGGACAAGGGTCATCTGGCGTATACGCCGGAGGAGTTTGCCGCTGCGTACAAACCAGATACTGCTGCGACTCGCTTCGATACGTTGCTCTGCTCCCACGTCGTCGAGCATCTCGACGAGTTGACAGGTGTCGAGCTGTTGCGTTCGTACCTGCCGAACCTTGTCGATGGCGGGCGGGTTCTGCTGATCACGCCGCAGGAGCGGGGACAGCGATCGGATTCGACGCACGTCCGGTTCATGGACAGGGCTGCACTGACGGCGTTGGCCGCCGAGTGCGACCTCGTGATCGAGCGGATCTCGTCCTTCCCCCTGCCTCGACCTTTCGGTCGATGGTTCATCTACAACGAGACCGTCACGATCGCGCGCGCCCCTGTCCGATGAGGATTCTGATCGTCAACAGCTTCTTTCCGCCGCGCACGACAGGCAGCGCGCATTTCTCGCTCGACGTTGCGCGTGAATACTTTCGTCAGGGTCACGAGGTCTGGGTGGCGACCACGTCAGTGCAAGGGGCTCCCGAGCGCGAGGAGATGGACGGGATTCATGTCGTCAGAATTCCCGCATGGTCCGTCACCCCGGGCAGCCTGGCGTTCAACTACGCGTTGCCATTCGTGCTGCGGCCCGGCGTCGTGCGCCGCGTCAAGCGCCTGTTCGACGAGGCCCAGCCCGATGTGGTGCACCAGAACGGCCAGTTCTTCGACCTCACGTTCGTCACGACGTGGGTCGCATGGCGCCGCCGAGTGCCCCGGGTGCTGACAGTTCACACTCCCTTGATGCACACCAACCGGGTGTTGAGTGTCTTCATCGCGATGGTCGATCGCACCGTGCTGCGCCTGCTGAACTCGCCCGGCCGTCCGCTGATCGTCGGGGTCGATCGCTACGTCTGCGAACTGGTGCAGGCCCGCTATCCCCGGCGTCGCGGCGCAGTGCGTTTCATTCCGGCAACGCTGCGAGTCGATGAGTTCGCCACCGGCGACGACGAGCGAGTGCGCGGGCTGCTCGGACTCGGAACCAGTCCGATCATCTTGTCGTTCGGGCATGTCATCCCTATTCGCAGCCGTGTCCCATTGATCGAAGCGCTACCTCACATCGTCGACAAGTTCCCCGACGTTCGTGTGCTGGTCGTCGGGGAGGTCTACTACGACGCGTTCCAGCGGCTCGCCGACGAACTCGGGCTCGCTGACCATGTGATCGTCACGGGTCGCGTTCCGCATCTCGAGGTGCCCGACTACCTCGCCGCGGCGACCGTCGAATCTCACGACCTCGACGGTCACGGGCTGGGCATCACCACGATGGAAGTAATGGCGGCCCGTGTTCCGATCTTCGCCCGAGTTCGTCGCGACGTCTTTCCCGGCATCGACCTCGACCAGTGGCCCGAACTGCAGATCGTCGAGAGTGCAGAACCACGTGCAATTGCCGACTCGATCTGCCACATGCTCGGCTCGGCGGAGTTCCGCGCACAGGTCGCCGAGCGCCAGTTCGAGTTCGTCAACCGCTACTTCCGATCCGACGTCGTGGCCGGTCAGTACCTCGAACTGTTCGCCGAGGTCAGAGGATGACGACCGTGCAGGCAGAACGAGACGCGCCCGTGCCGCGGGGATCTGTCGCTGCGTACTTCGTCGCCCTCCTCGTCGTGGTCGTTACGTGGACGGTCGGAATCCCGAAGTTCGCGTCGCCGGACGAAACGGGTCACGTGTTCAAGGCATATGGCACGGCGCATGGCCAGTTGCTCGGCGTGCCGGCACCAGGCTTTCCCAACAACCTGCGTGAGTTCGACGGGCCCGATTCGCTCGGGCCGACGAACCTGCAGTGCTACAACGGACAGCCCGACGTGCCTGCGGGATGCGCGACGGAGATCTCACCGCAGCTGATCTCGTCGGCGGCGCGTTATCCACCGTGGTACTACGGCCTAGTCGGCGTCCCGGTCGCGGTGGTGGGCCAATCCGAGAGTGTCTTCGCATACCGGCTGGTCTCAGCGGCACTGTGTGTTGGGCTGCTCACCCTGGCGATGTGCCTCGTCAAGCGCGCCATGCGCGCCGATCTCGTCGCACTGCAGCTCGTAGCGCTCACGCCGATGGCGCTATTTCTGATGGCATCGGTGAATCCGAATGCAATCGAGATTGCGGGGTTCGTGGCCATATGGGCGTGTCTCACCCGTGTCTTCACCGATGCTCAGCTTCCTCGGCGCATCCTGATCCTGGCGTCGCTGCTGTCGGCAGCGGTTGTGTTGATGCGACCGATCGCGATCGTGTGGATGGTCGGCATGGTGATCATCGTGCTCGTTGCGTCGAGTGCGCAACGCCGGCGGGACCTGATGACGCGTCGAGTGGTGCTCTGGTCGGTCGGCCCGACGGCGATCGCGTTGCTGGCGTCGTGGGCGTGGGCGTTGTACGCGCGGATCGAGGTGAAGGACGAACGGCTCACCAACTCGTTGAGCCTGGGCGCTGCTCTACGCCAGTCCATCGATAATTGGCCGCGATACCTGCGTCAAACGATCGGGGTGCTCGGTTGGCTCGACACGCCGCTGCCGTCATTCGTGTACGCCCTTTGGATCGCGGCGATCGTTCTGGTCGTCTTGATCCATCTCCGCAACGCGAGTTTTCGTGGGGTGATTGCACTCGTGCTGCTGATTGCTGCGTGGCTGGCGCTGCCGTTGATCGTCAACGGGTTCACCAACTCAAGAGCCGGCCTGACCTATCAGGGGCGGTACTCGTTGCCGCTTTTTGCGGGCCTGGTGTTCTTGCCGATGTGGAACGACAAGACGACAGCGCGCACGCGGAATCCGCAACCGTTGCTGATCGGCACAGCGCTCACCCTCGTCGTCGTCGCTGAGGTCGGCGCGTTCTGGCAGATGGTGCGGCGCTTCTCCGTAGGTGCTCACGGCAAGATCCTCCTCACCGGACGCCTGCCGTGGTCGCCGTCGGTGACGCCCACGTTGCTGATCGGAACCAACGCCGCTGCGATGGTCGCGGTCTGCTGGATGGCGCTACGGCCGTGGGGGCAGATCGAAACTGCAGCCGGTGAAGGGCACGGTCAACGCGCGGAGCATCGCGCGTACTGACGCGGGTAGCGCGGCAGACGGTTGGCCCCCCTGTCGGGCCTGCATCTCAACCGGCACCTCGCCGATCCTGTAGCCGCGGCGGCCGGCGACGAGATAGGCCTCGAACGTATCGCCGAGGTAGTGATGCGGGAAGTCGCTCGCGTAGGCGCTCAGCAGGGGATCGCGAATTACTCGAAAGCCCGATGTCGGATCGCTGATGGTCACGCCGCCGCGGCGCTTCAGTGTTGCCGACAACACTCGGATCGCCGCTCGGCGAAGATTCGACTGAGGCGCGGATGTGCCGCCCGGAGCAAACCTGCTGCCGACCACCATGTCGAAGTCACCACTGTCGAGGTGTGCGAGCAGGGTGCCGATCTGCTCGGCCGGGTGTTGGCCGTCTCCGTCAACTTGCACCACGGTGTCCGCTCCGTTGTCGACCGCGTGTCGAAAGCCTGCTCGTAGCGCGCCGCCGACTCCGAGGTTGATCGGCAACCGGATCACCACGGCACCGGC
Organism: Ilumatobacteraceae bacterium; assembly: GCA_040006755.1. Classification (GTDB taxonomy): domain Bacteria; phylum Actinomycetota; class Acidimicrobiia; order Acidimicrobiales; family Ilumatobacteraceae; genus JAENVT01. The sequence goes on along the minus strand of JBDTWJ010000207.1, from coordinate 511 downwards.
CTGTTCGGCGATCTCGGCGGTGCGGTCGGTGCTGGCGTCGTCGACGACGGTGCAGGCGTACCCGCCGGTCCTCACCTTGGTGACCACTTCGCCGATGCACGCTTCCTCGTCGAACGCCGGGATCACGACGACGACGTTCGTCACGCGGGCTCCTCCAAGACGCTGACCCTCTGTGCCAGCAGGGCATGCGCCTCGGCGGTCGTGCGCAGGCGCTCTTGCAGCAACGAGACGCTGATCGAGAGCTGGATCGAGATCGCCAGCAGCAGGAGCGAGCTGATCATCAGCAACACCGCGGTCGGCGTGATGTTGGCAACCTTGCCGAGTTTGCTGACGAAGGGCAGCGTCGCCGCAGCGAGAGCGACGAATGCACCGACGCCCAACCATCCGAGTGTGTACCTGGTGGTGAGCAGCCGCCGTCGTGTGAGGCCGAGGATGACGAGCATGATGACCACACCACCCAGTGCTAGAACGAGGGCTTGCTTCACGGCTGTCGACATGAGAGCGAGCGTAA
>JBDTWJ010000206.1:0-5266 GCA_040006755.1 Ilumatobacteraceae bacterium | reverse complement strand
GAGAGAGAGAGAGAGAGAGAGGATCTAGAGCGAGTGAGGGCCCTGCTCGTCGTCAGGTTCGACGACGATCGTCAGCGCGTTCACAAGGCCCGTCACGTGGAGCAGGCGCTGAACCCGACCGTGCGGGTTGACCAGTTCGTAGGTGACACCGTGATCTTCGGCGGCCCTCGCGCCGACGAGGATTGCCTTGATTGCTGACGAGTCCGCAAACGTGAGCCCTGACAGTTGGAGACGCACAATCGGCCGGCCGGAAGCCGCAGCCTCGATCAGCAGTTCGCCGACTCGGTCGGAGTCGGCCATGTCGAGTTCGCCGGCGACGGAGACCGTGACGGAATTCGGATTCACTTCGACTTCGACGGTGCACGTGCTGAGCGTCAGACGTGCGGGATCGCTGGCCACCTGGGCATTCAATTCCATATGTCCTCCGAGCAGGGTCTGGGCACGGCGCTTGCGATCTGTTCGGGACCATATCGTTCGGCCCGTAACAGCGTCAATGTACCCCAACGTGGTCCCAGTACCTGCCAGTGGTTGGCCTCGACTTCCAGTGGGCATCGTCTGACGGTGAGAACGTGTCACCCATTCGGGCGAAAACCGGCACTGACCGCCGACGACCCGGCGTGTAGATGACAGACTTTCACCCCGTGAGCGCTGTTCGCGGGCGGAAGCGCTTGCCGGCAATCATCATGGCGGTTGGGCTCGTGATCTTCTTTGCCCTCGCGGCCGGATGCAGAGTGCTGTACGACCAAACCGAGGGTCGCTTGCTGGAGCAGCGCACGAGCGAAGCCGGCGCCACTCTCCAGCTGGGTGTCACCCAAATCGAGTTGTCGCTCGGTGCCGCCGCCAAACTCAGCGAGGCGACCAACGGCGATGGTGCAGCGTTCAAGAAGATGATCGAGACATACGTCGGCGACGCCAAGACCTTCACCTCCGCTGCGCTCTTCAGGATCGGTTCCACGACTCCCGTCGTGCAGGTGGGTCCTGCCTCGGGTATCCCGGTGGATGGTGCCAACAGTGTCTCCACAATTCTCGATGCAGTGAAGTCGCAACCGTTCGTCGTCGTCGATCTCCTCGGGGGCGACCAACGACAACTTGCCTATGCGGTGCCGAATGACTCGAAGAATCCGCAGTTCGTGGCGTTCGCCGAACGACTCCTGAGCCAGGACCCCAACGTGCAACGAAGAACCGACGAGCCGTTCGCCCAACTCGATTATGCGATCTACATGGGCGACACGCCCGCTGAGGGCCATCTTTTGGGCGCCAGCGTTCGTGACCTTCCCCTCAAGGGGCGCACGGCCGAGCACGTCATCCCTTTCGGCAACTCCAACCTGGTGCTGGTCATGCAACCGATCGGACACCTCAGCGGAGACCTGTTCGCCCATCTGTGGTGGATTGTCGCGCTCGGAGGAGCGTTGTTCTCCTCCGCCTTTGCATTTCTGACCAGCCGTCTCCTCAAGCGCCGCGACACAGCGCTCGCACTCGCGTCCGACAACGCGCGGCTCTACGACGAACAGCGGCACATCGCCGAGACGTTGCAACTGGGGTTGCTCCCCCAGCACCTCGCCGCGCCGACCGGGGTCGCGGTGGCCGCACGGTACTGGCCGGCCGGGTCGGCGAATCTGATCGGAGGAGACTTCTACGATCTCTTCGCGGTCGACGACGACCGCTGGGCCCTGGCGATCGGTGATGTGTGCGGCAAAGGCATCGAGGCGGCCGCGCTCACGGGCTTGGCGCGCCACACCTTGCGAGCCGCAGCCCGCAACGCCTCCACGCCGGTAGCGGTCCTGCAGGCGGTGCACCATGCGCTGCGGGATCATCTTCCGGCGACCTTCTGCACTGCCTGCTTTGCATACCTCTCGAGACTCGACGACGACTCGTACCGCGTCGAACTGACGCTCGGGGGTCATCCACCGCCACTCCTGCGCCGTCGCAACGGTGAGGTCGAACCGATCGGCGAACTCGGCATGCTGCTGGGGATGATCGAGCCGACTCTCACGACCACGGTCGTCGACTTGTCACCTGGCGACACGCTGGTCTTCTACACCGACGGCTTGACGGATGCCCCCGCCCAGGAGGCGGTTTCGGTCGAGGAACTTGCGGCACTGCTGGAAACCAAGGGCGACCAGTCGATCGAGCAACTGGCCGATTCCATTCGCGCGCTCAAGCGCGGACGACGGCCACAAGGAAGCAGCGACGACACGGCGTTGTTGATCGTGCGCTTCGAGGGGTCGCTCGCCAATGCCAGCACTGGCGCGGCAGCGGCGGACGAACCGGCTCAGGCCGGTCGACGCTGATCCGATCTGTCTGGACCGCGGATCGTGCAGCCCCAGCCCGTGCGATGAGAGATGAGCCGCTCCGGACCGCACATCTCTCATCGCGGACAGCCAACGCAGCCATGTACACCGTGAAGAAGCACGACGAGCCTGGTGTCCGCGCTCGGCGAGGGTCAACCGAGCAGATGAAAAACGTGGAATAAGGACCTTCTCCTCTCGCAATCGCCCGGTTGAGCACCGAAGCTGATGATGTGACTGCTGCAGCAGACGAGACCTACTTCATGGGGATACTCGACGCTCTGCCCGAGCGGGTCGTGCGATTCCGCCTGCCCGATCTGACGATCTGCTACTGCAATGCCGCCTGGGCGGCGGGTCACCAACTCGATCCCGACGACGTCATCCACAAGACGATGGGCGACTACCTGTCGGAATACGAGTTGTCGGCTCTCCGGTTGAAGTTGGCCGGCCTCGACTCCGACCATCGTTACCTCGCGGATGACAAACCTCGTCCTGCCCCGGACGCACCCGGGCAATGGGTCGAGTGGGTTGATCAGTTCTTACCGGGTGTGGATGGAGATGAGGTCCTTGCGGTGGGGCGGGATGTCACTGGTCGACATATCGCGGAGTTGAACCTCGCGGAGAGCGAGGCCAGGTTCCGTGATCTCGCCGACGAGTCGGCCGATGTCGTGTGGCGATTCGTCCTCGAACCATCTCCTCACTTCGACTACGTCAGCCCATCTGTCGAGCGGATCCTCGGCTATCCACCATCGTTCTTCGTCGACAACTTCGCGGGATTACTCGACATCCTCGACGACGACGGACGCGCCGTGGTCGCACGCGGCTTCCAGGGCGAACCGATGCCCGACCGGGTCGACTTTCACTATCGTCACGCAGACGGCTCGACCGTGGTCGGCGAAATGCAGATCTCCTACATCCGCGGCGGCTTACAAGGCGTCGGGCGAGATGTCACCGAGCTTCGACTACTCGAGGCCAACCTCGCGGCGCTCGCTCTGCGCGACCCACTGACCGGACTTGCCAACCGCCGACTTCTCAACGAACTCCTCGAAGCCGAACTGGCACGAACCAAACGCAACGGCCACCCACTCGTCGTCGCCTTCCTCGACCTCGACGGCTTCAAGCTGATCAACGACACGTACGGACACGATGCCGGCGACACCATCTTGTGCGAAACCGCTCGACGCCTGCTGTCGACCGTCCGCGGCGCCGATGTCGTCGCCCGGCTCGGCGGCGACGAGTTCGTGATCGTCTTCGAACCCAACGCCGTCAATTGCACCACGTTCATCGAACGCATCGACAATGACCTCACCCAACCAATCGCAATCAGCGCCACCGAATCTGTCGTCTGCCGAGCCAGCATCGGAGTCGCCGACAGCGCGCTAGTCGGATACGACGCCACCGCTCTCATCGCAGCAGCCGACGCAGCCATGTACACGGTGAAGAAGGCACGACGGCCCTATAAGCGCGTGAGCGCCACTCGAACTTGATGAAGGTCTGCGGGCATCAGGCCCCCGCAGCAAGGTTCGAAGTCTCCGCGCCTGCCGGTTCTTCCATGACTTGTCTGCTACTTCGCCGGCGAAATTCACCGGTCCGGGGTCTGAGCCAACAGACCAAACCTTTCGCGCCTCGTCGACGTGTAGGAAAGTAAGGGTTCGATGCGGTCTCCAGGGAGATGGCGCAATGCGAGTGTGGATCGATCAGGATTTGTGCAGCGGCGTGGCTGTCTGCGTGCAGGACTGCCCCGAAGTGTTCACCTTGGGGTCAGACGGGCTTGCGTACGTGACGATCGATGGGCGTATGTACGCCAGTGACGAGCAGGCGATCGTCGATGATGCTCTGTTTGAGCCCGTCCTGGACGCCGCCGAGGATTGCCCAGAAGAGTGCATCTACGTCGAACCCAGCTGAGAAGAACTTCAGACAGACCAAGTCGGTGGTCACGGCCCTCAGTGCATCGCCTGGTCAGTGGTATGGTCGACTCGATTCGTCGTCGTAGGGGGATTTGTCGTGACTTACGTTTCCAGTGGCTGGCCCGTCCACAAACCCATCCCTGGTGGGGCTCCGGCGCGTGCTCACAGCGTGAAGTTGGCGCTCAAGTTGCGCACCGACGTGCTCGCTGGTGTTCCTCTGTTCGCCGGGCTGTCGAAGCGCCAACTTCAAGACGTTGCACGTGGATGCCTCAGCCGTCGCTGGCCTTCCGAGTGCCGGGTGGTCCCTGAGGATACGAAATCTCAAGTCTGCTACATCATCGTCGAAGGGACGGCCGACGTGAGCCGGCACGGCCGCACGATCGCCCAGCTTGGTCCGGGGGAGTTCTTCGGCGAGGTCGCGCTCTTCGATCCAGGTCCCCGCTCCGCGACGGTGACGACGACGAGCGAGATGACTTCAGTGGAGCTCTCACGGCAGAGTTTCCTCGGAGTCGCAGGCGACAATCCAGCCATATTGCTGCGGATGTTGGAAGCTCTGGCAAGGCGCCTCAGGGAGACCACTGACAAGCTGACGTACTAGGCGTTCGGTCGGGCATAGGGCGGGAGGGCTGCTCCCTTCGATGCCCTCGACCAGTTGCATGGGCGCGACTTGTGCCACCCGGGGCGTTGCCACCCGGGGCGTAATACCGCGCCCATGCAGGGTTGTTGGGCGCGGTTTGTGCGGCCGGCCGCGTATGTGCCGCCCGGGGCGTATCACCGCGCCCGAGGACCCCCAGCGCCGGCATAGATCGTGGCCCGCACGCTGGCGCCCGGTACGACGTGTTCGCGCACGTAGAGACGGCGTAACCAGCGTGTCGCCGCACTCCGAGTCGTCGGACTGGATTGAGGCGATGGCATTGAACCGGGCTTCACCAAGCCGGGGTTCTGGTGCTCATGACAGTGCCGACGACGACACGCCCGAACGTTGGGCGGCATCGACGTGTCGCTCGACGCAAAAGCCCTGGCTGCATAGGTCGGAGAGAACTTTGTCGATCGCTTCGGTGAGACGGCCTG
>JBDTWJ010000205.1:0-5310 GCA_040006755.1 Ilumatobacteraceae bacterium | reverse complement strand
GGCGGTGGTGCCGAGGAAGGCGGTGGTGCCGAGGAAGGCGGTGGGGCAGATCGCGGCGATCGGGACGACCGAGGCCAGCGCGCCGAGCGTGTCGGAGGCGGCGAGGCTGGCGATCGCGGTGCGGACGAAGCAGACGGTGACGCGTCGAGCGGCGGTCCTGCACCGCCCGCCGCACCGGCTGCCGCGGTGGAGCCGGCGCCGGCGACTGCACCACCGCCGAGGAAGACCGCAAGAGCAACAGGTGTGAACGCCACGATGCTGAACTGTTGTGCGAGAACGCATAGGCCGATGCCCACGATCAATCCGGCACCGACGCCCCACCACAGCGAGGGCCGATGACGTCGCGCTCGCAGTATGGCTAACGCACCAAGTGCAAGACCGACGGCAAGTGTCGCCGTCGCGGCGATGCCTATGATCGTGGTCAAAGGTGATCGTCCGTAGACCCGGACCCAGAACGCTTCGCTGCACGACCCGCTGCGCACCTCGATGTGGTACCAACCGACACCGATGTCGCTGATGTCGTCGACCTTGAAGGATTCGGTGAACTGCTGATCGAGCCGATGCCGCAGAGTTTTGACATCGATGGATGGACCGATCGGCATGTCGACCGAGATGTGAGTGACCGACGTGGGTTCCTCCGACAGGACGGCGATCTGCACGACGTCGTCGACGTTGAGCCGAAGTGCATCATCCGGATCGGCAAAGTCGCGCACATCTCGACCGTCGATCGCCAGCAGGCATTGCCCGGCACGATGTTGCGTCATCGATTCCGGTGGTTTCACCGCCGGCGACCCGATGAGGGTCGACCATCCGACGAGAAGTGCAAGCACGATCACGGCAGGCCCTCGTCGGCAGCAACGAGGAACAGGGAATGCACGGGCGAACGATCGCTGTCGGGTTCGGTGGGCGACACCGTCAATCGATAGCCGCCCGGCAGCAGAGGTGGCCACTGCGCTCGGTATGCGCCGTCGTCGTCGGAAGCACAACGCGATTCGAGTACCGCACGGCCGGTGGCTACGTCGACGACGATGGCATTGACCGGCCGGGTGGGATCGTCGGTCGTCACGGTTGCGGTGATCGGCTCGTCGGGAGCGAACACTTCATCGATCTGCAAGCCGAAGCCGCTGAGACCCGCGCGGAAGGTCGATGTCGGCTGAGCCGACAGCACGCCGATCAGCTGGGTCAGCGGTCCGATGCTGTTCTGCAACGAGCCGTGCTGGTCGGGTGCATAGATCTCTCTGCCCTGATCTGCGAGCTCGAGCGGTGTTGCCGAGACCCGCGGCACCGTTCCGTCGCCGGCGCGGTCGACACCGGCGTGTGATGTCATCATCTGTACCTTGCCATTGTGAAATCGTGCTGACTGGCTCGTCGGCTGCAAGATGCCGACCACAGGATGGATGGCGTACGCATTGGGCTGCCTGGCCTCGATGGCTGCGTCGATGTCGAGGTGGAACTGCAGCGCTGCCTTGGCGCGCTTTGGATCCACGCCGGGCAGGTCGGCCGTCTCGGCAATCCGTGTGAGGTCGCCGGCGCCGCTGTCGACCACCGGGTACCGGGGCAGCAACTGGTAGACCGACGTCAGTGAACGCAGCAGACGCGTCAGGTCGATGCCGAGAGGTCCAATCTTCTTCTTGAATCCGTTGCACAGGAAGTCGAGCGCATTCAGAGATCCTCGGTATGGAGTGCCGAACGTGATGAGCATGCGCGTGTCTCGCCAGCCCTCCAGCACCTCCAAGTAGTGCCGGGCGACCAGTCCACCCATCGAATGACCAACCAGTATCAGTTGTGCGTCGTTGTTGCCGGATCGCTGCCGCCAGGCTCGCAGCCAGTCAGGCGCACGCTCGGCAAGATGGCGCGCCGCAACGCGGTTGTCGCGGCGCCAGTCGTAGGGAAAATCGAACCAGTTCTGACCCTCGACCACATCGAACGTCGCGAAGATCGACGATCGGATGTGCGAGTAGCCGTCGATCGACCACAGCCCGGGGATGAGGTGCAGATCGGGTTGCAGACGCGGAGCGGTGACGCCGTCGCCGAGATCATCGACGGACGGATCATCACCGTGCAGTTCGAGATCGTTGACGCTCCCACCCAGCGAGATGAGGGCACTCCAAGCCGCTCCCGGCGACATGGCCCAGACATCGCGGCCATCGCGCTCCAACACACTGCCGAGAATGCCCGGCAGGAGCACGACGACATCGCCCATCGGTAGTTTCGACGGCATGGCCGCCTCCTCTCGAACGATCTCAGCTTGTCACTGATTCGACTCAGTAACCGGCTTTCAGGGCCGCACCAGCCGAGATGCTCGATCGGCAGGCGCGAATACGCCCGCTGATAGATTGTTCAGCTCTGAACCGCGACTTGGCAGTCGATGAACGCCGTTCCGAGAGCAAGTTGCACGTCCTGGCTGGGCTGGCCGGAAATCGCCTGATTCAGGTCGGCGCCCGTCACCTTGTCGACGAGACTCGCGACGATGCACGTACGTTCTTCGTCGGTCAAGGTGGCACCGGTACCGAGCTCGTAGAAGTCGAGGAACTTGTTGATGGCATCTTCGCCTTCACCGAGGTCGACGATGGTGTCGAGTGAGACGATCGTGCCGTCCGTGAGGATTGTGTCTTCTACTGCGATGGTGTCGACCGTACTGTCGCTGGTGCCGTCGGAGGTGTCGATCCCGCACTTGTCAGTGAGATAGGCATCGAGCTCATCGCCGGTCTTGGAGATCGAGTCGTCGTCGAGCATTGCCTTGCCCTCGTCACTGGCAGCAAACTTCTCGAAGTCGTAGTCGTTGTCCTTCAGCAAGCCCTCGAGCTTCTCCTCGTTGGCCAACAAATCCTTCACTGTGTCGACGATGTCTTTCGGAGCCTTGGCGGCCGCAGCGCTCAGCGAGTCGATCGCACCGCCGAGGGTCAGCTTGACCGCGTTGGAATCGGTGGGGTCGATGGTGTCCAACTCGTCGTTGTCGTCCTTGGCGGTCTGGGCGAGCTTGCAGAAGTCGTCGCCCTCATTTGCGGTCGCGGCCTGGCCGTCGCTGCTGCCGCACGCGGTGATTGCCAGCGCGACGAGGCTGAGCAGCGCAAAATTCTTGTTCATTCGTGCCTCTCCTATTCGCCGCGGACGCGCTTGACGATGTCGCTGGCGATGTTCGGCGGCACCTCCATGTATTGCGCAAATTGCATGGTGTACGTAGCACGGCCCTGAGTACGCGACCGCAGGTCGGTGGAATATCCGAACATCTCCGACAACGGCACCTGGGCCTTGATGACCTGGGTGTTTCCTCGGGCCTCCATGCCTTCGATACGGCCTCGGCGGCTCGATAGGTCACCCATGACATCGCCCATGTAGTCCTCGGGGGTCACGACTTCGATGCCCATGATCGGCTCGAGCAGAACCGGCCTGGCCATCTCGGCAGCCTTCTTGAAGGCCATCTGACCGGCAATCTTGAACGCCATCTCCGATGAGTCGACGTCGTGGTACTGACCGTCGACCAGCGTGGCTTTGACATCGACCGTCGGATAGCCGGCGAGCACACCGGAATCGAGTGCCTGTTGCATCCCCTGGTTGGTGGGGTTGATGTATTCGCGCGGGATCTTGCCGCCGCTGATCTTGTCGACGAACTCGTAGCCCTTACCCGGATTCGGCTCGAGCGTGATCTTGACGACCGCGAACTGGCCCGAACCACCCGACTGCTTGATGTGGCGGTACTCGACCGACTCGACGATCTTCGTGATCGTCTCGCGATAGGCAACCTGCGGCTTGCCGACGGTGGCTACCACGCCGAATTCGCGCTGCATCCGGTCGACGAGGATCTCGAGGTGCAACTCGCCCATACCCGAGATCACCGTCTGGCCGGTCTCTTCGTCGGTGCGGACGCGGAAGGTGGGGTCCTCGTCGCTGAGCGACTTGAGTGCCTTTCCCAGTTTGTCCTGATCGTCCTTGGTCTTCGGCTCGATGGCAACGTGGATGACCGGCTCGGGGAAGATCATCCGCTCCAGGATGATCGGGTTGCTGCGATCGCACAGCGTGTCGCCCGTGGTGGTGTCCTTGAAACCGAGTCCGGCAACGATGTCGCCGGCCATGGCCACGTCGAGGTCTTCGCGCTGGTTGGCGTGCATCAGCAGGATGCGGCCGAGGCGCTCGCGGCGCTCTTTGGTCGAGTTGTAGACTTCGTCACCCTTGTTGATGTGACCGCTGTAGACCCGGAAATAGGTCAGCTTGCCGAACGGGTCGGCAACGATCTTGAACGCGAGCGCAGCGAACGGCTCGTCGACCGACGGCTTGCGATGAAGGATCTCTTCTTCGTGGTTGGGCCTGGTGCCCTGCGTCGGCGGGATGTCGAGCGGACTGGGCAGGAAGTCGATGACGGCGTCGAGCATCGGCTGGACGCCCTTGTTCTTGAACGCCGAACCACACAGGATCGGTACGAAGTCGAAGGCCAGCGTCCCGGCACGCAGCGCAACCTTGATCTCTTGCTCGGTGACTTCCTCGCCGGCCAGGTACTTCTCCATGAGATGGTCGTCGCTGGTGGCGATGGTCTCGAGCAGCTGCTCGCGATACTCCGCTGCCTGATCGGCCATGTCCGCCGGAATCTCGAGTTCGTCCCACTTGGCGCCGAGCTCTTCGTCGTGCCAGACGAGTGCCTTCATCTTGACGAGGTCGACCAAACCGACGAACGGCTTGTTGGACTCCGGGCCACCGGCGCCGATGGGAAGGTGGATGACCGCAGGAGTTGCCTGGAGGCGATCCTTGACCATCGCGACGGTGCGGTAGAAGTCGGCGCCGATGCGGTCCATCTTGTTGACGAAACACATGCGCGGCACTTTGTACTTGTTGGCCTGACGCCAGACGGTCTCGGTCTGCGGCTCGACGCCAGCAACCGAGTCGAAGACAGTGACGGCACCGTCGAGCACGCGTAGCGAACGCTCGACTTCGATGGTGAAGTCGACGTGGCCCGGGGTGTCGATGATGTTGATGCGGTGGTCGTTCCAGATGCACGTCGTCGCGGCAGAGGTAATGGTGATGCCGCGCTCTTGCTCTTGGGCCATGTGGTCCATGACGGCGGCGCCGTCGTGCACTTCACCGATCTTGTAGCTCTTGCCTGTGTAGTAGAGGATGCGCTCGGTCGTGGTCGTCTTACCGGCGTCGATGTGGGCCATGATGCCGATATTGCGGGTGCGCTCAAGGGGAAACTCGCGCTTAGCCATCTGAGGTGTCTCTCTCTACCGTGTCGTGGTCGTTCGGGAAAATGGTTCGGTCGTGCGGGCCCATTCGGCCGCAAGCACGGCTTCACACGCTATCGGCGACCAGGGTCAACCC
>JBDTWJ010000204.1:0-5372 GCA_040006755.1 Ilumatobacteraceae bacterium | reverse complement strand
GAGGCTGAACTATGGCTCGCGCCCACGACACGATGATGAACCCGCCGATCGAGGAGCTGCTCGACACCGTCGACTCCAAGTTCAGCCTGGTCACCCTCGCCGCTCGCCGCGCACGTCAGATCAATTCGTACTTCAACCAGCTCGGTGATGGCCTCGGCCACATGGTCCCACCGCAGGTCAGCTCGGTTGCACGCAAGCCACTCAGCATCGGGTTCGAAGAGATCGCCGCCCACAAGATCGTGCGCGTCGAGTTGCCGGATCCCGTCGACGAGGCCGCTGCCGATGGCACCGGCGACGAGACCGTCGCCTGACCCTTCAGAGCGAAGGATCTCCATGCTCGCCGGTCAGCGCATCGTTCTCGGTGTCACCGGGGGAATCGCTGCATACAAGGCCGTCGAGGTCTGTCGTCGTCTGGTAGATGCGGGCGCGCATGTCATCCCCGTGATGACAAAAGGGGCCGAGCACTTCCTCGGCGTCACCACGCTGTCGGCACTCGCAAGCGAGCCAGTGCAGACGAGCTTGTGGGATGAGGCAACGCCAATTCCCCACACCTCGCTGGGTCAATCGGCCGATCTCGTTCTCGTCGCGCCCGCAACGGCGCGGCTGATCGGTGCTTACGCCGCCGGCCTCTCGACGGATCTGTTGACCAACATCTTGCTGGCAACGCGAGCACCCGTTGTCGTCTGTCCGGCGATGCACACCGAGATGTGGGAGCACGCAGCCGTCGCCGACAACATCGCGACGTTACGACGCCGTGGCGTGCACATCGTCGAACCCGACGAGGGTCGGTTGGCTGGTGGCGACTCGGGCAAGGGTCGCCTGGCGACACCGGAGCGAATCGTCGCAGAGGTCGAGCGTGTGCTCGGCGGTGGCGCGCTGGCAGGCTTGCACGTGGTGGTGACCGCCGGCGGAACGCGTGAGCCCATCGACGCGGTGCGCGTGATCGCCAACCGCAGCAGCGGCAAGCAGGGCTACGCGGTCGCGGCCGAGGCACTCGCCCTTGGCGCGCGCGTCACTCTCGTCTCCACCGTCGACCTGCCGACGCCACCCGGTGCCGCGCTGCAGACGGTCGAGACAGCGGCCCAGATGCAGGCAGCAGTCGAAGCCCTCGCACCCACGGCCGATGTCATCGTGATGGCTGCAGCGGTCGCCGACTTCCGGCCGAAGGTCACCGAGGTGGGCAAGATCAAGAAGGACGGCGGGCTTTCCGAGATCGTGCTCGAGCCGACGCCCGACATCCTCGTGGGATTGGGAGCCAACAAACCCAGTGGCCAGATCCTCGTGGGGTTCGCTGCCGAGACCAGCAACCTAGCGGGCAACGCCGAAACAAAGCTGCGACGCAAGAACCTCGACTTGATCGTCGCCAACGACGTCGGTGCCCCGAATGTCGGCTTCCAGCACGACACCAATGCCGTGACATTGCTACGCGCCGGTGGCGCCACGACCACCGTGTCGCTGACGGACAAGCGTTCGGTCGCCAGGGCGATACTGAAATGTGTCGCCGAACTGCGATCTGGTGTAAGTAGTAGCGGCCCGCCCACAACCTAACGACCAACTGATTCAGGAGCAGCGCAGTGAGCAACTACACGTTCACCTCGGAAAGCGTGACCGAGGGCCATCCCGACAAGATGGCCGACCAGGTCAGCGATGCGGTCCTCGATGCGATCCTCACCGAGGATCCAAACGGCCGCGTTGCATGCGAGACGCTGCTCACCACCGGCCTGTGCGTCGTTGCCGGAGAGATCACGACCAACGCCTATGTCGACATCCCGAAGTTGGCACGCGAGGTCATCAACGGGATCGGTTACGACAACGCGCTCTACGGTTTCGACGGCAACACCTGCGGTGTGATCGTGTCGATCGACGAGCAGAGTGGCGACATCGCCCAAGGCGTCGACCTCAGCGAGGAAGTACGCGGTGGTCGCAGCGGTGAGGACATCATCAACAGCCAGGGTGCCGGCGACCAGGGGATGATGTTCGGCTACGCATGCGACGACACACCCGACCTCATGCCGTTACCGATCTGGCTGGCGCACCGCATGGCCGAGAAGCTCGCCGACGTCCGCAAAGCCGGCGCAGTTCCGTATCTTCGGCCCGACGGCAAGACACAGGTGACGTTCGAGTACGACAGCGCGGGCAAGCCGATCCGGTTGGTCACCGCGTTGATCTCCACGCAGCACCAGGACGGCGTCGATCGCGACACGGTGATTCGTCCCGACCTCATCGAGCAGGTCATCCGCCCTGTCGTGCCCGCGGAGTTCGCCGACGACGACTACAACGTCTACATCAATCCCACGGGCAAGTTCGTCATCGGCGGCCCTCACGGCGACACCGGATTGACCGGCCGCAAGATCATCGTCGACACCTACGGCGGTATGGGTCGTCATGGTGGTGGCGCGTTCAGCGGCAAGGATCCGTCGAAGGTCGATCGTTCGGCTGCATACGCCGCCCGATGGGTGGCGAAGCACGTGGTCGCATCGGGCGCCGCCACGCGCTGCGAAGTGCAAGTCGCATACGCCATCGGCATGGCGCAGCCGATGAGCATCCTTGTCGAGACGTTCGGCACCAACACCGTCGACAACGACAAGATCGTCGAAGCAGTTCGCAGCGTGTTCGATCTTCGTCCTGCCGCAATCGTGCGCGACCTCGATCTGAAGCGCCCGATTTACCGCAAGACCGCCGCCTACGGACACTTCGGGCGGTCGCTGCCCGAATTCACGTGGGAGACCGTCAGCAGGCTCGCCGACTACAAGAGCGCTGTCGGCCTGTAATCCTCTAGCGTCGCCGGGCAATGGACCCGTCGTCGCTGCTCGTCGCCCGGGTCGTGCCAGACGTCACGGGGCTCGACAAACAGTTCGACTACCTGGTGCCCGAACCGCTGCGCGACCGCGTGGCAATCGGATCGATGGTGCGAGTGCCGCTGCACGGCAGGCGGGTGGGTGGCTGGGTCGTCTCTCTTGGTCCACCCGACGGTTCGGTACCGGTAGAACGCCTTGTCCCATTGACGAAATGGTCGAGCATCGGACCATCAGCCGAAGTCATCGACCTCGCCCGATGGGCATCGCGACGCTGGGGCGCTGGGAGACTACGACCGTTCTTGGTCGCCGGGAGTCCACCAGGCATGGTCGGCTTTCTGCCGCCGCCCACGATGCGAACACCCGAAGACGCCGGGTCCGGTTCTTTACCTCGTGTGATCCGGCTTTCACCGACTTCCGACCAGATGACGGTGATCGTCGAGGCACTACACATCGGTCCAGCGTTGGTCATCCATCCATCAGTCGACGAGGCGCGGCGACTCGCGGCCCGTCTTCGGCAATCCGGGTACTCGACGGCCGTTCATCCGGATCAGTGGGCACGCGCCGCCGGAGGAGTCGACGTGGTGATCGGCGGCCGCAGCGCGGTGTGGTCGCCGTGCGAGAGGATGCGCTCAATCGTCGTGCTCGACGAGCATGACGAGGCTCTGCAGGAGGAGCGTTCGCCGACGTGGCACGCGCGCGATGTCGCGATTGAGCGAGCGGCGCTGGGTGGGGCGCAATGCGCGTTGGTCTCGCCGTGCCCCTCCGCCGTCGCGCTGTACTGGGCCGGCGACTCGATGCGACGCAGCGCTGTCACCGAAGAGCGCGACGGCTGGCCCATCCTCGAGCTGGTCGATCGCACCCGTGAGGAGCCTTGGAAGAGGTCGCTGCTCACCTCACCGCTGATCCAGCACCTGCGGAACGCCGATCAACGCGTCATATGCGTTCACAACACGAAGGGCCGGGCGCGCCTGCTGGCGTGCCGCACCTGCAAGGCGCTACAGCGCTGCGAGAAATGCCAGGCGGCTGTGATGCAGGACGACTCAGGATCGCTGGTATGCCGTCGCTGCCTGACCATCCGCCCCGTCGTCTGCCAGTCTTGCGGTTCGGGCGCGTTGTCGCTGATCCGACCAGGTGTCAGCCGGCTTCGCGAAGAGATCGAGGCGGCGGCCGGTCGGCCTGTCGGAATCGTCACGGGTGACAGCGAATCGTTGCCCGACTGCGATGTGCTCATCGGCACCGAGGCGGTGCTGCACCGGGCCGGGCGAGCCGACGTCGTTGCGTTCCTCGACCTCGATGCCGAGTTGCTTGCACCTCGCTACCGGGCGGCCGAGCAGGCGATGGCACTGCTTGCGCGGGCGGCGCGGCTGGTCGGTGGGCGCAACGGCGGAGGACGTCTGCTCGTGCAGACGTTCCTGCCGCGCCACGAGGTCTTGCAGGCGGTGCTTCACGCCGATCCATCGCGGGTCGCCAAGGTCGAATTGAGCAGACGTGAAATGCTGGGGCTACCGCCGTTTGCGGCGTTGGCTGCGGTGTCGGGCGCCGGCGCGAACGAGTTCGCGGCAGCGACGGGCCTCGAGTCGTCGTCGGCTGGCGATGTCGTGCTGTTGCGATCTCCAACGTGGGACCAGCTGGGCTCCGCCCTCGCCGTTACGGCGCGTCCGAAGGGCTCGCGGTTACGGATCGAGGTCGACCCCGCTCGGTGAGCAGGATCCTGTAGCCGCTCGAGGAAGCCAGCCTGGTTGTGGGATAGCCCTCTTGCGAGAGCCAGCGTTGCAGCGAGTCGGCGCCGAGGTACCTGTGCACGACCATCGCTACGGTCCCATCGGAGCTGAGACGACCCAGCCATGACAGCAACATTTCGTGCAGCGCAGCCTTGCCCACATGGATCGGAGGGTTGCTCCAGATGCAGTCGAAGGCGAGGTCGGGCGGTACGTCGTCAGGCGCACTGACACGGATGTTCGTGATGCCGTTGGCCGCTGCGTTGGCCTCGCACAGGTTCCGCGCTCTCCGATTGACATCGACGGCCCACACGGTCGCGTCGGGTGCTCGACGAGCCATCGGCAGGGCTATCGTCCCGACCCCACAACCCAGGTCGAGGAGGTGTCCTGTCAGCGGCGGCGCGGGGGCCTTCAACAGTAGGGTCTTGCTGCCCGCATCGACCTGGCCGTAGCCGAAGACGCCGTGATCGGTCGTCAGTGTCAGCGACATGTCGGGCAGCCACAGCTCCACGTCGCGGGGCGATGAGGTCGAGCCGGGTTGTTCGTCGAAGTAGTGGCCCATCTCGATCGGTAGCCTTGCAGTTATGGCGTACCAGATCCGCACGTACGGCGACCCGGTGTTGAAGACGAAAGCGGCCGAGGTCACCGACATCAACGGCAAAGTTGCTCGCCTCGTCGACGACATGTTCGACACGCTCTACGACAGCGATTCCGGTATCGCTCTTGCTGCGCCGCAGATCGGCGTGCAGAAGCAGATCTTCGTCTGGGATGTCGAAGACGAACAGATGGCCATCATCAATCCGCAGATCGTCGAGTCCAGTGGAGAGTGGGTGTACGACGAGGGCTGCCTCAGCAT
>JBDTWJ010000203.1:0-5460 GCA_040006755.1 Ilumatobacteraceae bacterium | reverse complement strand
ACGCCACCACGATGTACGGCACACCCACCTGACGAGCCAACAACACATGCTCACGAGTCTGCGGCATCGGACCATCCGTCGCCGCCACCACCAAAATCGCCCCATCCACCTGCGCCGCACCAGTGATCATGTTCTTGATGTAATCAGCATGACCAGGCATATCGACATGCGCATAATGACGCTTCGTGGTCTCATACTCGATATGAGCAATCGAAATCGTAATCCCACGCGCCTTCTCCTCCGGCGCCTTATCAATCTGATCAAACGGCGTGTACTTCGCCAACCCCTTCCCCTCAAGCGTCTTGGAGATCGCCGCAGTCAACGTCGTCTTGCCATGATCAATATGACCCATCGTGCCAACATTCACATGCGGCTTGTTCCGCTCAAACTTCGCCTTGCTCATTGCGATCTCCGTCTTTCGGGGATTTGTGGGTTGTCAAAGAACGCAGGGAGTGTAGCGGCACGGGCCGCACGGTCGCACCTTGCGTCTCGACACAATCTTCGGGCACGACCTTGCAGGCACGATCATCGAAATCGCGACGACCCGAGGGCAGTCAGGAGGCTCACGTAGGCTGCCCCGGTGTTCACCTTGGGCAACCTGATCCTCGGGTCAGTCGCAGCCCTGGTGGTCGGGATGTCGAAGACCGCGTTTCCGGGTGCCGGCCTGGTGGCCACCCCGATCATCGCGACCATCGTCACCGGCCGCGCCATCCCGGGAACCACTCTTCCACTCCTGCTGGCGGCCGACGTCTTCGCGGTGGCTTGGTACAGCAGTCACGCGCGGTGGGATCTGTTACGACCAATGATTCTTTCGGTCAGCGTCGGCTTTGCCGCCGGCGCAACGTTCTTCGCCGTCGTCGGTACGTCGACACGGCCGATCGAAGTGGTCATCGGCCTCAGCATCTTGTTGATGGCTGCGATCCAGACATGGCGCATGGTCCGCCATCACGAACCGGTCCTGCCGACGCCCGCCGCAGCTGCGGTCTATGGAAGTTCTGGCGGCTTCACCACCTTCGTCGCCAATGCTGCTGGGCCGATTCTCAACACCTATCTGGTGCGACTCGGCCTCCGAAGGGATCAGTTGGTCGGGACATCGGCATGGTTCTACTTCACCGTCAACCTCGCCAAGGTTCCCGTGTACGTAGCTCTCGGTTTCTGGGCGAGCGGCGGACCATTCTTCACTGGCACGAGCCTGGCCTTCGACGCGGTCCTGCTCCCGGCGATACTCGTCGGGGTGTTCAGCGGTAAGGCGATGCTTCACAGGCTGCCCGAGAAGGCGTTCGTCGTCGGGGTGCTGGTGCTCTCTGCTGCCGGAGCGGTGAAGCTGCTGCTGCCCTAGCGCACCAGGTAGTAGACGGCCAGCACCGTCCCGTATGTGACCACTATGGCGCGTAGCGCGGCCGGATTGATCTTGGTGACCAGCTTGCCACCGGCAAAACCGCCCAGCAGGCTGGCCGGTGCCATCACCGCGGCCAACGTCCAGATCACCTCACCGGATCCGGCGAAGAAGCAGGCGGCAACCACATTGATCACGAGGGCGAGCACCTGTTTGAGCGCGTTGAGCCTCGGCAGCGATTCGTCGATCACGAGACCCAGCACAGCCAGCAGTGCAATGCCGAGGCCCGCGCCGAAGTACCCGCCGTAGATCGACACGACGAATGTCGACCCAACGACGATCGCGCTCGGCGCCCCATGCGATCGAGTTCCAATGCCGAGTCGTTCGCGGATGTAGTTCTGACCACCCAAGAGCGCGCATGCCAACAGGATCAGCCACGGAACCAGCTTGGTGAACACGGCTTCGCCGGTGGCCAGCAACAACACCGATCCCGCGAGACCGCCGAGTCCGGCCGCTATCGACAACCTGACCAGTCGCGCCCGCTGTCCAGGCAACTGCGACCGCTGGGCAACGGCACCGCCGAAGTAGCCGGGGCACAGCGCCACGGTGTTGGTGACATTTGCACTGACGCGGCCGGCGCCGAGCGCGATCAAGGTTGGGAACGAGATCAGGGTGCCGCCACCGGCGATCGCATTCACACCACCTGCACCTGCTGCAGCAATCGCGGCGATGATGTGATCGTTCGCCGAGAACGCACTCATGACTCCATCCCGGCGAAGAATGCCGATGCTCGTTCGCCGATCAACACGGCGGTCGCTGCGGGACCGCGTGACGGAGCAGTCGGCAGGACCGACGTATCGACGACCCGTAATCCCTCGACGCCGCGCACTCGACAGTATTGATCGACGACAGCCATCGGGTCCGAATCAGGGCCCATCGGCGCGCTCGCGCACAAATGAACAGCGGTCGCGATGTTCTTGGTGATCCATGCCTCGAGATCTTCATTGCCGTGCGGCGACGAGCCGTGCACGCCGAGTTCCTGCAGAGCGGGCGACTCGATGATCGACAGGCCGATCTCGGCAGCGAGTCGCAGTCGTACTCGGTCGATCGGGACTTCGAGGGAGTGATAGTTGATCGCCGGCGGGTTTGCAGGATCGTCGGACGCGAGCGATATCCGCACCGGGCTCTCCGCTCGCTGCAGCAACACTCCCATCACGAGCTCCGATGCCGACGCACCCGAACCTGGGACCAGCTCGGCCATCGGCCTCAGGTAGGGCATCAGCGAAACCGGCGCGCCCTCGACAATCGTGTCGAGACCGATCTCCACGATGGCCTCCGATCCCCTTTGTCTCGCGCGCGACTGCTCGAATCCCAGGAACAGCTGAGGATGATCGCGACACTGCGTTCCGACCCCCGGTAGGTCGGCCACGACGTCGATGCCGTGGCGGCGCAATTCCGCCGCCGGTCCGATACCCGACAGCAGGAGAACGTGCGGCGACATCACGGCTCCGGCGCTCAGCACGATCTCATCGCCGATGCATGTCTCGAGCGCACCTGCGCGATCGATCTCGACACCGACGACACGAGTGCCGTTCATCAGCAGCCTCCGAGCGGTCACGTTGCTCTCGATCGTCAGGTTGGATCGTTTGCGGTTCGGGATGACGTAGGCCATCGCCGCATTGACTCGTACGCCAGCGAGCGTGTTACGAGGGAGCGGACCGCACCCTGGTTGTCCAGGCGCGTTCTTGTCGACCTCGTCGGGATAGCCGAGTGCCGAGCACGCTTGCGCGAACGCGTTGCTCACGGGATGCAGCGCGCTGGCGGCGACCCGCGCCACCGGCATCGGGCCGCCGGCGCCGTGCAACTCGCTCTCCGGGAAGTCGCGATCGTCCTCGAGTCGTCGCAGGAAGGGCAACACATTGGCGAACGACCACTCGCCGTTGCCGAGCGTTGCCCAGTGATCGAAGTCGTCGGCCGTGGCTCGAACGAAGACACCTCCATTGACAGTGCTCGATCCACCCATCACCTTGCCGCGCGGCACGATGACCTGCTTCGATCCCGTCAGCGTGGCCCTGAGCGACCAGTTGGCAGCGTGGTCATGTGCTGCCGCGACCATGATCGAGGCGTCGAGCAGCTCGGCGACGGCGGTGCTCGGACCTGTGAGATCGCTGCCCGCCTCCAGCAGCAACACCGAGCGGTCGGGGTTCTCGCTGAGCCGCGCTGCCAACGCGCAACCCGCCGAGCCGGCGCCGACGATGACGACGTCGAAGTGGTTCACGCCGAACCGATCCTATGACCCTCACTCCCGAAGCAAGGCAATCCCGAGGCAAGGTACCAAATCTCCGGAGCGTCCGGATGTTCGGTGACTTGCCTCGCCAGTGAGACCTCTCTCGCCTACACCCTCTCGAGGTGCATCGACGGGTGCCCGAAGAACTGGAATGCCATGAGGGTCGCCGAGTTCGGGTTGTCGCCGGTTCCGAAGGCGGCCCGTTCGGAGCGAATGATCTCGGCGATCGGTTCTCCGGCAAACGCCCTCTTGTAGAAGCGTTCGGCCAGCGCGCTGGCGACGCCATCATCGATCGACCACAGCGGCGCAACCACTGCTGATGCGCCGGCGAACAGGAACGACTCGGCCAAACCCGCGTAGTCGCCGAGCGTGTCCTGACCGGTACCAACCTGGCATGCGTTGAGGAACACGAGTGGTCCGTCTGCCAGCGTGCCACCCTTCACCACGAGCGGATCGATCACCTCGCCGTCTATCAGCACCAGTCCTTGCTTGGCACTGCCCGGGTCATACTTGCCGTGCAGCGAGAAATGCAGCACGTTGCCGGCCGGATTGCCGAGCAGGCAGTTGACGACGCTTTGTGTCACGGCGTCGACAGCGACTGCGTGATAGAGCTCGATCAACGCGGCGGCCTCGGCCTCGGCATGCTCGAGCCGGCTCCATCCCGGCTGCTCGTACCGACCGCTGATCACGACCATGCCATCGACGTGCACAAGCCGCGGAGGTGGCGCCGGCGGACGATCGGTTGCCAGCACCCAACGCCCCATCGTGACCTGTGCCCCGAGAAAGCCGATGGCCGTCGGGTCGATCGGTGCGGGCATCGTGGCCAACTCCCACGGCACGTACGCCTCGGCCGAGAGCAACAAGACAGTGGGTCGCTGCGGAGCAACCGCTTCGGTCACCCTCGCCAGCGCTGTCCACATCTCCGGTGGCATCCTCGATGCGATCGTCAACCCAATGCCCTTCAAGCCGAGAGCCAACGCTGCGGTGCCTTCGTGCTCGGCGATGTTCGCGATGACCGTCCGCGCAAAGCCTCCGGGGTCGGTGCCGATCGACGATTCGCCATCCTCGTCGAAGGTGGCGTGCTGTGACTCGAACGACCACATCAACCGGCCGGGCTCGTTGCCGCGCAGGATGCGAACGGTGAGGTCGGGCCGTTGCTCGGCGACCGGAACGCTGAGCGATCCAACCACAGCTGCCGGTTCGAGCGATGGGTGAGCGGCCTCGAGTTCATCGATGCTGCCAACGATCCGCGCGCTGCGCGTGCCGAGGCCCATCGTCTGGCTGTCGACGGAGAACAGCACGTTGATCGACTTCGGAGAATCGGGCTCGGGCTCCGGCGGGGCGACGAGCTTGAACACGACATACGGGTAGTGCTCCTGAGCCGACACCAGCATGGTCTTTCGCCACGTTTCACCCGCGGCCAGTTCGAAGCCATCGGCCACCACGTGAGCGGTCAGTTCGTAGTCGCCGACGCTCGCCGGCGGGCGAACCAGGGCCGGGCCGACGACGCCACTGACCGGCGTCGGCGAGAGCCCGACCGTCAGGTCGAATGGGGTCGCGGCGAGCAATGAGTCGTCGCATTCGATCCGTGCGAAGGAGCGGCGTGGCGGATCGATGGCGGCGTCCTCGTCCGCGGCCGCCGGATCGCCGCCCACGGGTGGCGGAAGCGCGTGCGAGGGTGACACCGAACCGGATGGCGCCGGTGGCGAAGGTGAGGCCGAAATTGGCGGGGGTGGTGCCGAGGTTGGCGGTGGTGCCGAGGAAGGCGGTGGTGCCGAGGTTGGCGGTGGTGCCGAGGAAGGCGGTGGTGCCGAGGAAGGCGGTGGGGCAGATCGCG
>JBDTWJ010000202.1:0-5511 GCA_040006755.1 Ilumatobacteraceae bacterium | reverse complement strand
ACGTTCCGGACAGCGGTCGAACACCACGGCCTACCAGCATCAACGCTGACCGACATTCATAGTGAGTGCCGGCTCGATTGCACTGTCGTGGCGCAGCTGGTTGCGTAGTGTCGGTCGGGTCCGGCGCCTGCTCGTTGCTGCTGCTGACCGATTGGAGCCTGTTGGACTTCTTGCCTGTTGATCGTGGCAGCGAGTGGGGTTTACGCCGCCGAAGTGGATGGCCCCTGTTAGGAACCTGGTGACGTTCGAGTCGTCGTTGGCTCGCAGCGATCTCTGATAGCGAATGTCTGGAGCTGCCC
Organism: Ilumatobacteraceae bacterium; assembly: GCA_040006755.1. Lineage (GTDB taxonomy): Bacteria > Actinomycetota > Acidimicrobiia > Acidimicrobiales > Ilumatobacteraceae > JAENVT01. Next base: position 5,212 of record JBDTWJ010000202.1, on the reverse strand, counting down.
TTCGTCGTCGTGGCTGCCGTCGGCAACCCAACGACTCGAAAGGAACGCAATGAAGATCAGACTTGGTGTCGACATCGCCTGTCGATCGCCGCATCACGCCGCCTGCGCGGACGAGGCCGGAGCCTTGTTGTGGTCGGGACATCGGTTCCGCACCGCTGTCGACGATCTTGAATCGTTGTGGGCGCGGCTGCCGGTCGATGCGGAGGAAGTGATGGTGGTGATGGAGCCGACCCGCAACGCGTGGGTGCCACTCGCGGCGTGGTTCCGTCGTCATGGCGCGATCGTGGTGATGGTCCCGTCCGAGCAGTCGTCGGATCTGCGCGACTATTTCTCCAAGCACACCAAGACGGATCGACTCGATGCCGAGCTGTTGGCCAGGTTGCCTCTGCTGCATCCCGATGGGTTGCACCATGCCGACACGCTCGGGCCCGGTGACCCGTTGAAGCGGGCGGTCAAGATCCGTGCCGGGCTCGTGCATCGTCGCAGCACAGCGATGCACCGCCTCGACTCACTGCTGGAGATCCTCGGACCGGGCTGGACCGACGCCCTAGGCACCCGAATGACCTCCACGACGTTCAAGTTCCTGGCCGCATACGCCAACCCGCACCAGGTCAAACGTCTCGGTCGGGCCCGACTGGCGCGCTGGTTCCAGCACCACAGCCGCAAAGCCTGGGGGCCCGAACGCGCCGATGCGATCATCGCTGCCGCCGAAACCACGATCGGGTTGTGGGGCAACGATGGCCTCGATTTCGACGCCCTGGCCGCCGACATCGCTGCCGAAGCGACGATCGCGCTCGAGGTGTCCGAACAGATCGCACTGCTCGACCGTCGCATCCGTGACCTCTACACCGAAGCCGACCCGGACGGGATCGTGCTGTCAGTGCCCGGTGTCGGCGATGTCCTTGCCGGTCAGATCCTGGGCCGGCTCGGTGACCCGCACCGGTTCACCAGCCTCGCCGCCGCTCGATCATTCTCTGGTCTGATTCCGCGGCAGAACTCTTCCGGGCTCACCAACCAAGCCGGCGGACCAACCAAACGCGGCGACGCGTGTCTGCGAGCAGCGTTGTTCCAAGCGGCCGACCGGGCACGGCACACGGATCCTCAACTTGCCGCGCGTTACCAACGACTGATGTGCGACACCGGACGCCACCACAACTCGGCAACCTGCACGATCGCCACCGTGCTCCTCACCCGAATCGTGTCCTGCCTCCGCAACCACACCCCCTACGAGCTCCGCGACGTCGACGGCACGGCGATCACCATCGACGAAGGCAGAACCATCATCGCCAAGCGCTATCAGATCCCGTCCGACATCCGCTCCGCCCGCCGCACCATCGCCAAAATCGACAGCGTAAAACGCAAGGACGAGCGGGTCAAGAAAGGAGTCGCAAAACGCTCCGAGACACCGCTCGTCCCGACACCAGCATGAACCTTCCCCACGACCCTTGACAACCATTAGGAACTCAACGGCAAGGTGTTCACCGGCCGCTTCGGGCCAGGCACTGGGGAGGTGTTGTTCGACAGGATTTGTCGGGAGAACGGGATCAAACACATTCCTCACCAGACCGCGTTCGCCGACCACGACTGGCAAGGTCGAGCGGTGGCACAAGACGCTTCGTCGCGAGTTCCTCGACGGCAAAGTGTTCGCCTCGATCGAAGACGCGCAGGCTCAGTTGGATGTGTGGGTCGAGCATTACAACCATGAGCGCCCGCATCAATCGCTGGGGATGATGACCCCATGGGATCGGTTCAAGCTGGCCCGCAACGAACCAGCAGCGCCGCAACCGGTCGAACCGTGCGCGGATCCTGCCGCGGCGATGCCACCTTCGGCGACGAGGCGTGTGGATCGAAAGGGCACGATCAGTTTCGCCGCGGCGCACTACAAGGTCGGGGTGTGGCTGGCCGGCCAAGACGTCAATGTGGTGTGCGACGGCGGGCTCGTGCAGATCCATCACCGTGGGGTGTTAATCGCGACACACGCCCGCCACCACGAGCTCACCAAGCAGCAAGCCGGAATGCAACGCCAGACCCGACCGCGTGAAGCACAACCACGGCCGACCACGTCGGTGGTGACCGTGACACGCAAGGTCGACTCGTCAGGCAACGTGAGCTTCGCTGGGGCGAGCTATCGGGTCGGGAACGCCTACCGGCGTCGCCAGGTCCAAGTCGCGGTCGTCGGTGAGCATGTGGAGATCGCCATCGGTGAGCAGTTGATCCGCCGTCACAACGTCAAGCATGACCGCACCCGCGAACACGGCGCCCTCGCCAACCCCGGCGGCCGCCCCCGCAGGATCAACGCCGCATAACCCAACCCCAACTGTCAGATAGGTACCGAACACGAACTGTCAAGCGGGTACCGAGGCTTGACATGGTACATATCTTCATTCGGCGGAGTGGTCAGGCTGCGGAGGGTTTCAGTTCCGCATGTTGAGCAACGGTGACGCCGAGAGCGTTCGCAATGTCGCACAGTCGGGCGAGGCTGGTCGAGCGGTAGTCGTTGGCTTCGTAGCGCTGGATCTGCTGTTCGGCCATGCCAAGTGACTCGGCGAGCTGACGTTGGGTCCACCCGCGGGCAATGCGTGCCTTGACGAGCACCGTCGACAACTCCTCCAAGGAGGAAGCGTCGAACGTCGACAACCTCCCGTCGCGCAACTGGTCGAAGTCGGCCAGTTCCGAGCGCAGGTCGTCGGCCTGGGCGCGTACGGCGTCGAGCTCAAGAAGTTCGAGCTTGGTTCGTTTGCCGGGGCGGGCTGCGATGTTGGCGGCAGCTCCCTCGAACCGTTCCAGGTGTGCCTTGGTGGCTCGGTACTGCACTTCGTTGGTGATCACGATGCGTCTCCTTTCGAGAGGTGGATGACGACGATGCCCTTGCGGCTGGTGTCGCGTTCGTTCTGAAAGAACTCGGAGAACGACAGACCCGACAGGGTTTCAATGACGTTAGGGAACAGCTCGCCTCCGAAGCGCTCCTTCTGCGCGGCTCGGTGGTTGGACAGGTCCAACAGCACCGAGTCGAGAGCCTCGAGATCGACGTGGTCGGTGTCCCAACAGGCGTCGAAGTCGCCGGGTTCGTCCTTCGCAGTGACGAAGCTGCCGTTCAGCCAGACCCGCGAGCAACCGGCCTCGGCGAGCAGTTCGAGCGCTTCTGCGAGCCCGTCGAGCAGACGACGTCGGCGTTCGGTCCACCCGAACCGCTCGACCACCTCTTCCCACGACGCGACATGCTCACCCTGTGGCAACCGGCCACTGTCAGGATCGAACGCTGGAAGCACACCACAACACTATCATTGTGGTCACTCCAGACAGCTACGCACGAGTTCGGTGCGGATCTGCTCAGTTGTCGACCGACGGCGGGGCGATCCTCGGCAAGGTGTCCGAACCCTCGGCGGCGTCCGCGGCAGCGATGAGCGTCAGGCGAGCGGGCTATGGTCGACGTTGTCACTCAGCCGCGGGAACGACTCCTACGGAGCAACATCTGAGGAGCACTCCGGAGGTTGCGGCTGAAGGACTTGCGTTCGTCAACTGTGGGCCTGGTTACTGCTGCGTTGCTCTTACTGGTGTTCTGCGGATGGCTGTTTGTCTGGAACGACGACGGCTTGTTCGGGGCACCGACGATGTCCAGGGTTCGACGAGTGGCTGATCCTGGGAACAGAATGGCACCTCGTTCGCGGACTCCGGTCGGCGGTCACCCCGGTCGGGGACGAATCCACGCCTGCAGGCCTGGGATGGCTCGATCGATGTTGCGGCCGTAGATGCGGGCGAAGATGGGGCGGATCAACCAGGCCAGGGGGCCGCGCAGGACCACGACCCAGGTCATCGTCGTCGAGTTATTGCCGGCGGCCGAGAATCGATGGTCGTAGTCGATCCGGACGCCGGGCAGCCCACCTGTCCATTCCCAGCGATCGGGTTGTTCCCACGCCGACATCCGGAAGGCGTTCCGGCCGAGGCCGCGGATCTTGAGCACGCCGCTCGACGACGGGCCCAGAGGACCAGCCGGGGAGACGGTGACGGCGCTGATGTGTGGGGCCCACTCCGGCCAGCGCTCGACCTCGGCGAGACGGGCCCACGCCTCGTCTGCGGGAACGGCGACCTCGAAGGAGCGATGAACGGCTTCTTTGACCATGCTCACATGGTAATCCACCGCTTACTAAAAGCAAGCGATAGATTATCGGGATGGCGCGAGGAACCTCGGGTACCAGGGAGCAGCTGCTCGACGCGGCCGTCGAGCTGTTCGGCGAGCGCGGCTACCGGGCCACGAAGGTGGGCGACATCGAGGCGCACGCCGGGTTTTCGCCGCGTGCGGGCGCCTTTTACCGACACTTCAGCAGCAAGGAGGAGGCCTTCCGTGCCGCCCTCGATCGCTGGATCAGCGACGTAGCCGACTTCCCGAGCACCGTCGGCGCGCTGCTCCCGCTGGATGACCGGCGCGCCGAGCTCACCGTCATCGCTCGAGGAACCCTCCAGCTCCTGGTGCGGCAGCGTCAGCTGTTCCGATTCCTCGCACGCGACAGCGACGAGTTCCCCGACCTCGTGGCCCAGGTCCACGACGACCTCGTCGGCCGTGGCTACACGCAGATGATGGCGTTCTTCACGTGGCGGCTCGGTCGGGACAGAGCTCCCGATGATCAAGTTCGCGCGCTCGCAGCGATCGCGCTCGGCTCGCTCGCACATTACCGGCAGGACGAAGCGATATACGGCCACCCGCCTGCAGACGCCAACGAGGCAGCGTTCGTGGGCGCCTGGGTCGACGTTTGGGCCTGCTGGCTCGAGAAGGCCACCGCCAGCGAAGCTGGGCTTGAATCTCGACGCTCAACAACGTGAGCACGAAACGCTGGACGCGGACCGTTGCCGCGATCTCCCAACCCCCTAAGCCGCCTGCCAGAAAGCCCCGTCCTACCAGCACACCCAGCCCGAAGGCGATCGCGATCTGAACGGCCCGTCGGCGGTCTCGGCGTCAGGATCGGGCTGCCGTCGCGGTTCTCCGCCCGGCACAGCTACTTCGTCACGTCGAGCGCGCCGCGTCCACTAGAGAGAGGGCGATCGCGCTGACGTCGACGACACCATTGCTGAGGACGACGACGACCAGCCCGTCGGCGGGGAGGCATGCAGCCCACGACGCGTACCCGATGTGCTGGCCGGCGTGCCCGACCCCCGATCCGTACGGATCGGCGATCTCGTGGAGCCCGAGATCGGCGATCTCGTAGAGCCCGAGCCC
>JBDTWJ010000201.1:0-5685 GCA_040006755.1 Ilumatobacteraceae bacterium | reverse complement strand
GCCCGCATCACGCCCGGCGTACACGCTCACACGCACGAGTTCATCGCCACGGGTCAGGACGATTCGAAGTTCGGGTTCAATCTCGGCAACGGCGATGCGCAGCTCGCGGTCGACCGCATGCGCCGATCCGCCAGCGTCGAACTGATCGGCGTCCACTGCCACATCGGCTCCAACGTGTTCGCTGCCTCCAACTTCGCGAAGGCTGCAGAAGTCATGGCCGGCTTCGCGGTGCCGCTCGATCTACCGGAGCTCGTGCTTGGCGGTGGCCTCGGCGTTGCCTACGTCGAGACGGAGGAAGCACCATCCATCACGCAGTGGGCGAACGTGTTGCTCGACGCGTGTTCCGCGCTCGGCGTGCGCAGCAACGTCAGCGTCGAGCCCGGTCGAGCCATCGTCGCTGACGCGGCGATCACCGTCTACACGATCGGCACGGTCAAGTACATCCCCGACGTGCGCACGTACGTCGCAGTGGACGGAGGCATGAGCGACAACCCTCGGCCGGTCCTGTACGGCAGCGGCTATGAAGCGTTCCTGCCCGCCGACGTCGGCGCGTCGCGCACGATGCGTGCACGACTGGTCGGCAAGCACTGCGAGAGCGGCGACGTGTTGATCTTCGATGCCCTGCTTCCAGAGAGAACCACGGTGGGTGATGTTCTTGCCACTCCGGTCACCGGTGCGTACGGCCGCAGCATGGCCAGCAACTACAACATGTTGACGCGGCCGCCGGTGGTCTTCGTCCACGACGGCATCGCCCGCGCCGTCGTGCGTAGGGAGACGATGGAGGACCTGGTGCGATGCGACCTGGACTGATCGAGGGCATCCGCAAGTTGGTGCGGAGGGCAACCCCGAACACCGAGGCACCCGCGGGCGGTGAGGTTCAGTTCGAGTACACGCCGTGCCTCGATGGGGATCCCGATCCGGGCGAGGTCGTGTGGACATGGGTTCCTTACGAAGAGGACCCGTCGCAGGGTAAGGACCGTCCGGTCGTGATCATCGGCCGGCGAAACGGCACCTTGATGGCCGTGCCGCTGACGTCGAAGTCGCACGCCAACCAGTCGCAGGTCGCCATCGGCATTGGCCCATGGGATCAGGCTGGACGGCCCAGCTACGCGAAGGTCGAACGACTCCTGCAGATCGACCCGCTGCTCGTTCGCCGCGAAGGCGCAGTGCTGCAACGTCAACATTTCGACGACGTGGTGGCCGGAGTGCGGCGCGCTCACCGCCCCCGGTGACGCCAGGCTCGCGTGCGTGGGTCAAATGGCCCAATCGGGTGACAAACTCTGTACGTAGCGGTTCTTGACGAATACTGTACGGACACCTCGAAGACCACGGGGAGACACTGGCGGGAACGGTGCAAGTGAAGCTCTCACAACTCATCATGGCGGCGGGAATCACCATCGCCAGCTTCGCGGGATTCGCCGCGAGTGCCGAGGCCGCACCCCCTGCCCTCCCGGACGTTGCGGCGTGCGCATCGGGCATCCTCAGCGTTGTCACCGACCAGGACGGGGTCCAACACCAGGCTTGTGTCGACTCCGCAGCCGGGGCGGCTCCGGTGGTACGCGTCGAATCTTCCGCTCGATCATCGCTGCTTCCGCAGCCGACTCCCACGACCGGCCCGTCGCAATTGCCGAAGACCGGCACCGGTACCAGTGGACTGATCATCGCTGCCATCCTCGTGTGCAGCGGTTGTGTCGCATCGCTGGTCAGCCGGCGAAAGTCCGAGTCACGCCAGCCCTGAGTTCGCCGCCTGACCTGCACAAAGGGTTTCGACGACCACGCGTCAACCCGTAGCCTTCCGCCCGTGACCAAGCTCGTGCGGATCGGTGTGTTGGGGTGCGGCAACGTGGGCTCGGCGTTCGTGAAGTTGGTGACGGCGCAGCAATCGGCAATCGAGGCTCGTACCGGGGTACGCCTCGAAGTGGGTTCGGTGGCCGTGCGCAACCTCAGCCGCGAGCGCGATGTCGACCTCGCCGAAGGGGTGCTCACTCGCGATGCTCACTCGGTCGTCGCCGATTCCGCCATCGATCTGGTCGTCGAAGTCATCGGCGGCATCGAGCCAGCCCGCGAGCTCATCACCTCCGCGTTGCGCGCCGGCAAGCCGGTCGTCACGGCGAACAAGGAGCTGCTGGCCAACGTCGGCACCGAACTGTTCGCGGTCAGCGACGATGCAGGTGTCGACCTACTCTTCGAGGCGGCTGTCGCCGGCGGCATCCCAATCATCCGCGCATTGCGCGAAAGCCTGCGCGGCGAGCCGATCACGCGTGTGATGGGGATCATCAACGGCACCACCAACTTCATCCTCACGAAGATGACGGAGGAAGGCGCCGACTACGGCGTCGCGTTGGCCGAGGCACAGGCCTTGGGATTGGCAGAACGCGACCCAACCGCCGATGTCGAAGGTTTCGATGCCGGGGCCAAGGCCGCGATCATGGCATCGATCGCGTTCGGGTCGAGGGTCGTTGCCGGCGACGTGTACCACGAGGGGATCAGCGGAATCACCGCAGCCGACATCTCGATGGCCAAGCGACTCGGTTACGTCGTGAAGCTGCTCGGCATCGCCGAGATCGATGCAGCGAGCGGTGACATCGCCGTGCGGGTCCACCCAGCAATGGTCCCTGTCGCTCATCCACTCGCCAGCGTCAACGGCAGTTACAACGCGGTCTTCGTCGAGGGCGCAGCCGTCGGGTCGCTGATGTTCTACGGACGCGGTGCCGGCGGGTCGCCTACCGCAAGTGCAGTGCTCGGCGATGTCATCGACGCTGCCGTCAACTTGTCGAAGGGCACACACGGCTCGATCGGCACGTTCGGACGGGCGCACATTCGTGCGATCGACGAGACCTCGGCCGAATACCTGCTGAGCCTCGATGTTGCCGACCGCCCGGGCGTGCTGCATGCCGTCACGGGCGTGTTCGCCCGCCACGACGTCAGCATCCGCGCTGCCGAGCAGGAGGGCAACGGCCCGGAGGCCAGGCTCGTGTTCATCACCCATGAGGCGCGCGAGTCGGCGGTCCAGGCAACCGTGCGCGAGTTGCGTGACCTCGATGTCGTCCGCAATGTCGGTGGGTTGCTCCGTGTGATCGGGGCCTAGTGCGATACGTCTCGACTCGAGGGCAGGCTGCCGAACTCGGGTTCACCGAGGCGCTCCTGGCCGGATTGGCGACCGACGGTGGGTTGTACGTGCCGGCGGAATGGCCGTGCGTGCCTGACCGCGAGGAAAGCATGACGTACGCGGCGCGTGCCGCGCAGATCATGCAGGCCTTCGTGGGTGACGAGATCCCGCCAGACACGCTGTCGGCGATGTGTCGCGACGCGTACGCCACGTTCGCTCATCCTGCAGTTGTGCCGCTGGTGCAGATTGGTGAGGAGCACTTCCTCGAAGAGCTGTTCCATGGTCCCACGTTGGCGTTCAAGGACGTCGCGTTGCAGTTGGTCGGCCGGTTGTTCGAGCACGTGCTGTCCCACGAGAGCCGGCGAGTGACCATCGTCGGAGCAACGTCTGGAGACACCGGTTCGGCGGCGATCGACGGCATCAAGAACTGTGCGCACGCCGACATCGTCATCCTGTTTCCCAAGGGACGTACCAGCGACGTGCAACGCAAGCAGATGACTACGGTCAACTCGCCCAACGTGCACGTCGTCGCGATCGACGGGTCGTTCGACGACTGCCAGGATCTCGTCAAGGCGATGTTCAACGACGTCGAGTTCCGCGCGCGCATGAACCTGAGCGCGGTCAACTCGATCAACTGGGCCCGCGTCATGGCGCAGGTCGTCTACTACATCACCGCCACGGATCATCTCCGAGGTGAGGTCAACTTCTGCGTGCCCAGCGGCAACTTCGGCAACGTGTTCTCGGGCTGGATCGCCAAGCAGATGGGGGCGCCGATCGGCCGGCTCGTGATTGCCTCGAACGCCAACGACATCCTCACCCGATTTTTCGTCGGCAACGACATGAGCACCCGGCCCGTCGTCCCGTCGTTGAGCCCATCGATGGACATCCAGGTCTCGTCCAACTTCGAGCGCCTGTTGTTCGAGATCAACGGGCGAGATGGTGGGCAGACGACGGAGCAGTTGCAGAACTTCAGGGCGATGGGATCGCTGTCGATCGAACGCGATCAACGTGCTGACTTCATCGACGGGGTGTTCGTCGCCGAACGTCTCGACGACGCACAGACGATCGAGGTCATCCGCAAGACCTACGAATCGACAGGCATGCTCGTCGACCCCCACACGGCCGTCGGCATTGGAGCCGCTGAGCGCGTGCGATCTTCGATCGCGGGACCCATGGTCAGCATGGCTACCGCACATCCTGCGAAGTTCCCCGATGCCGTCGAGCGCGCCACTGGGGTACGGCCACCCCTCCCGCCACACCTGGCCGATCTCTTCGATCGACCTGAATTCATGACGGACCTGTCGAACGACCTCGATGCGGTGAAGGAGTTCGTGAAGTCCGCAACCCGCCGCTGACGTTGCGCATCGCGCACGCGTTCGCTACAGTTCACTGGGTTCGGGGTTCCCCGAACATCTCGCTGCAACCGCTCCGGTGAAATGGCCGTGCGGGGGTGCGGAGAGGGCGAATCATCTCGGTGGTGTGGCCGCCGGTCGTGTGCATGTTGACACGCCGAGCCCACTGTCGTTCCCAGAAAGCAGGTGGCCAGTGGCCGCGGAAGCTCTCGAACAGTCAATGCTCGAATCCAAGGACAAAGAGCAACTGCTCGCAATCGCCCAGGCATTGGGCATCAAAACAACGGCGCGCGCCGCTAAGGCGACGCTGATCGACAAGATCTTGGAGACCACCGGGGGTGGTTCACCCGACGGTGCAACTGCCGCAGCCTCGGCCAACGGTCGCGCCGCCAAGACGTCGACGCAGGCAGCGGCCACGGCCGCGCCGGCCGGCGAGAAGCCGGATGTCGCGGGCACGGCTGAGGCAGACGCACCCGCCGGTTCCGCTCGCGAAGCGGTCGACGACTCCACGCAGACCACAGATTCTGTCGAAGCAGGTTCTGTCGAAGCCGAGGTCATTCTCGGGCCCGACGGCGAGCCTCTCGCCGATTGGGAGATCGAACTGATCAAGTCGGGTGAGGTGGCGGTCACAGAACTCGCGGTATCGCCGTCGTCGAGTGGCGCGGCCTCGTCTCCGTCATCGGGCGCAGAAGGCGACGATGGTGACGGTGAGGGCGACGCCGAGAGCCGCAACAGCCGCCGTCGGCGTCGGCGTCGCAACAAGGGACGTGGCGAAGGTCCGCAGGGCGGCGACCAAGAACGCTTCGAGCGTCCAGATCGTCCCGAGCGCACCGACGACATCGGGCCTCCCATCAACATGGAGCCAGTTGAGGTGTCCGGTTACCTCGATCTACGTGACGAGGGCTACGGCTTCCTTCGTGTCGCCGGCTATCTGGCCAGCCGCGACGATGCCTACATCCCCGTCAAGCTGACTCGCCAGTACGGATTGCGCAAGGGCGACTACGTCACCGGCCTCAGCCGTCCAGCCGGGCGCAACGAGAAGAACCCGGCGATGCTCGAGATCCATTCGGTCAACGGCGGCGAGCCCGACAAGGCAAAGACACGCCCCCGGTTCGAAGACCTCACCGCTCTGTTCCCCGACGAGAAGCTGCGTCTCGAGAACCCGTCCGATCCCAACAACATGACGGCGCGCATCATCGACCTCATCTCGCCGATCGGCAAGGG
>JBDTWJ010000200.1:0-5706 GCA_040006755.1 Ilumatobacteraceae bacterium | reverse complement strand
TCGTCGCGCCGAGGACGATCTCGATGCCGGCTGCGAGCATCAACGTGACAAGTGCGAGGTACAGGCCGCTGACCCGTAATGCAGGCAAGCCGATCAGCACACCGATCATTGCGGCGACGACGCCACCGATGATCAAGAGGATGGGGAACGGCCAGTTGGTAGCGAACGCCAACCGCATCGTCACCCAACAGCCGATGCCGTATGAGGCCACCTGACCCAACGACACCAATCCGACGCGCCCGTACAGCAGCCCGGCGCTGGCGGCAACGATCGAGAACACGGCCATCTGGGTGAAGTTGGCAATCCAGAACGCGTCGAAGAAGCCAGGGATCGCGAAGAGGCCCACCATGAGAACGACGACAACGGCGACCGGCTCGAACGCTCGACTGGAGGTCACCCGCGCCACGGCGTTGGGCCTTGGCGGAGCGACGGAGGTGTCGGGATTGGCGGCGACGGTGGTCATCGCATCTCCCTACCGGCCAGCACGACCGTGCGACGCCGGCTGATCCACACGATCGCGATGACCGCGACGACGAACGGTGTCGTCTTGCGGAAGTCGGCCATGAACTGGAAGTTGCCGGTGAACGGAGTCATCACCGACTCGATCACGCCGATGGCCAGGCTGGCGACGAACGTGATGGGCAGCGATCTGAACTGACCAACGATCGCGCCACCGAGAGCACCGATCACGAACCAGGTCAGCGTCCCTTGATCGATGCTCTTGAACAACGGGGGCAGCAGCAGGAACACGCACCCACAGATGACCCCGGACCCGAGCCATGCAAGCGCCTCGACTCGGCGTACCGGCACACCGAGCAACGCCGACACGTCGCGATCGTTGGCGATGGCTCGCATCGCGGTACCTGTGGCGGTTGTCTTCAAGAACACGCTGACGACGACTACCACCACGACCGCAAACAGCAGGGCGACGATCTGAGTCGACGTCACCACGGCGCCGGCCACCTTGAAGACCTTGCTCGGAAGCACGATTGCACGCGGCTTCGAGGTGTCCCAACGTTCCTTCATGATCCCCAGCAGGAACAGCGCGACGCCGACCATGCCGAGCGACTTCACCAGCGGATCACGACGGGCGAGCTTCGGCGCGATCCACATCCCGTAGATCAAGGTCAGTACGGCACACACCGCTACGAGCGCCGGATAGGCGAGAATTCGCACCCCGTGCCCGATTGGCGTGGGCTTGCTGAGGCTTCCGCCCATCAGCGACCAGGCGACATGCGCTCCCATGCATCCGATCGCGCCGAACGCCAGGTTGACAACACCGGTGGTCCGGTACAGGACGACGAGTCCCGTACCGGTCACCGCGTACATGGCCCCGAAGGCCAGGCCCTGAATGATGTAGGGCCACCAATCACCAAGACCTGGCATATCGAGGATTCTTCCTTAAGTGGCTCGTTGTGTAGTCCGGGTGAAACTGATCAACCGCCGGTGTTGAGCCCCTGATCGACCTCCGCCGCGCGAACCGCTGTGAGAATCGGCTCGACCTCAGCAATCGGGAAGCAGTCCTTGTCGAGCACCATCGTGTCGGTGCCGTCGGGAACGACGTTGTAGTCCCAGTTGTTCGGCACGTTGCCGGCAGGCAGGGCACCGAAGTACCACGGCTTGCAGACGATGTGCGTGTCGAAGTTCTTGATGCCCTTGACCGCCTCGTTGACGGCTGCCGGATCGTCGAGATCAGCTGGGGCCATGTCGAGCAACGTCTTGACGATGATGCGACCGATCATGAAGCCCATCTGCTGGAAGCTGCCCAACGGAGCGTCGGGGTTGTACTGAGCGGACACTTTGCGGTACAGCTCCATCTCCGGGCGTGGGTCGTCGAGCAGGCTGAGCTCGGCGTTGACGTTGAGCTTGTTGGCCCACGGTGCGCCGAGTGCCGCAGCGACGGAGTTGTCGTTGAGCGGAGTCGACGAACCCCAAATGACGTCATCGATCTTCCCGAGCTCTTCGGCGGCCTTCAGGATCTTCAGACCTTCCGGCGGCGTGTAGTTCAACACGATTGCTCCACCCTTGCCGGCTTTGGCGACCGCGTCGAGCACTGCAGCGTTGGCATCTTCGATGGGCGGTGGGATCTGGATGTCGATCCACTTCAGACCCTTCGACTCGGCGTAGAGACCGGCCAGCGAGTTGTTGTAGTCGGACGTCGCGGTCTTGTTGGTCATCGTGACCATCGTGCCCGTGGCGCCCTTTTCGACCACGATCTGCGCAGCACCCAAGGCGCTGTAACCGGGGCCCATGTTGGCGGCTGCAATGTTCGGCGAGCTGAAGCACTCGGCCGGCACACCGGCGACGATGACGTAGTAGTTCTGCTCCTTGTAGTAGTCGGCGTTGACGGGGCAGTCGAGGATGCTGAAGCCGCCGATCATCGCGACGACCTTGTCGGTCTCGATGAGCTTGCGAGCTGCGGCGGCTGCGTCTTCGGGCTTGAGGTTGTCGTTCTCCTCGAGCATCTGGATCGGGCGTCCGTTGATGCCACCGTTGTCGTTGACGCAGTCGAAGTACGCCTTCATCATTGCGGGGCCGGTGCTGAAGTCGATGCCTGGCACCGAGGTCGTGACGTTACCGAGCTTGATTGGCTCGCCCGTGGCCTTCTCTCCGGTGCCGGCGCCGCAATCGGGGCCACCGGTCGCGGGCCTGTCGCCGACGAGGCCGCTGGCATCGCCGGGTGCCGCGGTGTCGTCGGGTGCCGCGGTGTCGGCGGGTGCCGCCGTGTCAACTGGTGCGGCGGTGTCGGCGGGTGCCGCCGTGTCAGCGGGTGCGGCGGTGTCGGCGGGTGCCGGCGCGCTGGTGCCGTCGGATGCTTTGTCGTCGGAGCCGCAGGCCACCAGGAGCACAGCTCCGACGGCGACGGCTGCCATGAATCGGCGAACCATTTATTCCCCCTTGTGTGGATGTGAAGTCAGAGTGATGCATTCCCCTCGCCGCGGTGCAACGGCGAACACCTCCTGTGACGATGGGCACCATAGTGCATAACATTTCGGTGAACAACTATCGGAGGCGCCATGCGATTCAGCCATAACGATGTCGAACTCGAGTGGAGTCGCGACGGTTCGCCGGGTGCGACGAAGGTGTTGATGCTGCATGGATTGTCCGGTATCTCCACCGGTTACGACGAGGTCGTTGACGACCTCGGCGACGATGCGGATGTGTTCCGCATCGACCTTCGCGGACACGGTCGAAGTGACCGATCCGCCGGCACGTACTCCGTGCCGTTCTACACCGACGACGTGATCGCCTTCATCGAAGAAGTGATCGGCGAACCCGTCGTTCTCGTTGGTCATTCGCTGGGCGGCGTGATCACCCATCACCTCACCGCGACGCGTCCTGACCTCGTTCGGTCGGCGATGTGCGAGGACCCGCCGTTGTACTTCTGCGACCAGAAACTGTTCGCGGAGAGCATCATGGCCGGCGTCTTTCCGATACTTGAAGCCAACATGCGCGCGGCGCAGGTCGAAGAGCGGCCGCGCGCGCACTACGAGGCGATGGTGGCCGATGCGGTGATGCCGTGGGGGCGGGCAGGCGACTCCATGAGTGCTCGGGCCTTGCAGAGCCGCGTCGATTCGCTGATGCTCGGCGACCCCGATGTCTGGCTTCCCGCCATCTACGGTGGCGCGCTCAGTGGATACGACCCCGACGCGCGCATCACCAAGCCGATGATCATCCTGCGGGCCGATCCACAGATGGGACCCGCGCTGTTTCCCGAGCACGCAGTCCAGCAACAGACGGCAAACCCCGAGATCGACATGAGATTGATCGATGGTGCTCCGCATGGAATTCACTCGTTCCTGGGTTCCTTTCATAGATACGTCGATGCCCTACGCGATGCCATCAAGCGAGGACGTTGAGGAAGCCCAACAGGGCTGTCGAGACCTGGTCGGGCGCGTCCCACTCGAGGAGGTGGCCGGCACCGGCAACGACCTGGGCGCCGCCCCATGCGCCGGCGTTGCTGACGGGGTTCACCTCGTCGAGATCACCCCACAGCGTCAAGCGTGGAGCCGTGATGCGATGCAGCCGCTTGGCGGTTCCACGATCTCCCAGAGGCCACAGCAGGTTGGCAGCGGCAACGTCGCTGAGGTAGCTGGCCACCGGCGCCTCTTCGGCCCCGAGATGCGCGAACCGATGTGCGAACGCATCCGGCACACCCTTCGCGAAGAGGTGGCCCATCCTCTCTGTATTGGGCGTGCCGTAGATGTTGAAGCCCGGATGGTCACCGTCGGCAATGCCGAACGGAGCCATCAACGCGACCCCCGTGACGACCTCCGGTCGCAGCGCAGCGAGTTCGGCCGCGATCATCCCGCCGACGGATGCCCCGACGACCGGGCACGGTGTCGCACCGGTCGCATCGATGGAGTCCCAGAAGGTGGTGAGCCAATCGAGATACTCGTCGCGCGGCTGGAATCCAGCAACGCCGTCGAAGCCCGGCACCGACGGGACGACGATCTCCCAGCCAGCCTGCTCGACCGCGCGCATTGCCGGCGACAGCTCTGGATGACCGGCGATACCGAACAGATAGACGAGGTGCTTGCGTTCAGCGGGCATTTTGCGGCCACCACGGATCGTCGTACTCGGAGAACAACGTCTTGAGAGCGGGAGCGACCTTCTCGCCGAAGAGATTGGTGTTGTATCGCGTCAGCTCGTCGTTCATGTTGCCGAACTGCAGCATGGCGCAGAGGTGGCCGATGCGAAGTTCCTTCGCAGCCTCCTCGAGTTGCTCGCGCACCGTGTCGGGTCCGCCGATCACGACGTAGCCGTTGTCGACCATCTCGTCCCACGAGAGGTCGTGCTTGGCCTGCTTGTTGCGCGCAACCTGGCGTACCTGTGACTTGTAACGGGCGCGTACGGATCCTTCCGTGACATATCCCGGCGCATCCGTGAAACCCGGGTAGACGTGAAGCGAGCGGTTGAAGAAATACTCGGCCGGCTCGCGGTACAGCTTGTAGGCCTCTGCATCGGAGTCCGCAACGCCGATGAATTGCGTGACCGCCAAACGATGCGGATTGTCGTCGCGTCCGTGAGCCTCGACCCGACTCCAATAGCCGCTCACGGTCTCGCGAACCATCTTGTACCCGTAGTAAGTCAGGGCGCCGTATACGAAGTCGTTCTCTGCGCAGAAGTCCCACGTCTCGACGGATCCGCCACCGGGGATCCACACCGGCGGGTGCGGTTGTTGCCACGGACGCGGCACGGGGTTGACGTAGCGCTGCTGATTGAAACGGCCGTTGTAAGCGAACGGTTCAGTTGCTTGCCACGCCTTCATGATCAGGTCGATGCCCTCGTAGTAGCGAGGACGCAAGTTGCCGGGGTTCATTCCATACGAGTGGGTGGTGTCCATCGCAGTGCCCACGGGGAAGCCGGCGATCAATCGACCACGCGAGAACAGATCGAGCATCGCGAACTCTTCGGCAACTCGGATTGGTGGGTTGTACAACGCAACCGAGTTGCCGAGAACGGTGATCGCCGCTTGCGACGTGCGGTTGGCAAGGATCGCGGCGATCAGGTTCGGCGACGGCATGAGGCCATACCCGTTGTTGTGGTGTTCGTTGACGCAGATCCCGTCGAACCCGCAATCCTCGGCGTAGACCAGTTGATCGATGTACGTGTCGTATGTCGCCGCCATCACCTCGCGGTCGAACAACGCCGGATCGATGTCGACCCACACGCTGCGATGCTTCGTGTTGAAGTCGTCCGGCA
>JBDTWJ010000199.1:0-5756 GCA_040006755.1 Ilumatobacteraceae bacterium | reverse complement strand
CGCACGACGTGCTCAGCATCAACGCCGCCTCGGCTTCGTTGATGATCTCGGGCATTCCGTTCGAAGGCCCCATCGGCGCCGTCCGTATCGCGCACAGCCAGACCGGCGAGTGGATCGCTCATCCCACCTACGAAGAGGGTGAGGCCAGCACGTTCGAACTCGTCGTTGCCGGTCGTCAACTCGACAACGACGACGTCGCAATCATGATGGTCGAAGCCGGTGGGACTGCCAAGAGCTTCGAGTACTACGAAGCGGGCGCACCGAAGGTCGACGAGAAGGTTCTCGCCGGTGGGCTCGAGGCTTCCAAGGTGTGGATCAAGGAATCGATCGCGCTGCAACGTCAGCTCGTCGCCTCGGTCATTGCTACGAATGGCCCCATCGTTCCGATGACATACACGCCACAGGTCGACTACGGCCAGGATGTGTTGGAGGCAGTTTCGGCGATCGCGGGTGAAGGTGTCGCCAACGCCATCACCATCAGCGCGAAGGCCGAGCGCAACGCCGCCACCGATGCGGCCGCATCGGAAGCAATCGAGAAGCTGTGCGGCGAAGGCGCCGAGTTCGCAGGCCGCGAACGCGAAGTCAGAGAAGCCGTGCGCGGCCTCACCAAGAAGGCTGTCCGCAAGCGGATCGTGGAAGAGGGTCTGCGAATCGACGGACGCGGTCCTCGCGATTTGCGTCCGGTCAGCAGCGAGGTCACCGTGTTGCCGACGGCACACGGCACCGGCCTGTTCCAGCGTGGTGAGACCCAGGTGATGAACGTCGTCACCATGGCCATGCCACGCATGAACCAGCTGATGGACACCCTCAGCCCGGAGACCCACAAGTACTTCTTGTTCCACTACAACATGGCTCCCTGGGCCAACGGCGAGACCGGCCGTGTCGGTTCGCCGAAGCGCCGCGAGATCGGTCACGGTGCGCTCGCCGCCCGTGCCCTGTTGCCGGTGCTGCCGAGCCAGGAAGAGTTCAGTTACACGCTGCGACTCGTCGCCGAAGTGCTGGCCTCGAATGGTTCGACGTCGATGGCGTCGGTCTGCTCGGGTTCGCTGGCATTGATGGACGCCGGTGTGCCGATCAAGGCTGCCGTCGCCGGTATCGCGATGGGTCTCGTGTATGCCGAGGGCAAGTACACCACGCTCACCGACATCCTCGGTGCCGAGGATGCCTTCGGCGACATGGACTTCAAGGTCGCGGGTACGTCGGAGTTCGTCACGGCCCTGCAGCTCGACACCAAGATCGAAGGCATTCCTGCCGACGTTCTCGCCGCCGCGCTCGATCAGGCCAAGGAAGCACGCACGGAGATCCTCGCCAACATGAACGCTTGCATCGCCGTGCCGCGTGCCGAGGTTGCTGCGACAGCACCCAAGATCATCTCGATCACCATTCCGATGGACAAGATCGGTGAAGTCATCGGCCCGAAGGGCAAGGTCATCAACACCATCCAACAGGAGACCGGCGCCGACATCGCAGTCGACGACGACGGCTCTGTCGGCATCGTCACCATCGGCGCAGTCGAGGCATCGAAGATGGAGGAAGCCAGAGCGCGCATCCTCGCCATCGTCGATCCGCCGAAAGCCGACGTCGGTGCGACGTACCTGGGCAGGGTTGTCAACGTCACCAAGTTCGGTGCGTTCGTCAACATCCTCCCCGGCCGCGATGGCTTGGTACACATTTCCAAGTTGGGCAAGGGCAAGCGCATCAACAACGTCGAAGACGTGCTGACGCTTGGACAGGAGATCGAAGTGATCGTCGAGGAGATCGACGAGAAGGGCAAGGTCAGCCTGACTCCCGGTGCTTCGTGGAATCCGTTCCCCAATGGTGACGGGTCTGCTCCAGCTGCATCCCCTGCGACGGGTGGCGGTTCGAGCGAGCCCGTAGCCGCCGGTGACCGACCAGTTGCCGTCAGCTTCGACGATGCGTTCGATGCCGAACTTGCCGGGGAACTCGGCGATCTCGGCCCCGGCGGCGAAGCCGGTGGCGGTGCTGCAGACCGCGGAGGCGACCGAGGTGATCGCGGCCCGCGCCGTGATGATCGCGGAGGCGACCGCAATCGCGGCCCGCGTCGCCATCGCTGATAGCGCTCGGTTTCTTTGACCGACCTTCGGATCACTCAACTTGAATCTGGCCTCACTGTGGCCACCGAACACGTGCCTGGCGCGTTGTCGGTGGCCACCGGTGTCTGGGTTGGAGTCGGCTCTCGCGATGAACCGGCGGAGCTGAGCGGCGTCAGCCACTTCCTCGAGCACCTGTTGTTCAAGGGCACTGACACCCGCACGTCGCAGGAGATCTCGCGGTCGGTCGATCGCGTTGGCGGTGACTTCAACGCGTTCACCGCCAAGGAGTACACCGCCTACTACTGCCGGCTCCCCGCACGGCACGCGCAGTTCGGAGTCGAGCTGCTTGGGGACGTGTTGATCCGCCCGGCGCTGCGTGAAACCGATGTTGACAGCGAGCGACTGGTGATACTTGAAGAACTCGCGATGGACGACGACTCTCCCGACGACGTCGCCCATCGCACGTTCGGCGCGCAGTTGTTCTCCGATCATCCTCTCGGCAGGGAGACGGCGGGCGATCGGGCCACGGTGCAGGCGATCGATTGGGCCGACGTCCGCAAGTTCTTCGAGTCGCACTATCACGCTGGTTCGATGGTCGTCACGCTCGCCGGCCCGATTGATCACGACGAAGCGTTGAAGCTCGTTTCGTCGGCGTTCGCCGATGTTCGTCAGACGGGAGAGATGCCGTCGCGCGTCGCACCCGCGGCGATCGGCGCGAACGATTCGGTCCACGACGACACAGAGCAGGTGCACATCGTGATGGGTGGTCGCGCTTTACCTCGCGGCGATGTGGATCGTGAAGCGCTCGATGTTGTCAACCACGTGTTCGGTGGCGGTTTGTCGAGCCGGCTGTTCGAGGAGATTCGCGAGCGCCGCGGGTTGGCCTACTCCGTCTACTCGGGCGTGTCCGCATACGCCGACAGCGGGGCGTTCCAGATGTACGCGGGCACGCAGCCGGAGCACGGTGACGAAGTGATCGCACTGATGCGAGCAGAGCTCGAGCGCATGATCAGCGACGGCATCTCCGATGAAGAGCTCGACGTCGCGGTTGGATATCTCACCGGTGCGTTCGAGCTCGGTCTCGAAGACACTGGCGCGCGAATGGCCCGCAACGGGGGCCTGCTGATCACTACCGGATCGATCCGCCCGATCGCTGAGCAGGTCACACGCTGGGCAGCCGTCGGTCAGACCGCGGTGAAGCGAACCATCGGGCGCGTGTTCACCTCCGATCCCATCGTCGTCACGGTTGGGCCTTCCATCTAGAGAACCGCGGCTACGGTCAGCGGTATGTCGGATATCAAGGTCGGTGTGGTCGGAGCCGGGGGCAAGATGGGGCGTGCGACATGTGCCGCGGTCGCTCTCGATCATGATCTCGTGCTCGTCGCTGCCGTTGCGCCGCGCAACGTCGGCGAGACGTTGCACGGGGTGCCGATCACTGCAGACCTGCGATCACTCGCTGACGCCGGATGCGAGGTCGTCGTCGATTTCACCAATGCCGAGTCGGCGCGGGTCACTGTTCCTTGGTTGGCGATGCATGGTGTGCACGCTGTCGTCGGTACGACCGGGTTCACCGAAGCCGACATCGAGAGCTTCAGATCAGAGTTCAGCGGCAGCAATTGCGCGATCGTTTCCAACTTTGCCATCAGCGCGGTGTTGATGATGCGATTTGCTGAGCTCGCAGCGCCGTACTTCGAGAGCGCGGAGATCATCGAGCTGCATCACGAGGGCAAGATCGATGCGCCGTCCGGCACGGCCATGTCGACCGCGAAGCGAATGGCAGCGGCTTCGTCCGACTGGATCGCCGATCAGACGCAACACGAGGCTTACCCCGGGTCTCGCGGCGGTGAAGGCCCGGCCGGCATCCGGGTGCATTCGGTGCGCATGCGGGGGTTGGTCGCCCACCAGGAGGTGATCCTGGGCGCTCACGGCCAGACGTTGACCATCCGTCAGGACAGTTACGACGTCGTCAGCTACATGCCTGGAGTTGTCTTGGCGTGCAAGCACATCGCCGAGCATCCGGGAGTGACCGTCGGCCTCGAGGCGATGCTGGGAATGTAAGCGTGGTGCACCCGCGATGAGAGATGTGCGGAAAGGTCCGGCTCATCTCTCATCGCACTGTCAGCCGCGGCCGCGGCGGAAGTTGGCAACGTTGGTGATGACCACCAGAGCGATCGAGCCGATGATGATCGGGTATTGCCAGCGCTGCAGGAAGCCGGTGACGGACTGGACCTCCGACTCGAACTGCTTGGCCAGCCACCACAGCAGCGCCAAGCGCCCGGCGATACCGATGAGCAACAGGGGAACGATCCGCCGCCATCGGGTCTTCACTGTGCCGCTGAGCACGAAGACGATGTTGCTGCCCACGAAGAAGGGGATCAGCACCCATTCGGCGGCGCGGTACTGCTGCTCGAATCGATCGACTGCCTCCGGAGTCATCCCGAGAAATCTCGAGAACCAACGCAGCGCATGGTCGCCGTATGCGCGGCCGAGGAAGTGACACACAGCGGCGGCCAGCGATAGCCGAATGGTGGCGATGACTGCATATGCAAGCGGAGAGATGCCCGAGCCGACGGCAAAGATCAAGTACCGATTGCGCGACGACAGCGTGATGAGCAGTTCGGGACGGGTCTTCGCCCAGCTGCTGAAGCCGATGTTGGCGATGTTGGTGCACACCACGAGACCGACGAACGCGACGAGCAGGAATGAGGCGTAGGCGGGTCGCTCATGCGGCTCGATGACCTCGTCTGCCGCAGCCGTGTTCACGCGACGGCACCTTAAACGGTGATCGGGTTGCCGGTGGTGCGCCGATCTCCTGCGGTCAGTGACAATCGACCTGTGGACTACGTTGTCGGTGCGGCCTTCGCCGCCCCGACGTGAACAACCGGAGACAACAACCTATGAAGACACCACGACTGATTGCCGGCCTGATTGCCGTTGGTCTATTGGCCACCGCATGTGGCGACGACAAGAAGGAACCCGCCGCCGCAGGAGACACGGTCGCATCTGGGGCAACCACCGCACCTGCGGGTACCAACGATTGCAAGCCGGTGAAGCCCGGCGTGCTCAGCGTCGTCACCAGCTTGCCGAGCCCCAACTTCTGGGGCACTTCGAAGGCAGAGGTCGACCCGGATCTGATCCAGAGTGGCATCGAGTACGACATGGGGAACATGATTGCCAGTTGGTGCGGCCTCAAGATGGAGTTCCGCAATGAAGGCTTCGACGCGCTCGTGGCCGGCCAGATCGATCCGAACAGCTACGACATCACCCTGTCGCAGGTGACGATCCGCGACGATCGAGCGAAGGTCGTCGACCTCGGTGTTGGCTACTTCCAGGCCGACCAGGGACTGCTGGTCAACAAGGGCACCACTGTGACCAGTTGGGACGACATGAAGAAGCTGACGATCGGCGTTCAGGCATCGACGACGGCCGAGTTCTACATCACGACCGACGAGAAGCCGGGCTGGAAGCTGGACAACGTCAAGTCCTTCCCCGACCTCGCCTCGGCCTACGCGGCGCTGTCGGCCGAGCAGGTCGACGGGATACTCATCGACACCCCGATCAACCTCGGTCAGGCGGCTCAATCCGATGGTAAGCAGGAGGTCGTAGTGCAGTTCAAGACGGGCGACGTCTACGGCGCTCTCTTCGGAAAGGGCAACGGCAAGAAGGAGATCTTCGATCCGGTCATTCAGAGCATGATCGACG
>JBDTWJ010000198.1:0-5758 GCA_040006755.1 Ilumatobacteraceae bacterium | reverse complement strand
AGGCCCCGAACGGGCGAAGCATCGCCCGGGAGATGATGTGTCGCTGGATCTCGGAGGTGCCATCCCAGATACGGTCGACGCGGGTGTCGCGCCACATTCGCTCGAGGGGGAGCTCGTCCATCAGCCCCATGCCGCCGAGGATCTGGATCGCCTCATCGGTGACGAACTGGCACATCTCGCTGGCGAAGACCTTGGCGATTGCCATGTCGGTGTCGGTGGCCGTGCTGTTGGCATCCTTCCACGCTGCTCGCAGCGTCAGCAGCTCGGCGGCCGCGAGCCGCGTCTGCATGTCGGCAAGCTTGAACGACACTCCCTGGAACTTGCCGATCTGCTGGCCGAACTGAACCCGCGTGGCCGCCCACTCCGTCGCGATTCGCAACGCACGACGGGCTCTGCCGACGCAAACCGCGGCGACCTGCAGTCGTGTCGAACCAAGCCATTCGTTCGCGGCATCGAACCCGCGATGCTCCTCGCCGAGGATCTTCGACACTGGAACCCGGCAATCGTCGAAGTTGATGATGAGGTTGTGATAGCCACGGTTGGAAACACATCGGTAGCCGTCGACGACCTCGCAACCGGGACTGTCGAAATCCACCAGGAAGCCGGTGATCAACTTCTTCGGGCCCCTGCCGGTCTGCTCCTCGCCACTTGCCGCGAACAGGATGACGTAGTCCGCGAGATCAGCGTGACTGATGAAGTGCTTGGTGCCGTTGATCAGGTAATCGTCGCCGTCGCGCACGGCCGAGCACTTCATCCCGCGCACATCACTGCCCGCGTCGGGTTCGCTCATCGCCATGCAGTCGACGCGCTCGCCCGTGATGGTTGGTATCAGGTATTCGTCGATCTGGTCGCCGATGCAGGCGCGCAAGATGTTGGACGGTCTGGCCACGATGTAGTGAAGGGCGTACGAGGCGGCGCCGAACTCGCGGTCGACCAACGTGACGCCGAAGGTGTCGAGCCCGCCCCCGCCGAGCTCGGCCGGCATGTTGGCCGCGTAGAGCCCAGCATCGATCGAGCGCTGCTTGATCTGGCGTACGAGATCAGGCGGCACTTCACCCAGTTTCTCGACCTGCTCCTCGTACGGGAACAGCTCGCGCTCCGTGAACGCGCGAACGGTGTCGACAATCATCTGATGCTCGTCGGACAGTGCGAAATCCAAGGTTTCTACTCCGAGTTCGATCGGCCGTTGCGCGAAGGTGACGGCAATGAGAAATGCCCGGCGCGCTCTGCCGGGGCAAGGGTGGAATGGGAGACGGCGATCGCCTCCAACGAGGCGCGCACGTCGGGAAGGATGGCGACGGAGCGACCTTCATTCATGTTGACGTGCACGAGCATCTGCTCACAGGTTGCAAGCAATGATTCGTCTTGATCGTTCAACATCTCGTGATAGATGTGCAGGCGCTTGTGATCGAGCCCGAGGACACGTGTGGTGATGTGCAATGGGTCGCGTTCCGCCGCTTCGCGCAGATACGCGATGTGGGTTTCGACCGTGTAGAAGCTGTGACCCGCGGCGCGGTACGCGTCGTCGTCGCCGATGTACGAGAACAAGGCATCGCTGGCCCAGCCGATTGCCGTGATGTAGGCGGCCTCCGTCATGTGATGGTTGTAGTCGACCCAGGCCGGAAGCACCGTGCCTCGATAGAAATCCAGCGGCGCATCGACGGTGTCGCCTGGTTGCCACCGAGCGGGTGCGTGCAGCATGCGACCGTCGTGGTCGACCTCGGCACTCCCAGATTCCATAAACTGAATATACACTCAGGATTCACATGCCAAGACCTCGACTCGAACATGTGCGCAAGGCGCAGATCCTCGGCGCCGCTGCGGCTGTTCTGTCGGAGCGTGGCTACGCCAATGCCCGGGTTGTCGACATCGCCGAGGCAGCGGGCACGAGTCCGGCCGCCATCCTTTATTGGTTCGACGGTAAGCACGGGTTGCTCGCGGAGGCGTTGGCGCTACGTGAATTGGAGTTCCACGACCGTTACACCGTTCGCATCGAGCAGACCGAGACAGCGTCGCAACAACTGCGAATCCTGGTCGAGGCGATGCTGCGTCACTACGACTGGGGCCTGTGGATGGAGTTGTGTGTGCTGGCACTGCGCGATACGTCCGCGGCCGCCGAACGAGACCGCATGGATCGCCGTTGGCGGGCCATGCTCCGCAAGGTCATCCGTGACGGTCAGAGCCGTGGTGAGTTCATTGCGGGCGACCCCGACGAATCGATGTTCGTGTTGGCTGCGTTGCTCGACGGCATGGCGCCCCTGCTGGCGATGAAGGCGAAGGGCGTCACCCTGGCGCAGGTCGAGCGGACGTGGCTCGCCGAGGCCGCGAGGCTGTTGGGACCAGGCTTCGATTCCAGCCCGCTCCCACCGATTCGTCGGCCTCGTTCAGCAGCGACTCGTTGATCGCTGGGGCCGAATCAGTCTGCGGAGGACCAGTTCCACGGCCACAGCGAGATTCACATGTCGGACGATGTGGCCGAACACTTCGTAGTGTTGAGCAATGTGGTGATCAGGCGTTGCGCTGCTGTGTTCGTGGTTGCCCTCGTCGCGTCGGCATGTGGTGGCGACAAGCCCGGCATCGGAAGCGACACGAGTGTTTCGACGAACTCGAGCACCGCACCGATCGGTTCGAGTGATGTCACCGGCGCAGGCGATGGCACCAGCACATCGGTGGAATCCACTGTCGACGAGGTGGCTCAGGTGACGACCATCGAAGGAAACGTCGCAGTCACGGTGAGCTCGGCGACGTCGGCGCAGCCCGGCACACGTACCTTCGCCGCGGGTCAGCCGGCGTCGATGACAGCGGTCGATGGGGACGACGTGTTCTTCCTCACGTTCGCACCGGGCGGACTCGCCGCGCTCAACAGGGTCAGCACGGCAACCGGAGCGCGCGCCACAAGCGCCACGTCGTGGATCCTCAGCGGTGTGTTGCCGGTTGCATTGACGCCCGACAACGTCTGGACGCTCAGCCCCGGAGATGCCGCGACAGGTGGTCAGTCGCGCGCCTTCACCGTGCTCGATCGGGTCACGTTGGCCGTCGTCGGTCAATACGATTCGCCCGACGGGTCGGTTCCGATCAGCGTGGTCACCGTCGGCGATACGGCGTACGTTCTCACAGTTGCCACCATGACTCCGGCGGTGAACGAGCCGTTCGACTATCGCATCCGTTCACTCGGTGCCGACGGTGTGTACGGCGAACCGCTCGCAGTGGACTCGCCTGGCACGATGATCTCCACCGGCAGGTACCTCGTGCTCACCTTGCCGGGTTCGACCGGCAGCGACCAACTGCAGATCATCGATCCCGCTTCGCTCGCACTGGTCGGCGAGTTCGCGGTCGCCGGCATCGGCTCGATCGCCGGCATGGACAACACGGTCGTCGTGTCGTCGGGGATCTACGACATCACCGACCCGGCCAACCCAGTCCGGCGTGACCCTCCCGCCGATCTGGGCAGTTCGACACTGATGGGTCACGGCCGGCTCGTTGCGCTCGACTTCAAGGTGTCGACAAGCGGTTCGCTGTATGGCATCAAGGTGTTCGATGCCGCAAGCTTCGAGCAGACCGACGACATCGAGGGCAGGACCCCACAGAACATCGAGGTCTACGCGAGTGACGGTCGCCGCTTGTGTGCAGACATGGACAGCCCGGATGGCTCGATCATCTGTGTTGATCTCGACCAGGACTCGACACCACGAATAGTCGTTCCCACGACCTCTACCGTGCCGACCACCACCACGATCGTGGTTGCTCCAGTCCCGACCGTTGCACCTCCGACAGTTCCGCGGTCGCCGTCATCTGTGCCGCCGCCCTCAGTCACCTGGAACGGTCAGTACGTCGATGCACCGTTCACCGGACCGCTGCAGATCGGCCAACACGGATCGCGGGTGCTGGCGCTGCAAGAGGCGCTCGGCAAAGCCGGCTTCCTCGATGCCAAGAAGGATGGTTACTTCGGTCGCGACACCGAGACAGCGGTGATCGAATTGCAACGTGCGAAAGGCTTGGCGGTCAATGGCGTTGCGACCAAGGAAGTCGCGGGCGAACTCGGGTTGACCGGCTACTGATCCCGGAACGAGTGTTTGCGGCGCACTCGTGGTGCCCGCAAGCACTCGGATGGGCCGCCGCGGGCGCGAAACACTCGTTCAGGGTTTCGGTTGGCCGACGGAGCGGCCGGCGTTGGCGGGGTGTGGCAGCTTGTCGTGATGGGCAGCAATCTCTTCGAGCTTGGCCATGATCTCGGTTGACGCGGGTGACGCTTTGCCGACGTGCGCATCGACGTGCAACAGCATGTGCTCGGCGGTCGCGATCGTGGAATCGTCGTCGATCAGATTCATCGTCGTGAAGATCCGCAGCCGTTTCGCATCGTGCGACAACAACTGCACGGTGACGTAGACCTGATCGCCGGCTCGCGATTGGGCAACGTAGTTGACGTGGCTCTCGACGGTGAAGTAGCTCCGCCCCGAGTCGAGGTAGGGCTGATCGATCCCGATCAGACGCAGGAATCGGTCGCCGCCCTGGCTCGACAGCTGCATGTACCGGCTGTCGTTGGTGTGCCCGTTGTAGTCGACCCAATCCGGGGGGATCGCGAGATCGAGCGTGCGGATCGGCACGCTGAGGTCGACGGTGTCTTCGAGGCGCGTGGTGATGTCGAACAAGCGTCGCTCGAAGTCGGCCAGCGTCTTGCCTGCGGCGAATCCGCGATTGCGAAGGCCGTGCATCACCTCGACCAGGCAATCGTCGCGCAGTGCCTCGAGTTCGCGAATCGACAAGCCGGGGGTCTGCTCGTCGACCTGCGCGTCGCTCTGCGAGCAGATGGTGTCGAGCAGCGCGTCGGTCAGTTCGGGGACATCCATCAACTTCGTCCACGGCCACTTGAGCGCGGGGCCGAACTGGGCCATGAAGTGACGCATTCCCGCCTCGCCACCCGCGATGCGGTAGATCAGGAACGTCCCCATGAAGCTCCATCGCAACCCAGGACCGAACCTGATTGCGTCGTCGATCTCGGCCGCGGTGGCCACGCCGTCGTTGACCAACCACAGAGCCTCGCGCCACAGGGCTTCCATCAACCGGTCGGCAACGAATCCGTCGATCTCTTTGGACAGGATCAACGGGTGCATACCCACGCTGCGATAGATATCGGCAGCACGCTGCTTCGTGACTTCGCTGGTCTGTGTGCCGCCGCAGACCTCGACCAGCGGCATGAGATACACCGGATTGAACGGGTGGCCAACGACCAGCCGTTCGGGGTTTACCATGTCGCGCTGCATCGCGGTCGGTAGCAGGCCAGACGTCGACGAACCGAAGATCACATCGGGTCCGGCAACGCGGCTGGCAGTAGCGAACAGCTGCTGTTTCAGGTCCAACCGTTCCGGTGCGCTTTCCTGCACGAAACGAGCACCGTCGACCGCTTCTTCGACCGTCGTGACGATGCGCAGCGATCCTTCCTTCGGCCAGTGCGCCATGGTCAGTTTGGAGTTGGCGCGACGGGCGTTGGCCAGCACCTCGCCGGCCTTGCGCGGCGCCTCGGGGTCCGGGTCGACCATCACCACGTCGTGGCCGTTGAGCACGAACCGAGCGGCCCAGCCGCCTCCGATGACACCCCCGCCGAGCAGGCCGATGTGGCCGGTGGTCATCTAGTCACCGGTGACTTCGCTCGGCGGACGTGAGGCCGGCCCGTTGTAGATCGCGGACGGCCTGATGAGCCGGCCGGTGCGCTTCTGCTCGAGGATGTGGGCGCTCCACCCGGCAGTCCGGGCGCAGGCGA
>JBDTWJ010000197.1:0-5770 GCA_040006755.1 Ilumatobacteraceae bacterium | reverse complement strand
CGCAGATCGTCGAGTCCAGTGGAGAGTGGGTGTACGACGAGGGCTGCCTCAGCATCCCCGGCTTGTACGTCGAGATGCTGCGTCCCAACCATGTTCTCGTGCGCGGGTTCACCATCGATGGCGACGAGATCGAGATCGAGGCCAGCGAATTGATGGGGCGACTGTTCCAGCACGAGATCGACCATCTGCACGGTGTCTTGATGTTCGATCGGATGACGCCTGAGCAACGCAAGGAAGCAATGATCGAGTACCGCCGGGTACAAGAGTCGCCCGATGTCGAGGCCCCGAAACGTCGCCTGAAATTGCAGTGACGCGCGCCGCGCCGCCGCGCCGCGTCGTGTTCCTGGGAACCCCCGAGATGGCGGTGCCGCCGTTGCGGGCATTGGTCGATGCCGGGTTCGACGTTTCACTCGTCGTGACCCGCATCGACAAGCGTCGAGGCCGTGGGTCGGAACTGATGCCCAGTCCGGTGAAGGCCGCAGCGCTGGAGCTCGGGGTGCCTGTTTCACATTCGGTCGACGAAGCGATGGGCGCCAGCGCCGATCTCGGAGTCGTCGTGGCCTTCGGCCAGTTGATCAAACCGCACGTGCTCGCCGTGCTGCCGATGGTCAACCTGCACTTCTCACTGCTGCCGCGTTGGCGCGGGGCGGCACCGGTAGAACGCGCGCTGCTGGCGGGCGACACGGAGACGGGAGTTTGCTTGATGCAGCTCGAGGAGGGAATCGACACCGGGCCGGTGTTCACGTGCACCACTGTGCCGATCGGCGCTCGCACCACCGCGGCCGAATTGCGTGCCACGTTGGTCGAGGTGGGAACGGGCATGCTGGTCGACGAGCTCACTGCTGGGCTTGGCGAGCCACGATCGCAGGTGGGCGAGCCCACGTACGCTTCCAAGCTGAGCAGCGACGAGCTGCAGATCGACTGGACCAGGTCGGCTGCCGATGTCGATCGACTCGTGCGACTCGGCGGCGCGTGGACGACGCTGCACGGGCGGCGGTTGAAGATCATCGGCGCCGAGTTGATCGACCCGACGGCGCCGAGCACCCACGAGCTGCGCGGCGATCGCGTGGGCGGGCTTCGAATCGCCACAGTGCAGCCTGAAGGCCGTCGGGCCATGCCGCTCGATGCCTTCGCCCGTGGGACCCACCTGTCCGAAGTCGAGACGTTGGGTGCCACCGATCGCAGTAACGTCGACGACCGATGACCAATGCTCGCCAGGTGGCCTACCGGTGCCTGCAGCGGATCGATCACGAGGGTGCCTACGCCAACCTGTTGCTGCAGAGCGAACTCGGAAGGTCGAGGTTGAGCGAGCGTGATCGCGGATTCGTCACCGAGTTGGTCTACGGCACAACTCGCATGCGTCGCGGGTGCGACGCGCTGATTGACCGGTTCTTGGCCAAGGAACCGCAACCAGCGCTGCGCACGTTGTTGCGACTGGGTGCGTACCAACTGCACTTCGCCGGCGTCGCCGCGCATGCGGCCGTCGGCGAGACGGTCGAGTTGGCTCCGAAAGCGGCGAGAGGATTCGTCAACGCGATCCTTCGCCGTGTGGGCGACACGCCGATGGACTGGCCCAACGACGCGGTGCGGATGAGCTATCCCGATTGGATTTACAACCGGCTGCGCGCCGAGTTGGGTGATGAAGCCGACGCGGCCATGACGCGCATGAACGAACCCGCACCCGTGTCGGTACGCGACGACGGCTACCGCCAGGATCTTGCGTCGCAGTGGGTGGCTGCCGCGGTCGAGGCTGCACCGGGGGAGCGGATTCTCGACCTCTGTGCAGCGCCGGGTGGCAAGGCCTCGGCCATGGCAGCGAACGGCGCGTATGTCGTCGCAGCAGATCTGCAGATGCACCGTGCCAAGTTGATTCGAGGTGTGACGGTGGTGGTCGGCAATGCTCTCGCACCGCCGTTCCCACCGAGCAGTTTCGCCAAGATCTTGATCGATGCACCCTGCAGTGGCCTGGGTGCGCTGCGGCGACGAGCGGATGCCCGCTGGCGGATCACCGAGCGCGACATCGGAGAGCTGGCGGCGCTGCAACGCGACATCATCGAGGCGGCCGCACCGCTGGTTCGACCTGACGGATGGTTGGTCTACAGCGTGTGCACGCTCACTGCCGAGGAGTCGATCGCTCATCTCGTGCCCTCCGGGTTCGAGCCGATCCCGGAGTCTCCGGCACCAGAGTGGCGGCCGTATGGCCATGGGTGGAGAGTCCTGCCTCATGACCATGACACCGACGGTATGGCGCTGATTCGATACCGTCGCACGACATGAGCGAGCAGCCAGAGCCACCCGACGCGCCAAAACTGCATGCAAAGGTTCTCACCGTCAGCGATGGCGTTGTGCACGGCACCCGCGACGATCGAAGTGGTATAGCCCTTGTGCAACAGCTCGAAGCCGCAGGCTGGGTCGTCGTCGAGCATCGAGTCACGGCGGACGGCGTCGACAACGTCGCCAACAACCTGCGCGAGATGTGTGGTGGCTTTGCCGGTTTGATCGTCTCCACTGGCGGCACCGGATTCGCGCCGCGAGACCAGACGCCAGAAGGCACACGACAAGTGATCGAGCGCGAGGCGCCTGGGTTAGCAGAAGCGATGCGATTGGTCAGTCCGCTGGGCCGGCTGTCGCGCGGGATCGCTGGCGTGCGGGGCCAGACGATCATCTGCAACACACCGGGGTCACCGAAAGGTTGCGTCGAGCAACTCGCGGCCATCCTCGACGTTGTCCCTCACGCGGTGCGTCTCCTCGACGAATCGCCGACCGAGCATTGACGACAGCCGGATAGCCTGCTGCGGATGCTCAGGCTGGTGTTGCCAAAGGGATCGTTGGAGAAGGCCACACTCGAGCTGTTTTCTGCCGCAGACCTTCCTGTGGTGCGTTCGTCGGCGGTCGACTACAAAGCCACCATTGAGGATCCGCGGATCATCGACGTACGAATCCTCCGTCCGCAGGAGATCCCGATGTACGTCGCAGAGGGTTTGTTCGACTTCGGGATCACCGGCCGCGATTGGGTGGAAGAGACCGGCAGCGAGGTCATCAGCCTCGGTGAGTTGCGCTACAGCAAGGCGACATCGAACCCAGTTCAGGTCGTTGCGGCGGTGGCCGCCGACTCGCCGGCCCAGTGCGTGGAAGACCTGCCGCAGGGCGTTCGGGTGACGAGCGAGTACCCAAAGCTGACCGAGCGATACTTCGCGTCGAAGGGAATCACTGCCGACGTGCGATTGTCCTATGGGGCAACCGAGGCGAAGGTCCCTGACATCGCCGATTGCGTCGTCGAGATCACCGAGACTGGCCGGGCTTTGCGTGCCGCCGGCCTGCGGATCATCGACACCCTCTTGGTCAGCTACACGGAGATGGTTGCCAACAAAGCGTCGTTCGACGACCCGACGAAGCTGCACGCGATGAATCAACTGATGACGCTGTTGCTCGGCACGCTCGACGCTCGCGAAAAGGTGCTCGTGAAGCTCAATGTCGGCACCGAGCACTTCAAGGCCGTGCTCGCGGTGCTGCCCGCGGCCAAGTCGCCGACAGTCAGCGAATTGGCGAGCGGTGGCTACGCGATCGAGTCGGTTGTCGACAAGCGCACGATCAACACACTCATCCCCGAGCTGAAAGACGCGGGCGCCTCCGACATCTTGGAGTTGCCCATCAGCAAGATCGTCGCCTGACATGCGCGGCACGGTTACCCAATTCGACAAAGACGTGGGTCTCGGCGAGATCACGCGTGACGAAGGTCAGGTGGTTCCGTTCCATTGCATCGTCATTTCTGACGGCAGCCGCGACATCCCGGTCGGCGTCGAGGTCGAGTTCGAGCTGATGTGCAAACTTGGTCGGTACGAGGCCGCCCACGTCGCCCCTATATGAACGAGCGCGAGCAGCGCATCCTCGACGTGATTCGAGCGTTGCGGGAGGGCGAAGTGGTGACGTACGGCGACATCGCCGAGGACGCCGGTTACCCGAAGCGGTCCCGGCTCGTGGGGCACATCCTTGCAACCACCGAGGAGGAGGTGCCGTGGTGGAGGGTGGTCAACTCGGTCGGTCGACTGGTTCCGGGGCACGAACGCGAACAGGCCGAGCAACTCCGCAGCGAAGGCGTGAAGGTGACAGACGGCCGGGTTCGGAAGGCACAGTTCGGACGGTTCCGCTGAACGCCGGTGAACCAGGAAGCGCTGGAACTGTACGTCGCTTTTTGGGGCTGCCCGCTGAGGAGCGCGTCAGTTCTCGGCCTGCGTTGCGGCTTTGATCTGGACGAAGGCGAGGCGGATGTTGGAGAGAGCGGTGACAAGGGTCGGCGCTTCCGGGCCGAGGCGTTCGCCAAGGCCTTCCACCAGGCAGGCGACTGCGTCGATCGCCAGCGAGGCCTCGGCCAGACGAGGAGGCTCGGCGCCCAGATGGATGGCCGCCAGCTCGTACAGACCCATGACGTGGTTGACCACCACCACCTCGGCAGAAACCTCAGCCAGGCGGGCACGAGCGTCGTTCAAGGCGTGTTGGGCATCCTCCACCATGGATTCGGTGTCTTCGCTGCTCACCTGAGGTAGCGTATCCGCCGACAACTCATCGCGAAGTGGGGTAGCTGCCTGCAGCACACTCCCACCCGGCCACACATGCGTCAGCTACCGTGCGTCCGGGTCACGAGCACTCGAATGGCCGTCCCTGGTGGCGGTTCTCTTCTCGTGTTGGTGGCTTCGCAGCCAAACCATCGGAAGGGATCCACCCATTGCACAGGATTGATCAGCCATAGCACCGCCGCAGCAACCGGAGCACCGGTACAACGATCGCATTCGCGCCCGCGAGGTTCGCCTCATCGGCGCTGATGGCAGCCAACTCGGAATCAAGAATCTGCCAGATGCGCTCGCTCTCGCCCGTCAGCAAGACCTCGATCTCGTCGAGGTGGCGCCCATGGCGAACCCCCCGGTGTGCCGGATCATGGACTACGGAAAGTTTCGGTACGAGGAAAGCCAAAAGGCCAAGGAATCGCGTAAGAAGACCATTCAGGTCTCGATCAAGGAAGTGAAGTTCCGTCCGAAGATCGGCAAAGGCGATTTCGACACCAAGGTGCGCCACATGCAGGATTTCCTGGCAGATGGTCACAAGGTCAAGGTCACGCTGCAGTTCAGAGGTCGAGAGATGGCCCATCCTGAGCTCGGCGCCAGGATTCTCGATGCCGTGATCGAGCAGGTTGGCTCGCACGGCAAAGTCGAAACCATGGCTCGTTTGGAAGGTCGCAACATGACCATGGTGCTGGCCCCCGAAAAGAAGCCAGTCGTGAAGAAGCCGCACGAACCAAAGGGTGCCTCGCACAGCGACCCGGCCGCAGCAACCGCGGACGATGTACACGAAGAAAACGCAGCAGCAACAACAGCAGTCGAAGAGACACAACAGGCACCGGCCGAACCGGTAGCGGAAGTGGTCGTAGAAGCGGCCGATCCGGCCTGATCACCACGATCACCACCACACTTTCGATAGGAATCAGCGATGCCAAAGATGAAGACAAGCAAGACCGCTGCGAAGCGGTTCAGGAAGACCGGCACGGGCAAGCTCGTGCGCCTGCAGCAGAACCGGCAGCACCTCTTCGAGAAGAAGCCCTCGACTCGTACCCGTCGCCTCGCGGGGTACGTCTCCGTGCATCCAGGCGATGCGAAGAAGATCAAGCGCCTGCTCGGCGAACGCTGATTCAGAGAACGACCCAAGATCGAATGATGAGGAGATAGTGAAATGGCTCGTGTAAAGCGCGCCGTTGGTTCCAAGAAGCACCGCAAGCAGG
>JBDTWJ010000196.1:0-5817 GCA_040006755.1 Ilumatobacteraceae bacterium | reverse complement strand
ACGATTGCGTCGTAGTGGCCGGTCACGTCGCGATAGTCGGCGAGCAGGATTCGGATCTGATCGGAGAGTCCTGCATCGGCGACGCGGCTCAGGGCGAGGT
Organism: Ilumatobacteraceae bacterium; assembly: GCA_040006755.1. GTDB lineage: Bacteria > Actinomycetota > Acidimicrobiia > Acidimicrobiales > Ilumatobacteraceae > JAENVT01. The sequence continues at coordinate 5,717 of JBDTWJ010000196.1, read as the reverse complement.
CGCGTTGCTCGGTGGACAGGGTCACAGTGGTGACGTGGGCTCCGCGTTGGGCTGCTCTGATGGCGAGTTCGCCCCATCCGGTCCCGATCTCGAGCATCGTGCTCCCAGAGCGCACGGCTGCGCGGTCCAAGATTGCGTCGATCTTGCGGCGTTGTGCAGTGGCCAGGTCGTCTCCTGTTTCGAAGAGGGCCGACGAGTAGCTGAGCGATTCGTCGAGGAACGCTGCAAACAGTTTGTTGGAGAGGTCGTAGTGACGGCTGGTGTTCTCTCGCGCCTGAGAGATCGTCGCTTGCTCCCTGGCCGGTTGGCGGCGCTCGACGAGTCCGCGGAGTCGCTGCAATGACGGGGGAACGAGTGTTGCCACGTTGGCGGCGAAGGGTGTGAGGAGGTCAGCGAGGTCGGTTCCGGGCGCGGCGTCCCAGTCGCCGGCCATGTACCCCTCGCCGAAGCCGATCTTGGCGTCGTTTCCGAGGCGGGCAAAGAACTCACGCGGTCGATGGATGACCATCAGCGGGTCGTTGTCACCGCCTGCTCCGATCCGCGTGCCGTCGGAGAAATCGATTCGCAGTGGAAGACGTGCAACAGCAGAAGCAAAGATGCGGCGGGCGATGGCTGCCTTGATTGGCGCGTCGAGCGTGTCAAACAGGTCCGGCCAGTTGTCCTCCAGCGATGTGGCTCGTGGGTATTGTTCGGTGAGGTGTTGGTGAGTGTCGTGTTGGACGGACATGATCAGACTCCTTCCTGAGGGATGTGTGATGGCCGGTCGATGACCGGTAGTCGACGGAGCCAAAGAAGGATCCCGTGGAAGCGGATCAGGGTCGACACCTTGTGTGGCATCGCCGGCATCAGCAACGCGTACCGGGCGATCGTTCGTGGCGTGGCCGGTGTGGGTACGCCGGCGAATGCAGCTCGAAACACGGGGTGATCCTGTCGATGGAGCGACACGGCCACCCCTACGTGGAGATCGGTGATGGCGAATCTCATCACGTAGCGTCCTGAGACGTCGTTGAACGGGGAGACGAAGAAGTCTTTGTCGATGCCCGCCTCCCCGTCGGTGCCGGGCGTCAGGAGATACGCGTGTCGCTCGCCATGGGTGTTGTGCACTTCGGCGATCACGTGCGTCAGCGTGGCGTCGTCCGCGAAGCACCAATAGACGGTCAAAGGGTCGAACACGTGGCCGAGGACGCGGGCGTTGGCGAGCATGACGACGCGCCCGGCTGGGCCGAGGTGAACGCCGTGACCGGCGAGGAACCGCTCGACGTTCGTCTTGATGTCGGGCGATGCACCGGACCGGGTGCCGCCGAGGTGGTCCCGGGCATCGAAGCCTGCGAACGGGCGCAGGTACCACGCCGGGCGCGGGACATGGTCGAGATCGATCAGCCACTGGTACACGTGGTGCTCGAACGCGTGCTGGATCGGACCTTGCCGGCTGTGGGTGACGACACCTTCGACGATGGCCGGGAGGACAGGTAGATCATCCGTCGTCGTCATCCTCATCACCAGTCCACCCCGAGCATCTGGGCCGCATCGACCCCGGACCGGCAGCCGTCCTCGTGGAAGCCCCAACCGTGGTAGGCCCCGGCGAACGCCAGCCGTGGTGTTGAGAGCGACGGCAGACGCGCCTGCGCCTCGACCGCTGCCAGGTCGTAGATCGGGTGCTCGTAGTTCATTGCAGCGAGTACAGAGTTCGGGTCGATGCGGTCCAACCCGTTGAGTGTCACCAAGTACTGCTCCGTGGTCTCGATTCCCTGGAGGCGGTTCATCCAGTAGGTGACAACCGGCGCGCGATCGCCGCTTGCATCAAGTGGTGTGAGGTAGTTCCACGAAGCTCTCGCCCGTCGCGTTCTCGGCAGCAGCCGCGAGTCGGTGTGCAGAACCGTCTCACTGCGTGAGTACCGGAAGGCGTCAAGCACCTCCTTCTCGTCGACGCTGGCATCCGCGAGCAGCGCAAGGGCCTGGTCTGCATGCGTGGCGATGACGATGCCGTCGTAGCGGACCCACGTTCCCGAGTTGTCCTGGACCGAAACCCCATCGTCGTCGCGCAGCACCTGCTTGACCGACTGACCGGAGCGGACGTGAGGGAGTCGGGAAGCGATGGCATCGACGTAACTGCGGGAGCCGCCGACCACCGTGTACCACTGTGGCGAGCCTGTGACCGCAAGCATGCCGTGGTGCGAGAGGAAGCGGAACAGGTATCGAGCGGGGTAGTCAAGGGCGGCGCCTGTGCCCATCGACCACACGCACGACACAACCGGCACGGCGTAGAGCCGTATGAACGATTCGGAAAATCGGTAGGTGCGCAGGAAGTCGCCATAGGTCGTCTGGTCGCTGTCGTGGGATTCCCTCAGGAAGGTGTTGGCCAACACGTGGAATCGTTTGACCTGGGCCAGGATGATCAGAAAGCGGGGATCGAGCAGGCGGCGCCGTTGGGCGAATATCCCTGATGCGCCGCGGCCGCCGGCGAACTCGAGGCCGCTCGGCATGTCGCGGATGCTCATGCTCATCTCTGTAGGGCGGGTCCGCACGCCCAGCTCGCCGAACAACCGCCGCAATTGCGGATAGGTGCGGTCGTTGTGAACGATGAAGCCGGTGTCGACCGCGAGAAGGTTGCCGGCGGAATCGACGACGTCGTGGGTGTGCGCATGACCACCGAGACGGCTCTCGGCTTCGTACAACGTCACCGTGCAGCTCTTGGCCAAGATGTATGCGGCGGTCAAACCGGAGACCCCCGCGCCGACGACCGCGACATTCCGCTGACGTGCGGGTTGTGGGGAATTGTGGTGTGCAGATCGCATCAGCTGGGATCTCCGTTCGGAACCAATAGCGGGTTTGTCTAAGGTCTGTATAGAGACGTTACCCAACATTTGAGCGATCTGAACAATCTTTGTCCAGATTTGGTAGAGTGTTTTCGTGGAGATCGAACGCGGAGAACAGCCGGGGGTGTTGCGGATCGGCGAACTCAGTCGGCGTGTTGGTGTCAGCGACTACGTCCTGCGCGCCTGGGAGACTCGCTACGGACTACTCCACCCGATGCGCTCGACGGGCGGCTTCCGCCTGTACTCGCACGCCGACGAGCGGCGAGTCCGCCGCATGCAGTTCCACCTCGCCCAGGGGCTGTCCGCAGCCGAGGCGGCTGGCGCAGCGCTCGCCGAGCAAACGAACTCGCCGTTGCTGCCCGAGATGCAGCGACAAGGCAACACCAACTACGTCTCCGAGCTCTCGGCTGCTCTGCGGGTCGCCCTGGACGAATTCGACGAGCCGGCCGCGCAAGTGATGTGGGATCGACTGCTCTCCGACCTCACGCTCGAGACCGTACTCCGCGACATGTTGCTGCCGTACCTCTATGAATTGGGTGAGCGCTGGCAGCGCCAGGAGATCACCATCGCCCAGGAACACTTCGCCAGCAACATGATTCGCGGTCGGCTCGCCAGTCTCGCTCGAGGATGGGGTTCCGGCTATGGACCGCGGGCGATCCTTGCGTGCCCGCCCGGCGAGATGCACGACATACCCCTGATGATCTTCGGGATCATCTTGCACCGCAGCGGGTGGCCGGTCGACTATCTCGGCGCCGACACCCCGATCGAAGAACTGGTCGTGTCGGCAGATCAGATCCGCCCCGACTTGATCGTATGCGCGGCCGTCAGCACGGATCGGTTCGCCGGAATCGTTCCCGAACTCACCCACCTGGCCGGCACAACTCAGCTCGCGCTCGCGGGAGCCGGCGCGACGCGACGAATCGCCGACGATGTCGGCGCCCGGTTGCTGGCAGGCGACCCGGTTACGGCTGCACAGAACGAACCGTGGGCTGCGTTGAGCGCCACACGACCAGCGGCACCGAGAGGTCCGACGAAGAACAGCATCCATTGATCGAGGAGGAGCCATGGCTCGGTACGTCACAACGGTAAGGACTCAGCGGTCGGTCGCCGACGCGTTTGCGTATATGGCCGATCTGCGCAACTTCGCGGAGTGGGATCCGGGTGTCCTCAAGGTGGTGCAGGTGGACGGCGACGGACCAGGCCCGGACGCGGTGTTCGATGTGACGTTGTCGGGCAGGCGTGGAACCACGTTGCGCTATCGCACCGTCGAGTACGCGGAGCCCAGCGGGCTGCTTGTGGTCGCCGACACCTCGCTGCTCCGGTCCACCGATCGGATCACGGCGCGCGCCGACGGCGACGCCACCGTTGTCACGTACGACGCGGACCTCAGCCTCAAAGGGGCGTTGCGACTTGCTGGCCCGCTGCTCGCCGTGGCGTTCCGGCGTATCGGCGACCGCGCGGCTGCTGGATTGTGTCGAGTGCTCGACGGCGAGGTATCGCCGTCTTGAGGTTTGAACGCGCGATCGACAGGATCATCGAGGCACCCGTCTTCACCAGCTTCACGCGGTTGGGCTACGACGTGCGCTCCCGCCTGGCACATTGGACGGATCTCTCGTCCTACGACCTCACCGGTCGAGTCGTACTGATCACCGGTGCCACATCCGGAATCGGCGCGGTAACCGCAGAACGATTGGCCTGCTGCGGGGCCACCGTGGTGCTGCTCGGTCGTGATCGAACCAAGACCGAACAGGTTCGTGACCAGCTCGCCGCACGTAGTGGCAACGAACACCTTGACGCGGTCGTGGCAGACATGGGCGATTTCGACGCCGTACGCACTGCTGCGGCCGACGTCCAACGGCGACATGCTCGGCTCGACGTGCTGATCCACAACGCCGGCGCGCTCACAGCCAGTCGCCAAGTGGCACCGTCGGGCATCGAACTCACGGTGGCCAGCCAGGTGGTAGGCCCGTTCTTGATGACCGGCCTGCTGCTCGATCGGCTCCGGCACAGCTCGCCGGCCCGGGTCATCACAATGTCGTCGGGTGGCATGTATTCGGCAGCTCTCGAGGTCGACGATCTTCAGATGGACCATGACTACAAGGGTTCGCAACAGTACGCCCGAGCGAAACGGGCGCAGGTGACACTCAACGAGATGTGGGCACAACGCATCCCCGCCACCGATGTGGTCTTCCAGGCGATGCATCCCGGATGGGCTGACACGCCCGGCGTACGCGAGGCCCTCCCGACGTTCCGCAAGTTGGTCGGCCCGTTGCTGCGTTCACCCGAACAAGGCGCCGACACGTTGGGGTGGCTGGCCGCCGATGATCACGATCCGCTCGCGACGTCGGGGGGCTTTTGGCTCGACCGGCGCGTGCGAACGATCCACCGGCTGCGTTCCACGAAGAGATCCGACACTGTCGCGAGGAGACAACAACTGTGGGACTGGTGCGTCGATGCAAGTGGGATCGACCCCAACCTGTTGCCGTGAACCAGCCGCCGCGGTCGGCCCGCGGTCGAGACGGAGTTGGCTCGCGTCCCACGAGTCGATGACGGCTACGCCAACGCGATGCTGTGCCGCAGGTGTTCTCGCGGGCGCGGCGTACCTCGAGACGATCGTCGTCAGGCATTGCGAGGTCAGTCTCGATGACGTTTCGCTGGTGCGTTGTCATTGATGGAGCAGAGAAGGTTCGTAAGGGTATGTGGAAAGTGGTTCCGGTCCGTCGTCGGTAACGAGGTACATCTGCTCGAGCTTGACGCCGGGTCCGCGTTGATCCGAACCGACGAAGCTCTCGACGGAGAGGACCATGTGCGGATCGATCACACCGTCGTAGCCGTGTGCGTCCCAATCTTGTCGGTAGTAGACGCGTGGCCATTCGTCGCTCATGCCGACTCCGTGCGCGA
>JBDTWJ010000195.1:0-5850 GCA_040006755.1 Ilumatobacteraceae bacterium | reverse complement strand
TGGGCCATTCAGCAGGGCGGGTTCGATGCCGTCATCGCGCCGAGCTTCAGCGACATCTTCCGCAACAACTGCGCGAAGAACGGACTCGTCGCCGTCGTCGTGCCGGAGGCAACCGTTGAGTCGATCTGGACCGCGATCGAGGCCGATCCGTCGACCGAGATCACGGTCGACGTCGAGCGACTCAGTGTCGAGGTCCCGTCAGCCGGCATCACCCACGCGTTCCCGATGGATCCGCAAACGCAGCACCGTTTTCTCAACGGTCTCGACGATGTCGGCATCACACTGACGCACGTCGACGAGATCACCGACTTCGAGAAGCACCGTCCCGCCTGGCTCCACTGAGCCGAACCCTCAGCCCAGCCCCCGCGATGAGAGATGAGCCGCCATGGGCCGCAGATCTCTCATCGCATCGAGGTGCTCCGCAACGCGATGAGAGTTGTGCGGTGCCCGGCGGCTCATCTCTCATCGCAAAAGTCAGGCGGTGTCTTGGGCGCGTTCGAACTCCGTCAGGTTGCGGAGCTTGGGGTTGTTCGAGAACACCTCGACCGGCGGTGCGACGTCGAGCCGCAATGCCCGCTGCAGGATCCGAACCTGTGTGTGCTGGTTGTACTCGGCCATGGTCACCGCCCAGCCGTCGCGCCCGGCACGGGCCGTGCGACCGCTGCGGTGCAGATAGTCCTTGCCATCGGGCGCTGGCTCGTAATGAATCACGGCGCCGATGTCGTCGATGTCGATGCCACGCGCAGCAACATCGGTCGCCACCAGCACGCTGAGCTCACCGTCCGCAAACCGCCGCATGGCCTTCTCTCGCGCGACCTGCGGGAGATCGCCGTGGATCGCCATTGCCTGCACACCGAGATCGAGCAGCGACCGCTCGACGCGATCACACGTGCGCTTGGTCTGGCAGAACACAAGGGTCTTGGCGACCCCCGAAGCGATCGCCTGCACCACCTTGTCCTTGTCCATGTGGTGCACCGCGAGGAAAAGGTGGTGCATCGTGCCGACTGTGTCGGTGGCGGAATCGATCGCCACCTCGATGGGATCGTTCATGTACCGACGAACGAGATGTCCGACGTCGCCATCGAGCGTCGCCGAGAACAACATCGTCTGGTGTGGTCCGGTGACCTTGCGCAGGATCCATTCCACCTGAGGGGTGAACCCATCGTCGGCCATTCGGTCGGCCTCGTCGAGCACGACGATCTCGACCTTGTTGAGGTCGAGCTCGTTCTCCTTCAAGAGGTCGATCAAACGGAGGGGTGTCGCCACGATGACATCAACGCCACGATGGAGGGCATCGATCTGCTGGTGGCGAGACGCCCCGCCGTACACGGCCAGCACGATGCGATTGCACGCCGCGGCGACCGGGGCGAGTACTTCGGCGACTTGCAAGGCCAGCTCACGCGTGGGCACGAGCACCATCGCGAGCGGCCGGCGGGTATCCGCCTCACCGGACAGGCGGGCGAGCATGGGCACACCGAAGGCAAGCGTCTTGCCGGAACCGGTCTTGGCACGTCCGCACACGTCGCGACCGGTGAGAGCGACAGGTATCGCTTTGGTCTGGATCGCGAATGGTGCGGTGAACCCGGCAGCGGCGAGACCCATATCAACCTCGGTCGGGACGCCGATGTCGACGAACGCCGTGGGAATGTAGGCATCGGGATCGATCGTGATGGTTGCTGATTCGACCGGAGTGCGGGCTGGACTTGGTGTGGGTTTGCGGCGCCGACGCCGCGGTGCCCCAGGTGGGCGGGAATGTTCAGACATGTCGAGCATGGAGGGTACCGCCGCCCAGCACCAGGTTGCGCGATGAGAGATGTGCGGAAGAGTCCGGCTCATCGCTCATTCGCACGATGGTGCGGCGGGGCCCGGGGGCGGCAACAATTCGTCAACATGAAGGTCGCACTCACCGTCAACGACTTCCTCCGACGTGCCGAGCAGATCTACCCGAATCGCCCGGCGATCATCGACGAACCCGCTCAGCCCGCGGAATCCTGGGGCACCATCACGTACGCGGACATGGCAGCGAGGGCACGGGCCCAAGCGGCCACGCTCGACAGCATGGGAATCGGCGCCGGTGAGCGGGTGGCCATCGTCAGCCACAACTCGGCGCGCCTACTGACCGCGCTCTTCGGCGTCAGCGGCAGCGGCCGCGTGCTGGTGCCGATCAACTTCCGGCTGGTTGCCGAGGAAGTGAAGTACATCGTCGAGCATTCGGGCGCCCGCATCCTGATGGTGGATCCTGAACTCGACGATGCGCTGTCGGAAGTGAAGTGCGAGCATCGCTTCGTGATGGGCGCCGGCAGTGATGCGCCGATGCAGCACGACGCGCCAAGACCCTGGTTGTACGACGAGGACAGCACGGCAACGATCAACTACACCAGTGGCACGACCGCGCGTCCGAAGGGCGTGCAGCTGACTCATCGCAACGTGTGGCTGAACGCGACCACGTTCGGCTGGCAACTCGGCATCAACGACCGCGACGTCTACCTCCACACCCTTCCGCAGTTCCATTGCAACGGTTGGGGTGTCCTCTACGCGGTGACCGGTATGGGCGGCACGCATGTGATCATCCGCAAGATCGATGGCGCGGAGATTCTCCGACGCGTCGACCAACATGGTGTGACGCTGATGTGTGGGGCGCCGGCAGTCGCCAATGCCATTCTCGATGCCGCGGCCACGTGGGATGGACCGATTCCGGGGAATGGATCCGTCCGAATGGTCATCGCCGGCGCTCCTCCTCCGACGCGAACGATCGAGCGGATCGAGACCGAGCTCGGTTGGGAGTTCATCCAGATCTACGGGCTCACCGAGACCACACCACTGCTGACGATGAATCGGCGGCGAGCCGAGTTCGACGCGCTGTCGCCGGCGGACCGCGCTGCAAAGCTCAGCCGCGCCGGTGCACCCGCGATAGGAGTAGAAGTTCGAATCTCGCCCGATGGTGAGGTGTTGGCCCGCGGCAATCACATCATGGCCGGGTATTGGGAGCAGCCTGACGCCACTGCGGATGCCATCCGACCCGCCGACGATGTCCCCGATGGCCCAGCGTGGTTCAAGACGGGCGACGGAGGCGGGATCGACGACGACAACTACCTCAGCATCAGCGACCGCAAGAAGGACGTGATCATCTCCGGGGGCGAGAACGTCAGCTCGATCGAGGTCGAGGACGCGCTCTTCAGTCACCCCGAGGTGGCCGAGGTCGCCGTCATCGGCGTGCCCGACGAGAAGTGGGGCGAGAAGGTGATGGCTCTGGTCGTGAGGTCGGAGGGTTCGACCCTGACCGATGCCGATCTGATCGCCTACACCAAGACCAAGTTGGCCGGATACAAGTGCCCGAAGGCGGTCGAGTTCCGCGACGCCCTTTCACGCACCGCGACCGGAAAGCTGCAGAAGTTCAAACTCCGCGAGCCCTATTGGGACGGTCAGGTCAAGCAAGTCAACTAGTCAGCGCAAATGGTCAGTGCACGCTGCACGACCAGTCAGCCGCGCTGACCGTCGGAGCAGAAAAACCGCCTGATGCATCAAATAGTAGTTGTCCGCGCGCGACGCCGTTAGCGTCCGTCGGCCTGTCCGGAAAGCCCGGCCAGAAAGGAAACGATCTCACCCCAATACCGTCTCCAGGAGGCGCACGTCATGGAAGCATTCGACGGGACAACGACGTCCGGCCGCAAGGGAATGGCATACGACTGGCAGTCACTGCTAGTTGCTGCTGAAACAGCCACGCTCGACTATGAGTTGGCGACGATGACCCCGGAGTACGCCGAATAACCATGCGCCCCGAGCGCGTTTTGGTGCTGGGCTGCGGTTCGGTAGCCCAGTGCACGTTGCCGTTGTTGATCCGTGACCTCGGAATCGACCCGCATCGCATCACAATCGTCGATGTGCTCGACAACCGTGCCCGCGTAGCTGACTCGATCGCGCTCGGCGTGACGTTCCAGCAGGATCAGGTGACGCCCGAGAACCTCGATGCGTTTCTGTCCGCCCGCGTCGGACAGGGCGACGTGGTGCTCGATCTGGCTTGGAACATCGACAACCCCACCATCCTTCAATGGTGCCGCGATCACGGTGTTCGATACCTCAACACCAGCGTCGAGGTTTGGGATCCGTACGACGACATGGCATCGACCCATCCGCTCGACCGCACGCTCTACGTGCGCCACATGGACATACGCCGAATGATCGCGGGATGGGGCGACAACAAGGGTCCTACCGCTGTGCTCGAGCACGGAGCCAATCCTGGTCTCGTCAGCCACTTCACGAAACAGGCGCTCACCGAGATCGCCGGTCGCATGCTGAGCGATAGTCTCGCCACAGACGCGGCCGCGCTGGATATGGCTTTGGCCGCCGAGGACTATGCCTCCCTGGCGATGCTGACCGGCACGAAGGTCATCCACATCGCCGAGCGCGATACCCAGATCACCGACGTTCCCAAGGAGGTCGACGAGTTCGTCAACACCTGGTCGGTGGACGGCTTCTACGAAGAAGGCATAGCGCCCACCGAACTCGGTTGGGGGACTCACGAGAAGCGTCTGCCAGCCAACGGTTACGTGCACCAAGGCTACGGACCACGCAACCAGATCTGCATCGCCCGCCCGGGCATGGAGACGTGGGTTCGGTCGTGGGTGCCAGCGGGCGAGATCCACGGCATGGTGATCCGACATGGCGAAGCATTGACGATGAGCGACCACCTCACGGTCTGGGGCGACGATGGCGATCCGGTGTACCGGCCAACGGTTCACTACGCCTACTGCCCATCCGACTCGGCGATCGCCAGCGTGCTCGAGCTCCGCATGCGCAATTGGGCGATGCAGTCACGGCAACGCATCCTCAACGACGAGATCACCAGCGGCCGCGACGAGCTCGGCGTCTTGCTGATGGGTCATCCGTACCGGTCGTGGTGGACCGGCTCGCAGCTGTCGATCGACGAGGCCCGCGCCGTCGTGGCTCACCAAAACGCGACGACATTGCAGGTCGCCGGATCGATCATCGCCGCGGTGACGTGGATGATCGAGCATCCCCGAGAAGGTGTCCGCGTGCCCGACGATCTCCCATGGCGCGATGTGCTGAAAGTCGCGACGCCGTATCTCGGCACGATGCATTCCGGGCCTGCGGATTGGGACCCGCTGTCGACTCGCAACGATGTATTCGCTGGTTTCGCCAACGACGCCGATGGGCTCGATCACACCGATCCGTGGCAGTTCGTCAACTTTCTCATCGCGTAACGCGTTGACATTGCCGCCGATCAGGGGCAGACTGCCTGTGATGTCCGCCGCTCGCAACCTCCTCCTTCTTATGTAGGGCAAGCGCCGCGTTCTTCGCGCTTGCCCGTACCCCCCGCCCGATGGCCGGGGGGTTCTTCATTTTTCAACGCCCGTTCATCAACTCGATCTCGTCGACCGCACTCCGTTCCAGAAAGCCCACCATGCCTCCACAACCAGCCTCCCCGAAGAAGATGAAGTTCGACAAGTACAAGCCCTACGTGCCGATCGTGCTCTACGACCGCACCTGGCCCAACGTGGTCATCGACAAGGCACCGCTGTGGTGCAGCGTCGATCTGCGCGATGGCAATCAGGCGTTGATCGATCCGATGGACCCCCAGCGCAAACGGCACATGTTCGACGCGCTGGTCAAGATGGGATTCAAGGAGATCGAGGTCGGCTTCCCGTCGGCCAGCCAGACCGACTTCGATTTCGTGCGACAGCTGATCGAAGAGGACCTCATCCCCGACGACGTCGAGATCCAGGTGCTGGTGCAATGCCGCCCGGAGTTGATCGAGCGCACCTACGAATGCCTGCAGGGTGCGCCGCGGGCGATCGTGCACTTCTACAACTCGACCAACCCGCTGCAGCG
>JBDTWJ010000194.1:0-5880 GCA_040006755.1 Ilumatobacteraceae bacterium | reverse complement strand
GCTCGGTCTTCTCGTGCGGGTAGAAGCGGCTGATGTCGGTGCTGTGCGGGTCGCAGAGATGCGGGTAGCCGTAGGTCATCCACTCGGCAACGATCTGGGCGATGCCGGGACCTTCTTTGATCCAAACTGCTGCCGCGCTCCACAGGTTGCGGACCTCGACAGTTTCGCCGAGCACCGGGTTGGCGTCGGGCGTCAGACTCAGCAATCCGTTGATCGCGTAGCGGATCTCGGCGTCGCCGAGCATGTCCATCAGGTCGATGGCTTCCTCGAACTGCTGGTCGAAGTCGTCCGCCGTGAACGGCAGTTCGGTCGGCGACTGGGCCGATGCCTCGTTGGACGGGATGTCGTCGGGGTGCATGAAGATGGGACGGTGGGCGTACGAGCCAACCTCCATCGAGCCTGCCGTCTGTCGCTCGTAACAGAACGTGTCCATGTCGCGAACGATCGGATAAGCAACCTCCTTGCCGCTCTGCTGCAGGATGTCGATGGGGCCGACGTCGGCCATCTGGTGGACAGCTGGAGTCAGCGGGATGTTGGCGCCTGCCATCTTGGCGATGCGTGGGCTCCACACTCCGCAGGCGATCGCGACGTACTCGGCCTCGATGCGCCCCTTGTTGGTCACGACGGCGGTCACCGTCGGGCCGCCGGGCCCGTCTTCGGTCTCGACATCGAGCACCTCGGTGTTGGCGAAGACCTGTAACGCGCCCTTGTCGACGGCCTCGTTGCGCATCTGCGTGCCGGTCTCCAGTGAGTCGACGCACGACACGCTGGGTGTGTAGAAACCGCCGAGCAGGATCTCTTCGTTGATGAACGGGACGAGTTCTTTGATCTCGGCCGGCGTGACGAGGCGGCTGTCGATGCCCCAAGCCTTGGCCGACGTCATGCGGCGCTTGAACTCCTCGAGACGCTCGGGCTTGCGGGCAACCTCGATGCCACCAGAGGTGTTGTTGAGGCCGTGATCGATGTATTGCTGCTGGCTCTCGAGCGTGAGGAACGCCATCTCCTTGTTGTGATCGGTGGGGAAGATGAAGTTGGATGCGTGGCCGGTGGAGCCGCCGGGGTTGGGTAGCGGACCCTTGTCGATCTGCACCATGTCGGTCCATCCGAGCCGGCTGAGGTGCCCGACCAGGCAGTTGCCCACGATTCCGGCCCCGATGACCACGCACTTGGCTTTCAGCGGCACCGTCTGGGCGGCCGACGGTTCTGATGTCTCGCTCATTGATCTCTCCTGGAGCCTCGTGCCACGCGGCAATACTTGTCGTTGCGGCGCCGGTGATATATCTTTTCGATATCAGTAACGTATCACTCAGCGAGCAGGCGTTTCAAGCGATCCGGCGAATGATCGTCACGCTAGAACTCTCCCCGGGTGCTGTCGTGCGCGAGGACGGCCTACAAGTCCAACTCGGGCTTGGTCGCACGCCAATCCGGGAGGCGCTACAACGTTTGGTGCGCGACCAGTTCGTCACGATCATCCCCCGCCGCGGCATGTACGTGTCGAGCATCGATGTGTCGGAGCTCTCGACGCTCTACGAGACGCGGGCCATCCTCGAGCCCTACGTCATGCGCCTCGCCTCTGCCCGCGGGCGCGCTGCCGACTGGGACGCGATGTCAGCGGCGCTTGCACGCGCGTCCACCGACAGCACGCCGACGCAGTTGCTCGAGATCGACCGCGAGTGCCGCGAGATCGTGTGGGCTGCCGCCGACAATCGCTTCCTCACCGAGACACTCGACATGCTGTACGCGCAGAGCGACCGGTTGTGGCACCTCTACCTTTCCGATGTCGCCGCACCAGAGCAGGTGATCGACGAGCACCGCGCCATTCACGCCGCGCTCGTCGACGGTGATGGCGAACGCGCTGCATCGCTGATCGAGTCGCACATGCACGCCTTCAACGACAAGATTGGCGCCGCCGTGCGCCGCCGCCTCGAATCCCCTCTCGCCGGCTTCTGACCTCGGTTGGCCGAACGCGGGTACCGATATGCGCCGCGTGGGACCATTCCGGTGCCAGCGGCGCGAACTGCTACTCGAGCGAACGTAATCTCAGCCCGTGGAACTGCGCGCGATACCGGAGCCGGGTGGGATCAGGCAAGCGACGACACTGCCGGCCGCGGCATATAGCTCGGCCGAGTTTCACGAGCGCGAGCGGCACGAGATCTTCCAGAAGGATTGGATCTGCGCCGGAGTCGTCGACGAGATGCCGGCGGCAGGCTCCTGTACGGCCCGGGTCACAGGCGGTCTACCAGCGCTGTTCGTTCGCGACAGGGCGGGCGTGCTGCGCGCCTTCCTGAACGTCTGCCGTCACCGTGGCTCTCCGTTGTGTGAGGACGGCGCGACGCGCACGGCGTCATTGATCCGTTGTCCCTACCACTCGTGGCTCTATCGGCTGGATGGATCGCTGGCTCGTGCCGAGGGCGTCGGCGATCCCGAAGGCTTCGACGTGGCCGACTACTCGCTGAAGCCGGTGCATTTGATGACGTGGCGCCGCCTGGTGTTTGTCTGCTTCGACGAGACGGCGGCATCACTCGATGTCGGCCCACTGGGTCGGACCATTGATGCATACCCGTTGGAGTCGATGGAGCTCGTGCTGACGGAGTCGAACGACCGTCAGTTCAACTGGAAGGTGCTACTCGAGAACTACAGCGAGAACTACCACACGCCGTTCGTTCATCCAGAAATCGACACGAGTTCCAGCGAGGACTACCCGATGGTGTCCGACGGGATCGCGCTGTATGCATGGGATCGACCACTGCAGCCGAGCGGTTCGCGGGTCGACGAGATCCGCACGACGTTGTTGCCGGGCGAGACAGGGTGGGAGGAGTTGGCGGCGATACCGATGGACGGTCCGTACGGCATCGGGGGGTACCTCACTGTGTGGCCCAATCTGATGATGAACGTGTTTCCGGGCGCGTGCTTGGCGATGTGGATGGACCCGATCGACGCTCGCACGACCAGGGTCGAACGCCGGCTGTTCGTGCGGCCCGATCTCGACGCCGACGTCCGCAAATCGATCGCCGCGGCCCATCGCACGGTCCACGATCAAGACGTGGACATCTGCCATCGGGTGCAGCGATCGCACAATGCCGGCCTCGACGCTGACGGAGTGTTGGCGACCGTCGAGGAACGCGGTGTCTACTTCGTGCACCAGCATCTGCGATCTCGGGTGATCGTATGATCATACATATGATATGTTCACGCGGATGGGAGTGTCTCGGGTCACGATCACAGTCGACGACGATGTCCTCGACGATCTGAAGAGCCGTGTCCGGCCAGGTGAGGTGTCGAGTTACATCGTCGAAGCCCTGCGTGCCCGGTTGCAGCGCGATCCAATCCTGGAGTTGCTCGGAAAGCTCGACGAGATGTACGGCCCGGTGACCGACGAGGAGACCGCCGAGGGAGAGCGCTGGTGGAAAGAAACGAACGAACGATTGTCCTTGACGCTGGAGCAGTCATCGGCCTCGCCCGACACGACGGACGATTGAGAGCTCGCCTCGAAGTCGCTCGAGCTGCTGGCGCGGAGTTTCGCGTGCCGATGGTGGTGGTTGCCGAAACGGTTTGGGGCAATGGGCCGCGCGACGCACCCGTCAACCTCGTGCTCGCCCAGACCTCACCACAACATCCACTGACCGAGGGCCTGGCGCGAACTGCCGGCGAGTTGCTCGGAGACGCCAAGTCGTCTGCGACGATCGACGCTCTGGTCGTTGCCGAAGCCATCCACTGTGCGCCGGCGATCATTCTGACCTCGGATCCCACCGACCTCAGCGCCCTCCTAGGGCGGCACAGAGGCGTCATTGTCGAAGCAATCTGACCTACGGCTGGATAGAAGTGCTCGTAGGCGCCGGGCTCGTGGTTGTGTACACAGCCCCAACGGGTGGGGACTGGTTCTGCACGAGATCCCAGTAGTCAGGGCCGATCACGACCGCGACCATTCCTTGTGAAGGATCACCGACGAACGACGCATCCCAGTTGTCGACTCCACCTATGCCCAGCACGCTGCCGACAGCAGACGCCATCGAATCGTTGATGCCACTCCGCATCAGCACCGTCTTGTCGACCGTCTTGCCGCTACTGGGGAAGATCGTCCGATTGAAGCCGGCCAATCGGCCGAACGCATCGTTCATCGCACCCACGGGTGCCCCGCCGTCGATCAACATCACGCCGTCGAAGACGCTGATCGTCGTCGGCGTTTCGTCTCCCGGCATCGTGGTGGCCGGCGGGTAGAACGAGGAGGACACTGTCTGCAGCACGTCGCCGGCTTGCGGCAGTTTCGAGAAGTCGATTCCCGAGTTCATGTCGCGCATCTGCTGCACGTCGAAGAATCCGAGCATCGACCCGACCTGGTGCCAGACGACGTAGTTGAACAGCGTCGCGCAGGCATCGGTGGTGCAGCCGAACATCTCCGCGGTCGGCATGTGAGCCCTGTCGACATCGCCCGGCAGGGGCACCAGCGCCATCCCTGCCGCTGAAGGGTCTGCTTCCAGGTTCGCGAGGGCGTCCCAGACCGTTGACGCATCGATCGTGAGCTGCGGTGCCATCGCGAGTGTCGTGGGGCCGCCGAGGGCAAGTGGAAACGTGGTCGTCGCCCCGACGCCTTCGTCAGTGGAACCGGCCGCGCCGCTCGCCACGGTTCGCGTGCTGTCGCCGTCGCGGCGGATCAGCAGTGCGGCCGATGCCAGGCCCGCGCAGGCCACCGCGCCGACCGTCGCCGTCATGCGGCGGCGATTGTGACGGCGTGCCCGGCGATGCACGTCGCTGACTGACGGGCGAGCATCGGTCGGTTGCGCGACGCGAGCCATGGCCTGGCTGATGAGGGGATCGAGATCATTCATTGGATATCTCCTGGCGTAGCTGGGCGATGGCCCGGTGCAATGTCGATTTCACTGTGCCGATCGGCACCCTGAGGGTCTCGGCTATTTCTGCATCGGTGAGCTGCAGTTCGTAGCGCAGCACGACCGCGGCACGTTGCCGAGCGGGTAAGCGGCGCACGGCATCGATGACGTGGTTGTAGACCAGCGCGCCATCTTCTGGGACCTGCGTCGGATGTCGACGTGCGAGGCGCCGGCGACGGATGACCTTGCGGCTCCCGTTCAGCACCGAGGCACGGATGTAGGCGACCGGTGTGGACACGAGTGCGTACCTGAGATACAGCGCGGCGAAGGCGTCTTGCACGACCTCTTCGGCCTGCTCCTGGCTGTCTACCAACACCATTGCCAACCGCACGAGCCCTGCGAACTCGCGGTGATAGAAGACATCGAACTGCTCGCGAACCACCACCTCTACAGGCACCATCGGCGCTGGCACGTTGGTCACAGTTACCTCACTCATCCACTACATGAGAGCCACGAGGGGACGATTCGGTTCCGGCAGCTCCGAATCAACCGGCGCGGCGGGCACCTCGACCACGGGCGAGCGACTTCTTGTGCTCGATGAAGTCGACGAGCACATAGTCCCCGAGCGTCTCGGGGGTGGTGAAGAACGCACGCCCACGGTTGATCGACGTGAGCTTCTCGATGAACGACTTGAGGTAGCTGTTGGCGTCGAGCATGAACGTGTTGATGCGAATGTTGTCCTTGGTGCAGCGCACCACCTCGCGCAACGTGGCCTCGATCGTCTCGGGCACCGGCGGGTAGTTGAAGAACACGTCGCCGCGCGGGGTGATGTGCGCTGTCGGTTCGCCGTCGGTGATCATGATGATCTGCTTGGTGCCGGTCTGCTTCGCGAGCAGGTGCCGAGCGAGCAGAAAACCGTGCTGCATGTTGGTGCCGTAGACGAAGTCCCACGACACTTCCGGAAGCTGAGCGGCCGTGAGAACGCGGGCCGTCTCGCTGAAGCCGACGATGCCCATGTAGTCACGCGGGAATTGCGACGTGATGAGCGAATGCA
>JBDTWJ010000193.1:0-5940 GCA_040006755.1 Ilumatobacteraceae bacterium | reverse complement strand
CCGACCCATCACTGGCGATGTAGCAACCGATCTCGCCGCGCGGGCTCTCGATGGCAACGTAGACCTCGCCTTCTGGCACCTTGAATCCTTCGGTGAAGATCTTGAAGTGGTGGATCAACGCTTCCATCGACTCGTCGATACGAGCACGCGGCGGAGGCGTCACCTTCTTGTCCTGAATTCGATAGTCGCCGGCGGGCATGCGATCGAGAATCTGGCGAACGATCTTCATGCTCTCGCGCACCTCGTTGAGGCGGATGGCGTAACGGTCGAACGCGTCGCCGTACGACCCGACGATCACGTCGAACTCGATCTCGGGGTAGTGCAGGTACGGCATGTCGCGGCGGAGATCCCAAGCGGTTCCCGTGCTACGAAGGATGGGACCTGTCGCGCCGAGGGCGATGGCTTCTTGCGCGGTGATGACGCCGACTCCCTGAAGTCGCTCGCGCCAGATCGGCTGACCCGTCATCAATGTGTCGTACTCTTCGAGACGTGGTGTGATGAGGTCGAGCAGTTGCAACACGTCGTCGCGCCATCCGGTCGGCAGATCGGCGGCGACGCCTCCGGGGCGGATGAAGTTGTGGTTCATCCTGAGGCCGGTGACCTTCTGGAAGAAGCGCAGCACTTCTTCGCGTTCGCGCCACCCGTAGATCATCATCGAGACGGCACCGATGTCCATGCCGTTGGTCGCGAGGAACAGCAGGTGGCTGCTCATGCGGTTGAGCTCGCTGAGGAGCATGCGCATCCAGACGGCTCGTTCTGGGATGTCGCCGTCGATGCCGAGCAGCTTCTCGGTGGCCATCGAGAAGACCAGTTCGTTGTTGAGCGGACTGACGTAATCCATGCGCGTGACGTTGGTGCCGCCCTGCATGTAGGTCAGGTTCTCGCCGGTCTTCTCCATGCCGGTGTGGAGATAGCCGATGATCGGCTTGCAGCGGAGTACTTCTTCGCCTCGCAGCTCCAGCATGAGGCGCAGCACGCCATGGGTGCTGGGATGCTGTGGGCCCATGTTGATGATCATCGTCTGATCCTCCGAGGGATCGACGGGGACATCACCGAGTTGGGCCGCCTCGGCCTCGCTCATTCGCAGCACCGAGCCGACTTCGCGTAGCAACTCGCGAGCAGTCAGTTCGCTGCGCGGCTTCAGGCCCTGCTGCGCATCGTCGCCGGCTTGGATGGTGTCGACGATGCTCATGGTCGTGCCGCGAAATCCGTCGAGAACTGCACTGGGATCACGCCGGTCTCATAGTCCTTGCGCAGCGGGTGACCGTCCCAATCCTCTGGCATCAGGATGCGGGTGAGATCGGGGTGGTTGGTGAAGGTGATGCCGAACATGTCGAACACCTCTCGCTCCATCGCCTCTGTGCCGGGATGCAGGTCGAACAGTGAGTCGATCGACGAGTCGTCGGCGGGCACCTGCACCCGTAGGCGGATGCGCTGACGAGCCGACAACGAGAGGAGGTTGACCACGATCTCGAAGCGCTCGGCGGCAACACCGTCGGGGATCGCCCGCTCGGGCATCAACAGGTAGTCCGTCGCAGTCACATCCACGCACATCTCGTAGCCCTCGTCGAGCAAGGCGCGCACGACACCGACGTACTGCTCGCGAGTTGGGTGCAGCACGGTCTGACCACAGCTGTCGGTCAGCGGACAGCCGTGCATCGTCGGTGGTTCAGCAGGAGGGGCGGCCTCGTCGGGCACTACGGCGGGTGTATCGCTCATGGTTCACCGAGTTCCGATCAGCACGGGGATCGACTCGGCCCCGGCAGGAATCTCTTGCACGTGCACATTGGCACCAGCACCGGTTTCGCCGCGGCGCTTCATCAAGTGGCCGTCCTCGATCCCTTGATGCAGCGTCTCGATGGCGTGGATGAGGGTTTCAGGAGTTGGCGGGCACCCCGGCGCGTACACATCCACCGGCACGACCTGGTCGACACCTTGGACGATGGCGTAGTTGTTGAACATGCCACCGGTCGACGCGCAGACACCCATGGATATGACCCACTTCGGTTCCATCATCTGGTCGTAGACCTGGCGCAACACGGGCGCCATCTTCTGGCTGACACGGCCGGCGACGATCATGATGTCGGCTTGTCTCGGCGATGCGCGGAACACCTCCATACCGAATCGGCTGAGGTCGTAGTGCGCTGCGCCCGTGGCCATCATCTCGATCGCGCAGCACGCCAGACCGAACGACGCTGGCCAGCTGCTGCGGCTACGGGACCACTTGACCAAGTCTTCTATCTTGGCGGTGATCGCATTGTGCTGGATTCCGCCGAGACCATCATCTTGGATGTTGCGGATGAGGCTCATGCCGCCGTCGATTCGTCGATGCGTCCCTCGGTGCCCACGCGCCTGATCGTCGTACCCAGCGTGCGTTCGGCAGAAACGGCGCCGTCGATCCGGCGCTGTCGTTGCGCCGGTCCCCAGTCGAGCGCGCCGCGGGCGACGACGTAGACGAATGCGCCGAAGAAGATGACGCTGAACGCGAGCATCTCGACGAAGCCATAGCTCCCGAGGAATCGTCGGTCGACCGCGAACGGATAGAGGAAGATCAATTCGATGTCGAACATCACGAACAACATTGCAACCACATAGAACGTGACAGGGAACCGCTCGGGTGGCTCGCGGCTGGGAACGATCCCGCACTCGTATGGGGCTTGTTTGGCCGACGATGGGCGACGTGGCGCCAGCAATCGCGATGCGAAGAAGCTCAACGCGCCGAAGAGTGTGGCCAGCACCAACAGAGACACGATCGGCAGGTATTGACCCATCAGGTTGCCTGGACCGTGGCGGTCGCCGGTGTAGATGCCGGTGGAGAGGTCTGCACCGGCAAGGCTTTCGCCGATCGGTTGGCGACCACACGTCGGTCGCGTGTGTGCAGCAGATAGCACAACATGAGGAAGACCAGCAGTGACCCGACGGTGATGAACCCGGCGGGCTTTCGCTTCGCACCAAGGTCGCGAATCATGTACACGTAGGAATGCGGTCGGGCCGTGTCGATCTCCGGCTTGGCCGGGGCACGACCCGGCTCGTCGCGCTGCTTCACCAACGGGGCGACTTCCACGACCGAGTAGTGCGGCTTGTGCAGGAAGGCCAAGAAGTCGAGCTTGCCGTTGAACAGCTGAGGATGGCGTTGGCCGCCCTTGTCGAAGACGTTGACCACCTGGAATTCGCCGTTCTTCATCGCTTTCGACTCCTCGAGCAGCACGGCCGCGGCAGCGCCGGCTTGCTGGAACGACGGCACCGACGGGTCGAGCTTCTTCCAGCTCTCGTTGACGAGGGCCTCGTCGACGGTAATGGCGGCCGAGTTCGCGTCAGAGCTGGGATCGATGGTGATGGGGTCGTGAAGCGCACCCGACTCGGTGATGGTGGACGAGGTCAACACCGTTCGCCCACTGATGGGTTGCCACGATGCTTCCGGGCCGAGCAAGCCTTTGCCGTACGCCCACCACGTTGCGCCCATCAGGAACATCCAGCCGGCGAGCGCAGCGAAAGCAACGAGAAACCCGAGCCTTGCACCGAGGTTGGTGCTGAGCAGGAAGTAGCAGCTACCGCAGAACGTCACCACCGCGATGATGGTGATGAGGATGCCTCGGAGCTCGGGCTGCCATCCGATCGCGAGCACTGCGCTCATCACAGGCTCCGCACGTATTCGACGATGGCCTTGATCTGCTCGTCGGTGAGCAGGCTGCCGAAACCGGGCATGCGCCCACTGCCCTGCGCCTGCTTGCCGTAACGCTGGCCGACCTCTGAGCCGTTCTTGATGAAATTGATCATGTCCTGCTCGCTGGGGAAGTGCGATGCGGTGGATCCTCCGGTGAGGTTCCAACCGAATGCACCCTGACCCGGCACCTCCGGGCTGCCGTAGCTCCAACCTTCGGTGTGACAACGTGCGCAGCTGTACGCCCCGCTGTTGATGTCGAGATTGAACAAGGCCTCGCCCATGGCTTCGGCGACCGAGCCGTACTTGCCGGCGTCAACCAGCGTTTGGGCGGCCTGCGTGGCCGACTTGTCGATCGCCGTCCGCGTCTTCTCGGGCAGGATGCCCCCGTCGCAGATCTTCAACGTCTTGAGGTCGGTCAATGCGGACACCGTGGGAAAGGCGGGTTCCGTCAGGCAACTCTCCGGCTCGAGCTGAATGCTGCGGATGTAGGCGATGATGGTCTCGATCTGCTGGGAGTTCATCGGGCCACCGCCGATCGTGCCCCACGCCGACATCGGCGAGAACGTGCGTCCGTAGTTGAGGATGAACTGCACCTCGTCGCCGGTGAAGCGATACAGCACGGTGTTCAACGCCGGCGCGTACCAGTTGACGGACCTGACCTCGCCGGTCTTCGGGTCGGTGACAGCTGTTGGTGCCTGACCGCCTACGGCCTTCAAGCCACCGTGACAACCAGCGCAGTTGAAACCGCCGTTGGCCGTCGTCTCAAACAGATCACGGCCCCAGTTGACGAACGTCTCTTCCTTCTGGGCGACGGCACCCGCTTGACGGCTGGGCTCCAACACCCAGTAGAGGGGCAGGCCGATGACCATCGAGACGAGCAGCAAGGCGCCGACGATCTGCACGCGAACGAGGCGTGGACCCTCCAGCGCCTCGTCGTCGAAGTAGGGGCGACGGTTGGGTGCGAGTTCGACTTCGGAACCCAACTCGGGGCGCGCAGCATTACGATTCCCGAAGTAATAGGCCACCCAGCCCAGCAAGCTGAGTACGAGGATGATCCAACCGATCGCGGTGGTCGCCAAGGCGATCATCCGTGGCCACCTCCGCCGCCGATGCAGTGCGGACCTTCTGCCTCTTGGCCAGTGGTGTTGGTGCCGATCGGCGGCCCGGAGAACACCGTGCCGGTGTCGATGATGACATCACCGGCGTTGGTGACTTGCAGGATGAAGCGATCCATACCACGAGGCGCGGGGCCGCCCTTCTTCTCGCCGACGCGGTTGTACTGCGACCCGTGGCACGGGCATTCGAACCATTGACTGCTGACGCACTGCGGAACGCGGCAACCGAGATGCGGGCACTTTTGATAGAGCGCCACCAGACCGTTCTCCATGCCCGCGAGCAATGGCTTGTAGGCAGGCACAGTCTTGGCCTTCGGTAACGCGTCGAGAGGATATTGTGTGACCCACGATCGAGCCGTCGCGTTGTAGAAGAAGCCACTGCTGGTGCGGATGCTCGAGATGACATCGTCGATCTTGCCGACGTTGATCTTGCCACCGAACCCGCCTTTCGCGGTCGGCCACAGGAAGCCGACGAAGCCTGCCGCGGCGAAGGTGGTGAGACCGGCGCCCGTGAGCGAGACCATCGCCCGGTTGAGGAACTTGCGACGATTGACACCCAATGCTTCTTCGTCGGGTGGCACCCACACAACAGGGGTTGCTGGCGCAGCTGGCACCAGCTCGGCGCTGCGTGATACGGCCACTGCGCGCTCGACGTCGCGGCCGGTCTTGCCTGGCGGCAGATCAATCTCTGCGTCCTTGTCGCGTCGGCGCGTCTCGCGGCTGAGGGCACCTGCGCCGCGCACGTCGGCGCGACGTGCAGCCGTGACCAGCACGATGCCCGCAAGGATGACGATGGCGAAGACGGCAATGGTGATGATTGCTGCGGGACTCATGATGCGTACCTCACAGATCGAAGAACAAGCCGTCTCGCCACGGCAAGGTGAAGTTGAAGCCGGGGCCTCGGAAGAACGATCCGATAATTACCAATACCGACCAGAACATGATGTGCACCGTCATGAGCGAGATGGCGAACTTTCGATCCTCTGGCTTGTGGGAAGGGTTCTTGTCGATGAATGGGGCGAAGATCAACACGATCAACCCGACACCGGGCAGGGTGACGCCCGCGATCATCGGGTGGAACATCGTGAGCAGTTCCTGTAGACCGAGGAAGTACCACGGTGCCTTCGACGGGTTTGGGGTGCGGTTGGGGTTGGCCTGCTG
>JBDTWJ010000192.1:0-5991 GCA_040006755.1 Ilumatobacteraceae bacterium | reverse complement strand
CCCTCTTGCGCATCGCGGACAAGTGCCCCGTGCATCGCACCCTCGAAGGAACCGCCCACATTTCGACCACCCTCGTGCCAGTGCTGAACTGAACCGCGGGTGAGCCGGTCGTTCGTCAGGCGTCGATCAGTTTGTCGATGATCACGGCGAGCCCGTCGCCACCCAACGAACCGACATACGTCTCGAGTCGGCCGTCGTCAGTGATGAACGCGTACGCAGGCTGGGCGTAGATCTCATAGGAGGCCCAGATGTCGCCGCTGCTGTCGTCGAGATGGGTGATGCCGCCTGTCCCTGTCTCGGACACGAAATCTCGCATGGCGGGTGCTTCGCCTCGACCGGCGATGCCGACGAAGTTCACCTTGCCGGCGTAGCGAGCTGCGATGTCCGCGACATCTGGTGCCTCGCCACGGCAGATGACGCACCACGGCGCCCAGAACCATGCGACTGTCGGGCGACCGGCCAGGAGGTTTGCGTCGAACGGGTCGCCGTTGATGGTGGTTGCGCCGATCAGTGCGGCAGGTATCACCGATGCCGCACCCGGCCCGGCGGGCTGCGCTGCCGGTGCCAGTGTCGATGAGGGCGACGGCGGGCGGGTGTCGGACGAGGCGCCGTTCGCCGTGGACCCGGCGACGGAGTCGCTGCCGCATGCCGCGAGTACGAGCCCAGCGGCCGCCGCAAGGAACGCTGAACGTGAAACGGGAGTACCGGGGAGGTTCGTCATGGGCAGGAAACCCCCAGGACTCGTCGCAGCATTCCCGTCTTCGCCGTCGTTGCCGGCCAAGGTGTCCGCCCGGTCCGAGTAGGCGAGTTCACGGCGTGACGCAAACGCGCATCTCAGCCTCCGGCCGGTAGCACTGCGCCGACCATGCCGGAGGTCCGGTGGAACTTGCAGATGTACGCGAGCGGTCCATCGCCGGGGGTGACGGGTACCTCGATCGTCTCGCCGACCGCGACGTTGATGTCGATGCCCTGGTCGGCGATGGTGACGTTGTGGAGGATGGCCCCGGTATTGGTCACCTTCAAGGTGAAGGTGCCACTGCTGACAGCCTGGACGCACGTCGGCTGGTAGTAGAAGTCTGCTGCGTTCACCGTCAAGTGCCGCGCCATTCCCGGCCCAAAGCCACAGTTTCAGCCCGACGCCGCAGCGAGCGCCAGAACCTCGGACTCAGGGAACGGTCCTTGCCACCCCTGAATCGGATGTCCGTCAGCGGCGAACAGGATCGCCGTCGGCTGCGAGCTGACGTTGAACGCCGTCCACGATTCGAACGACTCGTCCCACAACATCGTGAACGATTTCGTTCCGTACTTGTCGAGGAACTGCTCGGCCTCCCCGAGAGTGTCCTGGGTTCCGAGTCCGATCACCCGGATGGCGTCTGCATTCTGTCGAGCGAACTGCTCGACCCCGGGCGCTTCAGCCCGGCAATACGGTCAATGTGGTGCCCAGAACCAGACGAGCACCGGTTTGTCCGCAGGCAGGAAGTTCGCGAGCTGCACCCACTCCTGCTCGCCAACATCCCACACCGTCACTGCCGGAAGGAACTCCGTGGATACGGCGTTTGCAACTGGCAGATTCGGGCGTGCCCCTGGGTCGACCGAGGCCTCGCGAGGCCCACCACACGCGGCAGCCATCACCGCGGCCGCGAGAGCCAAGGCCGCGAGGCGAGAACGTTGTCGTCTGGACATGGCCAGGAAACCCTGCGACGTCAATCCGGCATTCCTGCCCGCCGAGATTTCTCAGTGTGCTTACCAGCGTTCATGCTTACGGAGATGAGACTGGCTGGCTGAGGGCGGCGGCGATCGGCAACACAACCAGTCCGTTGGGGACTGCGTCCCCGCAACTGCACCACGATGTCCGATCGAAGTCGTCGAGGGCCACTCCCCGCCCGACCGAGTCGAGCGGTGAATGATCTGACGTCGGTTCGGCGAGGCAGCCGACCACGGCGGCAACGATCGATTCGTCCCACTGTGAGCCGGCGTGTTCCTGGAGGACTCCGATCGCCCGGGCATGACCGAGCCCTTCGCGGTACTGGCGGGTGAAGGCCATCGCGTCATACGCGTCACAGACGCTGACGATCCGAGCGAGGAACGGAATGTCATTGCCTGACAGACCATCCGGGTAGCCGCCGCCGTCGATGCGTTCGTGATGTCCGCGCACGATCGTTCCGATGCTCACGAGCACTGACGATTGCTCGACGAGGGCCTGACCGGCAATCGTGTGACCTTTGACGATCTCGAACTCCTCCGCGTCGAGACGGCCGGCCTTGTTCAAGATCTTGTCGGGGACCGACAACTTCCCGAGATCGTGGAGCAACGCGGCCAGCCCGAGTCGATGGATGTCGGCGCCGGGGAGGCGAAGGTGGTCACCGACACGAATTGCGTGCGCCGCCGTGCGCACGACGTGATCGCGGGTGATCGCATCCTTGGTCTCCAGCATCGCGACGAAGCGGTGGACCAACGGCTCCAAACCGAGCTCGAACGCCGACAGCGGCTCGTTCGCGACCAGCGGTCGCACGATCTCTGTGAACGTCCGCTGCTGTCGATACGCGATGAACGCACCGATCGTCAAACCAAAGACGCCGACGATGTCGAACAGGTGCGCCACCCAGAAACCGGCCGTGAACGGTGCCCGAGCCACCCATACCAAGCTTGATGCACCGATGAACGCGAAGCCGACCGCCACCATCACCGGCCGAACCGAGCCGCTGATCCAGGACAGTCGAAGATGACGTACCGAGAGCGCGAAACACACAGCCAGCGACAGGCACGCCACGACAATCGACGAAGCCGCACCGAGCTGAGGTGCGGGGAAGAGCGATGGCCTTGCCAGGAGCCCGGCTGCGAGCCCGAACAGCATCGCTACGTGGGTGAACACCCATGGCTTCCAGCGTCGCGAAACCCAACGACCGAACGATGAGCGAGGCGCGACCAACGGAGCAACGGCAACGCTCGCCCACGGCAACGCCAGCATCACCGATGACATCGTCGCCGCGTTCGGTCCGTACAGCACTCCGGGGGTCGTCAACCCGTGCACCAGCGGCAGAACTGACACCGACATCGCAAACGCCGCCACCATCCCCAACTCGGCACCGTTACTCGACCAGGCCACGACCAGTACGATGCCCGACGCAACAGCACACAGTGACGCAGCAATCAACACAATGACGAACAGGGCCATCGGACTCTCCCACAGTGGTCGAGTGCCCGATGTCAGGCCAGCGCCTAGCTGCAAACTCAATACGGCGGTCCACGTCGCGGCCCACAACGCCAACCACGGCCGCCCCAGTCGTTCGCTCGATCGCCGTTGCATGACAAGGTCATCGGCAGCAATCGCTCATTTCTGTACTGACGGTCGCTCTCTGCTTCGGCACTGCTTCTGCAGTGCAACCGTGCTGCGGCCGCACGATCAATCCAGCAGCCGCGATCTTCACCGAACGCGTCGCGGCCGAAGTGCTCAGACCACCGGTCAACGTAATCCGACTCAGCCTGCACCCCAACGGCCTCGCCCCGCCCGTCGTCAAACTTCACCGCCTACGCAACCCACATCATCGACCGACTCCGCCGCACCATCGACCACCACCCCGAGGCCACCCTGCAATCCCTGCTCGACGAATTCGGACACCTCGCCGCTATAGACGCCTCACAGCTCCCCGACGCCCTACTACCCCTGGGTCGAGTTGGTCTCAGCGAGTCACTCCGAATCGCATCTGACCTGCTCAGCTTCTGTTTTCTCCTCGTCTGACCTGGTTGAACATCAGGCAGCAGCGCGGCGTAGATGGACAAGTGGATGGACAACTTTCGCGGCCGGCGTTCCACCGATTCGTCGACACCGCTGGCACCAAGCAGTCGTACGAGCGTGGGTTAGATACACCGTTGCTCGCCGGGTGAGGAGCCGGTCCGTCCCGATTTCGTCGGTTCACCCACGGCTGTATAGTCGGGTCATGGCTATCGCCGTTGACCAGACGTTGAACATGGATGTCCTGGCCCGCGTCGGTGTCGCCCTTGCCGACGATTCCCGCCGCAGGCTTCTCGTGGCGTTGCGCGACGGTCCCGCGTACCCGTCGGCGCTTGCCGACTCCCTTGGGCTGACACGCGCCAACGTGTCCAATCACCTGGCCTGCCTTCGCGGCTGCGGTCTGGTCGTTGCTGAGCCCGAGGGCCGTCGCGTCCGCTATGACCTCGTCGACTCGCGGCTCGCCAGCGCGCTTCGCGAACTGCTCGCGCTTGTGCTGGCCCCGGACCCGAGTGTCTGCCTGACGAGCGACGCGGGATGCTGCTGATGACCGATGCCCGACCCGCACCATCGAAGGTTCCAGTCGTCGACTCGTGCTGCGAACACAACACCGTTCGGTCCGTCGACGGGGTCACGGCCGAGCGCCGACAGCTTCTCAATCGTCGCGTTCGCCTGCTCGTCGCGGCGACGATCAGCTACAACGTGATCGAGGGCGCGATCGCGCTGACGGCCGGAACGATTGCCGGATCGACGGCGTTGTTCGGGTTTGGTCTCGATTCGACGATCGAGGTCGCCTCGGCAGCGATCGTCGCGTGGCAGTTCTCGTCTGCCGACCCGGAGTCACGAGAACGCACAGCGCTGCGGGTGATCGCGTGGTCGTTCTACGCTCTCGCGCTCTACGTCGCGGTCGAATCGACCCGCGCCCTTATTGGGGGGCATGAGGCGGCCTCTTCGACGGTCGGGATCGTGCTCGCCGCAACCTCGTTGCTGATCATGCCGTTCCTGTCCGCGGTACAACGCCGGACGGGTCGCGAGCTGCGCTCGGCGAGCGCGGTCGCCGATTCCAAGCAGACGCTGCTGTGCACCTATCTGTCGGCCGTGCTGCTCGTCGGTCTGCTGGCCAACGCGACGCTCGGTTGGTGGTGGGCCGACCCGATTGCCGGTCTGGCCATCGCCGCGGTCGCCGCCAAGGAGGGACGCAACGCATGGCGCGGAGACGCCTGCTGCGCATGACGCGCCCGCGCTGACAGTCGCGAGTGTCCCGTGCTTCGTCGGTTCGGTCGAGCCGGCGCAATGCCGCCGCGCGAGCCGCATGCAAACGGTAGTAGTTGTGAAGCTCGGCGCTCAGGACGTCGAGTTCGGCCAACCCGACGTCGGCGCCCTTCGTCTCTGAGATGGCGATCGCTCGATTGAGCGCGACCACCGGCGACGGCATGACGGAGTAGAGGTGATCGTCGAACGTCACGATTTGAACGTCATCCGACGTGCCCCCGATGGAACGTATCTAACCGTCGGTAACGCGAAACTGACTCAACCCGCTGCGGCGCGGCGCAGGTCATCGGCGTCGTCAAGCTGGTCGTCCCGATGGCCGGTCTCCCGGCGGTGTGGCTCGGCGCGGGCGAGGGGTACAAGCTCGCGGTGCTCGTCGCGGTCGTGGCCGCTGCGCTCTGGATTGCGCACGTCGCGCTCAGGGTTTGAGGGTATCGAGAGCCGCAGGAGCACCGTCGTCGACAACCGTTTGTTCTTGTTGATGCGACGGAGAGAGCAGGCCGATGGGTTGCACATCGCGTCTGGTCGGTGAGCCGGTCAGGCCGACGGCCGTCCGACGTTCGGGTCGGGGCCGGGGTCGGGGCCGGCGGCGACGACCGCCAGGCGGTCGAGGTAGTGCTCCCAGCCTTGCTGCACCGATTCGAAGCCGTCGGGGACCCCTTCCTGGGTGAGGCGTACCAGCGTGCCGTTACCGCGTGGGATCAGCTCGATGCTCACCAGTGTGGAGCCCGCCGGGAGTGGGCTGGCTTCGATCTCGAAACCCCACGTGAACGTGATGCGCTTGTGTGGCACGATCTCGACGATCGAGCCACCCGCGAACGCGTCGCCGCGGATGTTCACCCCGTGCGGGCCGCCGATTTCTGCGGTGATGTCTGCCTCGGTGCCTTGCCACGACAGCCAGCCTGACGGGGTTGACACCAGGTCCCACACCACCTCGGGAGGCGCCGCGACGTGTCGCTCGACGACGATGCGCACCACTATCGCCCGCCGCT
>JBDTWJ010000191.1:0-6053 GCA_040006755.1 Ilumatobacteraceae bacterium | reverse complement strand
TGATCGTGAATGCGAACGATTGTCCAACGACCCCGTCAGCGGTGTGGACTTCGACCAGCACGCAGCCGACCGAACGGATCGCGTGGATCGCGGTGCCGATCGGGGCGCGCAGCGGCAATTCGACCAGGGTCGTGTTCACACGCTCGATCAGCACCGCGGGTTACCGGCGATAGCTGGAATCGCTCTGGTCGAGCAGTCGTAGCAGTGCTGGCCACTCGTACAGGCCGAGCGGGAAGTTGTCGTACTGGCGCTTGGACAGCGCCCAGATGTCGGTGGGGCCGGGATCGATCTCGAGTCCGCTGCCGTGAGCGCGGAGCAGAGTGCGGCAACCGCGAATCAGGTAGTGCATCACCATGAATGCCTCACCCGGCGTCTCGCCGACCGTGAGGAACCCGTGGTTGCGCATGATGAGCGCCCGGTTGCCGTCCATGTTCTTGGCCAGGCGTTCGCGCTCTTCGAGAGTGAGAGACAGGCCTTCCCAGTCGTGGTAGCCGATCTCGCCGTAGAGCATCGATGTGTCCTGCACCAGGTGCTGGAAGCCATCCTTCAGTGCGGTGACGGCGAGCGCGTCGGGTACGTGAGCGTGGAACACGACCTTCCACTGCGGAAAGTCGTTGTGGATCGCTGAGTGGATCACGAACCCGGCCGTGTTGACATCGGCCGGGCCCTCGAGCACGTTGCCGTCACTGTCGACCTTGATCAAGTTCGAAGCAGTCACCTCGTTGTACAGCAGGCCGAACTTGTTGAGGAAGAAATCGTGGTCGGAGCCCGGCACACGCATGCTGATGTGGTTCCAGACGAGATCGTCGTAACCGAAGTGCGCCGCCAGTCGATACATCGCGGCCAGGTCGACACGCGCCGCCCATTCGTTTCCGACGAAACTGCCCGCGTTCGCCGCCCGGAAATCGTCGGCCATCACTTCCCGATGATCAGTGGTTGATTTGCTCATGTCGGTGTTCCTTTCGCGCTCAGGGATTGCTGGACCTCGTGCAGAACCAGTTCGTTGGCGTCCTCGATCCGTCTCATCGCCATGAGATGCGGCGCCGTCGGCCCGAACTCGGCCTCGGCGGCGGCGTAGAACTGGCTGACGTCGGCTGTGAACGTCAGTGTCGCGCCGACGGTAGACGCTAGATCCATCGCGAGGCGCAGATCCTTCGCAGCGAGCGTGAGGTCGAACGTGTCGTCGTAGCAGCCGTTGAGGATCTCTGGACCGTACCGATCCGCGACGTAACTGCGGCCTGTGCTGTGGCGGATGATGTCGAGCATCTTGTCAGGGTCGACCCCACCTTTGACCCCGAGAATCAATGCTTCGGTGAGGCAGACAGAGTTGAGGTAGCAAAGCATCACTTGCGCGATCTTCGCGACATATCCGGCACCATGCGGGCCGAGGAGATCATGGCGGACCCCGATTGCCTCGAACAACGGCAGACAGCGGAGGTGCGTGTCGGCGTCGCCGCCGACGAGAACGGACAGCGTGCCGGCGTGGGCACCCTCGACTCCTCCGCTGACCGGCGCATCCATCACGTTGACCCCATATCGCGCCGCGAGGCTGGCGACATAGCGAGCGCAGTCCAGATCGTTGGTGCTGAGATCGATCCAGATCGATCCGTTCGCCATCGTCGGAAGGATCTGATCGGCGATCGCGCGCACCTGCTTCGGTCCCGGAAGAGAGGTGAGTACGACGTCGGCACCAGCCACAGCAGCAACCGCGTCTGGGGCGGAGGTGGCGCCGGCACTGACGACCGTCGCGACCTTCGCTTGGTCGAGGTCGGCGACCACGACGTCAAAGCCGGTGGCGACGATGTTGCAGGCCATCGGGCTACCCATGTTGCCGAGACCGATGAAAGCCACCCGCATCAGTCGACCAACCCATCGACAAGCACTCGTTCGCGCTGGCGATGTTGATCGGTCGCCCGGCCATACAACGTTTCCGAATGGAACGAACGATTCATCCGGTACGGGTCGTGGACGTACGACGGGAGGCCGATGTAGCGCGGGACCGTGCCTTCGACAGGGGTGACCCGATGTAGCGAAAAGCGACCCGCGAACAGCTGCAGATCGCCGGGCATCAAGTCGAGTTGGCGCACACCATCGTGTCCACCGGCGAGCACGTGGGCAACATGTTCATAGTTCTCAACATCGGGCCGGCGGATGTTCGGCACGTACTCGAAGACGCCGCCCCGCTCGGCCTTCTGGGCGAGGATGCTGACCGTGAACTCGTTGCCGTCGAAGTGCCACGGCAGCCACTGACCGGGGTCCGTCACCCCGTACGGGTTGCGAGCCAACGGATCGGCCCAACGGTAGATCGGTCTGGCGGTGCCGAGGCACTCCCAGATGAAATGCAACAACACATCCGAGTCGTACAGCTGGCGCAACACCGAGTCGCCAACCAGCACGTCCGAGTTGATGAACCCCGTCTCGCGATGCTGCAACGTGCGCCGCGGATGTCCCGCCGGGAACGAGTCGTCATCCGGGGAGAAGTACGGGTTGTGATCCTGCACCGACCAACAGGTCCGGTCATGCAGCGACGTCGCCTCGACCTGCATCCGCTCAACCGCTCCCGGTCGAACAAAGCCGGACAGCCGACAGCAGCCGTCAGCCGACATCTGCGCGCGAGCCTCAGCAACGACCGCCTCCCGCGCCGAGCTGGTCAGGTCGTGGATCGGATACACGTCCAGATCGATCAGGGCAGCGTGATCGATCTCGAACGCAGCAAACGCTGACGGCATGCACTTCTCCTGACGGTGTCGCCAGTCCGAGCCCGGTCCTGGACGTTTGTTCAGCAAGACAATACGTCGCTGACTGGACGTTCGTCCAGTCATCGACTAGACCTGCCTGCGATGGAGCTCACGCCGACCCAGGAACAGATCCTGGACGCAGCCATGTCGTGCATCGGACGCGACGGCATAGACGGCGCCAGCATGCGCAACGTTGCCCGAGAAGCCGATGTCTCCCTCGGCCTCCTCAGCTACCACTTCGACGACAAACGCTCCCTGATCGTCGCAGCCTTCGAGTTGTCGACCACGCGACTGTTCAACGCATCCGTCATGTCGCTGATCGACGTCCACGGAGCCGAGGAACGCGTTCGCGCCTATATCAGGGGCGCATTCCGCGGCGAGTTCCTCGATCCTCAATACCTCGCGCTCCGGCTCGCGCTGTGGGCGATCTCGCGAACCGACCCTGAGATCGCCACCGTCGAACGACACCTCTACGAACGGTACGCCGACCAGATGACCGACCTCATCGCCGAAGCGCGACCGCATGTCTCCCGACGCGACGCACGCAACCGAACCACCGACGTGATCGTCACCCAGAACGGACTCTGGCTCAACTGGGCACGACACGCCGACCACAACGACCTCGACCGCGGACTCGCGCGCTGCGACCGCATCGCCCTCGGCGACAGCTGAACCGCGAGAGACAGCGGCCACCGGGCCGATGCCGTCGACCTCGGCTTTCAATTCCGGCTCGGGAGGCGTAGGGTCGGTACCGGTACGGGCGGGGGCTCGGTGCCGGTGACGAGGAGGGGACATGAGTCTCGCGCTGTCGGGTGAATCCGTCGATGGGCTCCGAGCCCAGTTCTCCGGGGAGGTCGTCGGGCCGGGTGATGCCGGCTACGACGAAGCTCGGACCGTCCACAATGGTTTCATCGACAAACGACCGGCGCTCATCGCCAGGTGCGTCAACACTGCCGACATCGCCGATGCGGTTCGTTTTGCCAGAACGGCCGGGCTCGAGATCTCGACCCGTGGCGGAGGGCACAACGTCGCCGGCAAGGCTGTCACCGAGGGCGGCGTGATGATCGATCTCGCCAAGATGCGAGGTAGCTACGTCGACCCCGCCAGGCGGCGCGCGCGCGTGCAAGGTGGTGCGACGTGGAACGACTACAACCGCGCGACTCACCAGCACGGCCTGGCGACGACCGGTGGCGTCGTCTCGACGACAGGCGTCGCCGGCTTGACGCTCGGCGGTGGCCTCGGGTGGCTGATGGGCCGCTTCGGCATGGCCGTCGACAACCTCACGTCAGTTGAACTCGTCACGGCCGATGGCGACGTCCTTCAGGTCAGCGCTGAAAACGAGCCCGAGCTGTTCTGGGGTCTTCGTGGCGGCGGCGGCAATTTCGGGATTGCCGCGTCGCTCGAGTTCGAAGCCCATCCACTCGAGACGATCCTTGGCGGGATAGTCGCCTACCCGCTGTCGGAGGCGCTGCCGGTGTTCGCCGCCTACCAGGAGGTGACCACGGACTCCCCAGACGAACTCGTCAGCTTCTTCGGGCTCGTCCACGCCCCCGACGGATCCGGCCACAAGATCGTCGCCCTGCCGGTATGCCACTGTGGCGACCTCGCGACCGGCGAGGGGCTCGTCGCCCCGCTGCGCACGGTCGGGACTCCAGCGGTAGATCTCATCGGCCCGATGCCGTACCCCGTGATGAACACGCTCCTCGACGCGGCCTTCCCGAAGGGCGCGCGCAACTATTGGCGGTCGGCATTCTTCAAGGAGCTCTCCGCCGACGTGATCGGCGTTCTCGTCGACGCCTTCGAACGGGTGCCGTCGCCGATGTCGGGGATGGTCATCGAGCACTTTCACGGTGCGGTGACCCGCATCGATCCGACGGCGACCGCGTATCCCCACCGTGAGCCCGGCTACAACCTCGTTCTCACCGGCGAGTGGCTCGACCCAGCCGAAGACGAGATCAACATCGCTTGGATCCGGTCGACGTTCGAGGCCGTTGCGCCCTACACCGCCGACGCGGTGTATTCCAACTACATGAGTGCCGATGAGCCCGACCGGGTTCGCGCCGCATACGGACCGAACTGGGAGCGCCTTGTTGCGCTGAAGGGCGCGTGGGACCCGGACAACGTCTTCCATCTCAACGCCAACATCGACCCAGCCGGCTGACGTTGGTTGGACCCGAGGAGGTGGCCGGCCTTTCGTTGGGCGTCTTTCGACACAGGGATTCCGACAAGGCGCCGGACACTCTGTGACCACACGATGGCCGGCTCGGATTACCACTTGGTGATCAGGGAGGCTTGCAGGATGATCGCGACCGTTGCCTGGATGGTCAACCAGGAGCGAAGTCGCAGTGTCCCGTGGGTCGTGGTGCACGGGTCCGCGAGCGGCGCGGCGGCGAGCATGATCCACGGAAAGAACAGCAGCCAGATCCGCTCGACTTCGCCTTTGGAGTACTGGGAGACCGTCGACGCGGCGGCCCCGACGAGCACGCTGCCTGCGAGCATCCAGATGGCCCGTTGGCGCAGTCTCAAGATCCCGGCCAGTGCTGCCGGTCCGACGGCGACGAGCAGTACGGCGGCGTTGCTGAGCGTGAAGTAGGTCCATGGACGGAACTTGGCCGTTCCCTGCCAGTACTGCTTCTGCAACTCGGCGAGCCCGTCGAACCACCAAAAACCCAGTCCCCAGAACGCCACCACCACGGCGGCTGCGGCGCTGCACGAGATGAGGACAACGAGGAGCAACCGACGCCAGCGCCGCCACCGCGACAACGCGACCGCGACTGGCATCGCCAGGAACGTCACCGCCCCGTAGGTCAAGAACAGCGCGGTGCCAAGGAGCAGTCCGCAAGCGAACGACGCTCCGACTGCCACGCTCCGATTCGGCGAGGTCAGTGCGATCGCGAGAGCGGCGACACCGGCTGCCGCAACACTGGTGATGAAGGCGTCGGCTGATGTGATCTGCCAGATCGCGTACGGCACCAGCACGAGGAAAGGCGCAGAGCGGCGCACCCACGCCTCGCCGGCTAGGCGGTGAACACTGACGAGGACGAAGATCGGTGTGGTCGCGACGCCGATGACGGACAGCGCAACGACAGGCCATGCCCCATGCACGCCAGCGCCTGCCAGGGCCTTGAGAACGAGCGTGAAGGCCGGTGGGTGCCCGCGAACGTGCACGCTGTAGCGATCCAGATGCGTGACGAAAGTGTCGAGAAACGTCCGCCACTGTGGGGTCTCGGCGAGATTCGCGTAGTACTCGGTCTTGTCGGTCGCGCCGTGGAAGAGGCCGTCGCTACCGTCGAGCGATGCAAGCGCGACAGCGAA